>NZ_JAAGPF010000036.1 GCF_017104645.1 Burkholderia sp. Ac-20379
TGCGTGAAAGGCGCGCCCTGGCGCGCGAACGCGTCGCGGCGCGACGCCCAGTCGTCGCCGGTGGCGCGGAAGCCGGCGGCCGTGCGCAGGAACGCGCGCATGCCCTCGCTGAGGGACGATTCGTCATGACTCATCGGAAACACTCGCTAAAGGAAAAAGCGCATGCCCCGGCTGGCGAGGCATGCGCGAAGAGACGCGTGGAGACCATTCGCTTGCACGCCGGGCCGCGGCCGGGCGTGCAAGCGAGGGCGCGGCTCAGGCCGCCGACGGCAGCGCGTCGCGGTCGCCCGGCGCATGGACGAAGCGCGCCAGGATCAGCGAGCCGATCAGGCCCACCGCGCCGGCCAGCAGGAACGCGCTGGAGAAGTTGCCGGTACGCTGGATCAGCATGCCGGTGATGGCCGGCCCGACGATGCCCGACGAATTGCCCAGGCCGTGCATGAAGCCGCTCGCGGTGCCGACCTGGTGGCGCGGCACGCTGTCCTGGATGATCGCCCAGTAGGCCGGCGCGGCCAGCATCAGCAGGCCGATCGCCACCGTCATGACGCCCACCGCCGTCCACACCGATTCGACCATGCCGGTCAGCGCGATGCAGGCCGCCGCGATCAGCAGCGACGTGACCAGCACCACCTTGCGCGAGAACATCCGGCGGCCGGTGCTGCGGTAGATCGCGTCCACCAGGAAGCCGCCCGACAGGAAGCCGATCGCGCCCGTGATCCACGGCAGCGAGCTGACGAGGCTCATGTCCTTCAGGCTGATGCCCTTCGCGTCGACCAGATAGCTCGGGAACCAGGTGATGAAGAAAAACAGGATGTAGTTGTAGCAGAACAGCGAGATGCCGGTGGTCAGCACGGCGCGGTTCGCGATCACCTCGCGAATCGACACCGTCTCGCCCACCGGCGGCTCGACGGCCTCCTGCCCGGCGTCGATCTGCGCCAGTTCGGCCGGACTCACGCGCGGATGCTGCGCCGGCGTTTCGGTCGACAGGCGGCGCCACATGACGGCCCAGGCCAGCCCCAGCACGGCCATCACGATGAACGCGGCGCGCCAGCCGAACGACAGCGCGAGAAAGCCCACCACCGGCCCGGCCAGCGCGCCGCCGAGCGGGCCGCCCGCCTGGCTGATGCCGGCCGCCGTGGCGCGTTCGCCGAGCGGGAACCACGTATTGACGACCTTGTTGCCGGTGGCGGCGTTCGGCCCTTCGCCCATGCCGAACGCGATGCGCAGCAGCAGCATCGACCAGAAGCCCGACACCGCCGCCGTCAGGCCGCAGGCGATCGACCAGCCGGCCATCGACACGCTCAGCACGCGGCGCGCGCCGAAGCGGTCGGCGAAGTGCCCGCCAAGGAAATTGAACAGCGCATAGCCGATCGAGAACGCGCCGAAGATCATGCCCTTCTCGCTCGGCGTCAGATGGAAATCGCGGGTGATGAACGGCATGGCGATCGACAGCGCGGAGCGGTCGATGTAATTGATGACCGTCGCCAGCAGCAGCATGCCGAGGATGGTCGTACGGTATTGGCCGCGAAACGTCATGAATCCTGTCTCCACACATTGTCGTCGCCGGCCGCGATGGATTGCGGCGGCAGTCGAGGCGAATCGTAACGCCGGGGCGACGCGGGTGGTCAGTAGTGAGAATCGGGATGGCGGCGGCGGTTCCAAGGCGTGGAACTGGCTTGCCGGGGAGGGAGCGCGCCGCGCGGCGGCGGCCGGAAAGGACTGAAGCTTGGCGAATGCCTTGCCGGGCGGCCGGCAAGGCGACGATGACAGCGCTCAGGCAGCCTGCGATTCGGCTGGCGAGTCTTCCGCGAACCGCGACAGATCGCGATACGCCGCGCCCGGGTGCGCATCCCCGAGCCGCGCGCCCTCGCCGAACAGCTTCTCGCGCAGCGTGCCGGGCCGGTACGAGGTGGGATACGCGCCGCGCCGCTGCAACTCCGGCACGAGGTAGCCCACCACGTCCTCGAAGCTTTCGTGCGCGAGCGCATAGGCCAGATTGAAACCGTCCACGCCGGTTTCCGCCACCCACTCCTGCAGGATGTCGGCCACCGTCGACGGCGAGCCGACGAATACCGGCCCCAGCCCGCCGATGCCGCCGAAGCGCGCCAGCTCGTCGATGGTCCAGGCCTTGTCGCCGCCGGCCAGATGCTCGACCGCCGACACGATCGCGTTGGTTTCCACGCGCCGCACCAGATCGGTGGGCGCGTACTGGCCGAAATCGATGCCGGTCCAGCCCGACATCAGCACCAGCGAGCCGTCGTACGACACGTAGCGCTGGTATTCCTCGAATTTCGCCTGCGCCTTCGCGTCGGTTTCGTCGACGACGAGCGTCACCAGCGTGTAGATCAGCAGCTTGCGCGGATCACGCCCCGCTTCGGCCGCGCGGCGGCGGATGTCGGCCACGTAGTCGCGCAGCGTGGCGCGGGTGGGCGCGGCCACGAACACGCATTCGGCGTGCTGCGCCGCGAACGCCTTGCCGGCGCCCGACGCGCCGGCCTGATACAGCACCGGCGTGCGCTGCGGCGACGGCTCGCACAGGTGATAGCCGGGCACCTCGAAATGTCGGCCCTTGTGGCGAATTTCGTGGATCTTGGACGGATCGGCGAAGATCCGCCGTTCGCGGTCGCGCAGCACCGCGCCCTCTTCCCAACTGCCCTCGAACAGCTTGTAGAGCACCTCCAGATATTCGGCCGCGATCTCGTAGCGGTTCGAATGATCCTCCAGCCCGGTCTGCCCGACGTTGCGCGCGCCGCTTTCCAGATACGACGTGACGATGTTCCAGCCGATCCGGCCCTTCGTGTGATGGTCGGCCGTGGAGAGCCGCCGCGCGAACGTATACGGATGCTCGAACGAGGTCGAGGCCGTGATGCCGATGCCGAGATGCTCGGTGGCCAGCGCGATCGGCGCGGCGAGCTGGATCGGATCGTTGACGGGAATCTGCACGCCCTGCTGCAGCGCGTGGTGGTTGCTGCCCCGATAGACGTCGTAATAGCCGATCACGTCGGCGATGAAGATGCCGTCGAAAAAGCCTTTTTCCAGGGTTTCCGCGAGGTCGGTCCAGTATTCGAGATCCTTGTACTGCCACGAACGGTCGCGCGGATGCGCCCACAGGCCCGGCGACTGATGGCCGATGCAGTTCATCTCGAACGCGTTGAAACGGATGGCTTGGCTCATGCTTCGATGGCTCCGGTCGGACGATGCGCCGTGCGCACGGCAATCCGACGAATCTATCGAACCGGCTGGAACGCTTCCAATATCGATTCCGGCAAACCTTATCGGTGCGGCGGGGTTTGCTTATCGGCGCGGGCGGATTGCGCCCGGGATGCGGACGAAGCGGCCGCCGCGGCGGCGGCCGCCTCTCGATCCGCGATCAGGCCGCGCAAGCCGGCGCGGGAAGCTCGAGCGGCTGGATCGCCAGACGCAGCCCCATCGCCTTGAGGATCGCCATCATGCTGGCCAGCGACGGATTGCCCTCGGGCGAGAGCGTGCGATACAGCTGCGTGGGGTTCAGTTCCGCACGAGCGGCGACCGCCTGCATGCCGCCGAACGCCTGCGCGAGCTGACGCAGCACGCTCAGCAGCTCGGGCTGATCGCCGTCGCCGAGAATATCGTTGATGACCGCGATCGCAAGCGCCGGATCGCGGCGGTACAGCTCGGCCATCGCTTCGTCATGGGATGTGCTTCTCATTCGTCCAACCTCCATTGCCAATCGAGCCAGTAGCCTGTTGCGCGGTCGATGTCCGCGTTCTGGCTACGCTTGTCGCCACCGCACAGCAGCAGCACCAGACGCCGGCCCGCCACCGCGTAATAGAGCCGATAACCCGGCCCCGCATCGATGCGCAATTCCCAGACGCCATCGCGACAAAAGCGGTGATCGCCGAAATTGCCCTGCTCCATACGGGCCAGGCGGCGAATGATCGCAACCTTGGCCCTCACATCTCGCAGCCCGCTCAACCAGTCGATGAATAGATTCTTCTGGTCGTGGGCCGTCAGGTAATGCTCGATCTGATAGGCAGCCATATTCGTTTAAAGACGAAAATCCGTCAAGAACAAGGAGCCTTTAGGTTGGGCTGGCGCAAGGTTTCGAACAAGCTAGCCGATCGGCCAGTTCAGCCACCTGCGCAAACGAAAAAAGCGACGCCGGCCCCTAGGGACCGGCGTCGCTTTGCACGACAGCGCTCGAGCGGCGGTACCGCCGCCCGCTTGCGTCAGGCCGTCGCGTTCAACGCGTCGGCCAGCGCACCGACCATGTCGTCGATCTCGCGCGCCTCCGCGATGAACGGCGGCGCGAGCTGGATCGTGTCGCCGCCGTAGCGCACGTAGAAGCCCTTCTCCCAGCAGCGCATCGCCACTTCGTACGGCCGGCGCGCCGGCTCGCCCGGCAGCGCCTCGATCGTGATGCCGGCGGCCAGCCCGAAGTTGCGGATGTCGGCCACATGGCGTACGCCCTTCAGGCCATGCACGGCGTTCTCGAAATGCGGCGCCAGCGCGCGCACGCGGCCCACGCCGTCTTCCTTCACCAGCAAATCGAGCGCGGCGTTGCCGGCCGCACAGGCCACCGGGTGCGCCGAATACGTGTAGCCGTGCGGGAATTCGAGCATGTACTCGGGGCCGCCGGCCGCCATGAACGTGTCGTAGATGTCCTTGGTCGCCACCACGCCGCCGAGCGGCTGCGTGCCGTTCGTGACCTGCTTGGCGAAATTCAGGATGTCCGGCATCACGCCGAACGCATCGGCGCCCGTCATCGCGCCGGCGCGGCCGAAGCCCGTGATGACCTCGTCGAAGATCAGCAGGATGTCGTGCGCCGTGCAGATCTCGCGCAGGCGCTTCAGATAGCCCTTCGGCGGCACCACCACGCCGGCCGAACCGGAGAACGGCTCGACGATCACGGCGGCGATGTTCGACGCATCGTGCAGCGTGATCAGCTCGAGCAGGCGGTCGGCCAGCTCGGCGCCCTGCTCGGGCAGGCCGCGCGAGAACTTGTTTTGCGCCAGTTGCGTGTGCGGCAGGAAATCGGCATCGATGCCCTGGCCGAACAGCTTGCGGTTCGCGCCGATCCCGCCCACCGAGATGCCGCCGAAGTTCACGCCGTGGTAGCCCTTCTCGCGGCCGATCAGGCGCGTCTTGGTGCCCTTGCCCTTGGCGCGCCAGTAGGCGCGCGCCATCTTCAGGGAGGTGTCGGCGGCTTCGGAGCCCGAACCCGTGAAGAACACGTAATCGAGGCCGGCCGGCGTCAGATCCTTGATCCGGTTGGCCAGCTCGAACGATTGCGGATGGCCGAACTGGAACGCCGGCGCGTAATCGAGCTTGGCGATCTGGCGGCTGACCGCCTCGACGATCTCGGTGCGGCCGTGGCCGAGACCGCAGCACCAGAGGCCCGACAGGCCGTCGAAGATCCGCCGGCCGTCGGCGCTCGTGTAATAGGCGCCCTTGCCCTCGACGATCAGGCGCGGGTCCTGCTTGAACTGGCGATTGGCCGTAAACGGCATCCAGTGGGCGTCGAGCCAGGCGGCGTCGGTGCGCACGCCGTCTTGTTGCGTATCGGGCTGGGTGGCGGTGATCTCGGTCATGGCGGTTGGCGCGGCGCGCTCCTCATCGGTTCGTGTGTTGCGCATTGTTGGGTCGCCAGATAGTCTTGTGAATACCGCAATATCAATGTTTACTTGAACATTCATGCAAGTAAGAACTCCCCGTCAGCGCGCCCTGCTCGGCCAACTGAGCGACATGGACCTGCGCCTGCTGCGCGTCTTCAAGGTGGTGGTGCAATGCGGCGGGATGGCCGCGGCCGAACTGGAACTGAATATCGGCATTTCCACCATCAGCCGGCACGTCAAGGATCTCGAAACCCGGCTCGGCCTCGTGCTGTGCCGGCGCGGCCGGGCCGGCTTCACGCTGACGCCGGAGGGCCAGACCGTCTACGAGGAAACGCTGCGGCTGCTGGCCTCGCTGGAGGCGTTCCGCGCGCGCGTGGACGGTATCCATGATCGGATGGGCGGCGAACTGCATATCGCGATGTTCGACAAGACGGCCACCAACCCGGCCGCGCGCATCGCCGAGGCGATCCGGCATTTCGCCGAAGCCGCGCCGGACGTGGCGCTGAACCTGCACGTCGGCTCGATCCAGGAGATCGAGCGCGGCGTGATCGACGGCAGCTACCAGATCGGCGTGATCCCCGAGCACCGCAGTTCGGGCAGCCTCGTCTACACCGATCTGTACGACGAGCGGATGCTGCTGTATTGCGGCGCGGGCCACCCGCTGTTCGGCGCGGCGCACGACAAGCTGACCTGGGAACGGATTCGCGAACAGGGTTTCGCCGGGCTCGGCTATCACTCGCCGAACCTGCAACTCACGCACCGCGCGAAGCTCACGCGCAGCGCCACCGCGTCGGATCAGGAAGCCGTGGCCACGCTGATCCTGTCGGGCAAGTTTCTCGGCTTCCTGCCCGATCACTACGCGGAGAGCTTCGAGCGCGCCGGGCGCATGCAGGCGGTCGCGCCGCGGCGCTTTCATTACCGCTGCCGGTTCGTGAGCCTGTTCCGGCGCTCGCCGCAGCCATCGCGCGCGGCCTTGCTGTTTCAGGAGTGTCTGACGGCGGCCCACGCGGGCCAGATCAAGGCGGCGAAAGCCGGCGCGGCGAAGCGCGCGGCCGCCGGGGCGGAAGGAAAAGACTGAAGCGGGTCGGTCGTGAAAAAACGGCGGCGCGGCGACGATCCGCGCCGCCGTTCCGCCGTGCCGTCAATCGCGCGGCTTCATGCCCAGATGCTTGTCGAGGAACGCGATCATCGCCTCGTAGAACGCATATTGGTTCTCTTCGTTCGCGAAGCCGTGCCCCTCGTTCTCCTTGAGCATGTACTGCACCTCCACCCCGCGCGAGCGCAACGCCTCGACGATCTGGTCGCTCTCGGCCTGCTTCACGCGCGGGTCGTTCGCGCCCTGCGCGACGAACAGCGGCGTGACGATCCGGTCGGCGAAGAACAGCGGCGACGCGTCGTGCAGCGCGCGCTTGCCCTCCTCGGTGGTGGGGTTGCCGATCTGCTCGTACATCATGTCGAGCAGCGGCTTCCAGTAAGGCGGCATCGATTCGAGCAGCGTGAACAGGTTCGACACGCCCACGTAATCGATCGCGGCCGCGTAGCGCTCGGGCGTGAACGTCACGCCAGCCAGCGTGGCGTAGCCGCCGTAGCTCGCACCGTAGATCGCGACGCGCTTCGGATCGGCCACGCCCTGCCCGATCAGCCAATCCACGCCGTCGTCGATGTCGTTCTGCATGGTGCGGCCCCACTGCCCGAAGCTCGCCTCCCAGAACGCCCGACCATACCCCACCGAGCCGCGGAAATTCATCTGCAGCACCGCGTAGCCGTGATTGGCCAGCATCTGCACCTCGGGGTTGAAGCCCCAGTGATCGCGCGCCCACGGGCCGCCGTGCGGATTGACGATCAGCGGCAGGTTCGCGGCCTTCGCCGCGCCGTCGCCGTCGAGCGAAAAGCCGGCCGGCAGCGTCAGGTAGCCGCGAATGCGCAGGCCGTCGCGCGACGTGTATTCGATCGGCTGCATCGGCGCCATGTCCTCCGGCGCGAGCCAGGGCGTCAGCGCTTCGAACTGGGTCAGCTCGCGGGTGGCCACGTCGTACAGCCACACGGCGCCGGGCGAGCGATCCCACGCGTTGCGCACGATCATCCGCGATTCGTCGCGCGTGATGCTGGCGATGCTCGATTCGCCGCCGGGCAGGCGCGCGTCGAGATCGGCGTGAATGTTGCCGATGTGCGCGTCGAGGTGATGCGCGCGCACCTTGTCGTCCTCGTACCAGATGGTGGTCAGCACGCGCCGCGTGTGCGAATGGCCGAGGCCGGCCACGTCCACTTCGTCGTGCTCGAACAGCAGCGTGCCTTCGAGCGCCGTGGCCGGGTCGAACTCGAAGATCGCCATGCGGTCGCGGCCGCGGTTCGACGCCACATACAGCTTGCGGTCGTCGAACGTGAACAGCAGCGGCGAGAGCGTCTCGCGGAAATCGGTGGTGACGAGCGGGCGGAACGCGTCGGCCTCGTCGTCGCGATACAGCAGCGTTTGCGTCACGCCGTCGCCGGCCACGGCCACGCGCAGGCGGCCCATGTGGTCGGTCATCCAGCCGAGGATGTTGCCGGGGTTCTCGGCGATCACGGTTTCCTCGCCGCTCGCCACGTCCACGCGCACCACGTCGAACACGGTCGCGTCGCGGCGGTTGTGCGAGATCAGCACGAAGCGGTCGTCGTCGATCAGGCTGTCGACGATGCCGGCGCGCACGGTTTCGTAAGGCGTGAGGTCGACGATCGCGCTGCCGTCGATCGGCACGGACAGCACGTGGTAATTCTCGTCGCCGCCGAAATCCTTGACGAACAGCACGCGGTCGTTGCCCTTCCAGAAGTAACCGCCGATGTCGCGCGCCGATTCGCTGGTCAGCGCGCGGGCCTCGCCGAGCGGGCGGCCCTTGTCGTCGATCGCCTGCACGAACACGTTCAGGCGGCCGTGGTGACGCGCGAGGAAGCTCAGGTGACGGCCATCCGGCGACAGTTGGAAGGCGGTGCGTTCCGGGCGGCGGAAGAAATCGCGGACGGCGTGGCGCTTGACGATGGCGTGCTGCGGGGATCCCTGCATGAATTCTCCTGTTCCGGTGATGCCCGAGGCGCGGTGCGCGCCTCGCTCGCGGGCGGATCGGACATTCTAGCCTCGCACGCGCAAACGGATCGTCAGGCGCCCGCGCGAGGCGGCGCGCGCCTAGCGGCCGCTGGCGCCGAGCCGCTCGCGCAACGTCGCCAGCGCGCGCTGCATTCGGCTCGACAGCCCCCATTCGGCGCGATGGATCAGCCACAGCGTGTCGAGCACCGCGGCGCCGCATTCGATCACGGCGATCGCGTCCTGGCGCGCGAACGCCTGCCGCGCATAGCGCGGGATCACCGTGAAGCCGAGCCCGCGCGACACCGGCTCGAGGATCAGCGCCACCTGGTTGGTGAACGCGCGGCGCGGCAGCCCGCGCACGCCGGGGTTGTCGGGAAAGCGCCGGCTCAGCAGGCGGCTGGCCATCGCCAGCCCGTCGGGGTGATCGACGAAGCCGAGCCGTTCGAGATCGGGCCAGCCGTGCACGTATTCGCCCGCCGGCACCACCAGCTCCAGCGGCTCCTCGGCGAACCGGCTCGCGGCGAGCCGCTCGTCGTCGGGCTTGAGCGTGACGAAACCCACTTCGTAGAGATTCGACAGCACCGCGTCGAGCACCTCGCGATCGGGCGCGAAGCGGTGCCGCACCACGAGGCCCGGCGTCTGCAACTGCATGTCGAGCAGCCAGGGCGCCATCGCGAGGCCGATGCTGCCGGGCGTGATCAGGCTGATTTCGCCGCAATCGTCGTCGGCTTCGGCCAGCCGGCCGCGCAGGCGGCGGTCGGCGCGCGCGAGTTCGGCGCAGTAATCGAGCACGATGCGGCCGGTGGGCGTGATGTCGATGCCGCGCGGGCGGCGGATCACCAGCAGGCCGAGCTGATCCTCGAGATGACGCAGATGCTGGCTGACGGCCGCCTGCGTGAGGCCGAGCCGCTCGGCCGCACGCGTGAAGTTGCCGGTTTCGACCAGCATCTCGAACGTGCGCAGCCATTGGGGATTGAGCAGCGTGGTGCCGGCGATGATGCCGGCCGGCGACGTGGTCATGACGGGGCGCTGGGCAGGAAACGGGAGCGGCCGAGTGTAGCAGGTGCGCCCGCGCCCGGCACGGCCTCACACCGCCCGCTTGCTGCGCCGGAACTGGTCGAACAGCACGGCCAGCAGCAGGATGCCGCCGCGGATCAGGTACTGATAGAACGTCGGCACGTTCATCAGGCTCATCGCGTCCTGCACCGCGCCCATGATCAGCACGCCCACCAGCACGCCGGCGATGGTGGCCACGCCGCCCGTCAGCGACACGCCGCCCAGCACGCAGGCCGAAATCACGCCCAATTCCAGGCCGACCGAGGTTTTCGGATCGCCGAGGCTCATCCGCGAGGCCAGCATCACGCCGGCGAAGCCCGTCACGAGCCCCTGCAGCACGAACACGGCGATCTTGATGCGCGTGACCGGCAGGCCCGCGAGCAGCGCCGCCTCGCTGTTGCCGCCCACCGCCAGCACGTTCTTGCCGAACACCGTTTTCTTGAGCAGGAAGCCGAACAGCACGAAGCCGACGATGTTGCTCCAGATCGGATACGAAATGCCGAGGAACGCGCCGCCGCCCAGCGCGAAGAAGCGCTCCTCGGAGATCATCACCGCATCGCCGTTCGAGGTCAGGAACGCCAGCCCGCGCACCGCCTCCATCATCGCCAGCGTGGCGATCAGCGAATTGATGCGGAACCGCGCGATCAGCACGCCGTTCACGAGGCCGACCGCGCCGCCGGCCAGGATGCCGGCCGCCACGCCGATCAGCACGCTGTGCGTGGCGGTGATCACGGTGGAGGCCACCACGCCCGAGAACGCCACGATCGAGGCGACCGACAGGTCCACCTCGCCGAGCGCCAGCACGAACATCATGGTCACGGAGATCGAGCCGATCAGCGTGACCGACAGCAGCAGGCCCTGGATGTTGCGGACCGTCAGGAAGTCGGGCACCGTCGCGGACAGCACCGCGAACAGCACGACGAACACCACCACGATGCCCGACTTGTTGATCATGTCCCAGGCGCGCGCCCGCGAGGGCGTGATGGGGGCGGCGGCGTCGTTGAGGCCGGGGGTGCTTTTCTGCATGGCTCGGTTCATCTCTCGTCCATCGGTTCGGCCGGGCGGCGCGGCGCGCTCTGGCGCGGGCCGCCGCCCGGAATTCAGCGCGGCAGCGCCAGCTTGATCAGTTCGTCGGGCGAGGCGTCGGCTTTCGCCACCACCCCGGCGATGCGCCCTTCGCGCATCACCACGATGCGGTCGGCCACGCCGATCACCTCGGCCAGGTCGCTCGACACCATCAGCACCGCACGCCCCGCCTCCGCCAGCCCGTACAGCAGGTGGTAGATCTCGGCGCGCGCGCCCACGTCGATGCCGCGCGTGGGCTCGTCCATCAGAAACACCTCGATCTGCTCGGCCAGCCAGCGCGACAGGATCACCTTCTGCTGATTGCCGCCCGACAGCGTGCCGATCGCGGTGTCGCCGTTGCGCGTCTTGATCGCCAGTTTCTGGATGTAGTCGTGCGCCAGCGCGCGCTCGCGCTTCTCGTCGAGCAGGAAGCGCGCCGGGCTGAAATGGCGGCGCGCGCTGATGTTGAGGTTGTCGGCCACCGACGCGATCGCGACGATGCCCTCCTGCTTGCGATCCTCGGGGCACAGCGCCACGCCGGCGCGCACCGCGTCGCGCGGGCTGGCGAACCGCACCGGCTTGCCGGCCAGCTCCACGTGGCCGGCGCTGGCGCGCACCGCGCCGTAGATCAGCTTCATCAGCTCGGAGCGGCCCGCGCCCACCAGCCCGAAGAAGCCGACGATCTCGCCGCGCCGCGCCGCGAACGACACCGGCTCGGCCAGCCCCGGCCCCATCAAGCCCTTCGCCTCGATCAGCACGTCGCCCGCCGCGCGCGGCCGGTAGCCGTAGACGTCGGCGATCGAGCGCCCGACCATCGCCGAAATCAGCCGGTTGCGATCGAGTTCGGCCACCGATTCGAACGTCTCGATGCGCTTGCCGTCGCGAAACACCGTGACGCGGTCGCACAGCGCATACACCTCGTCCATGCGGTGCGTGACGTAGATGATCGCGCGGCCCTCGGCGCGCAGCGCGCGGATGATCCGGAACAGGCTCTCCGTCTCGCGCGCCGACAGCGAGCTGGTGGGCTCGTCGAACGCGATCACGCGCGCGTCGCGCATCAGCGCCTTGCCGATCTCGATCATCTGGCGCTGCCCGATCGACAGCGCCTTGACCGGCGTGCGCGGGTCGATCCGCTCGCCGAGCCGCTGCAATTCGGCCATCGCGCGGCTCACCAGCGTGCGCTCGTCGAGCACGCCGAAGCGGTTCGGCAACTGGCCGAGCATCAGGTTGTCGGCCACCGTCAGCTCGGGCACCAGATGCAGCTCCTGGTAGATGATCGCCACGCCCGCGTCGATCGCCGCGCGCGTGGTGGCGAAGCGCTGCTCGACGCCGCCGAGCCGCAGGCTGCCCTCCTGCGGCTGGTTGACGCCCGACAGCACCTTGAGCAGCGTCGATTTGCCCGCGCCGTTCTCGCCCATCAGCCCGTGCACCTCGCCCGCGCGCACCGCCAGCGACACGCCGTCGAGCGCGCGCACGCCCGGAAAGCTCATGCTGACGCCGGCCAGTTCGAGATACGCGTCCACGGGTGCGTCGAGCGTGTCGACGGCCGTGCTTTCGTGAGTCGGATCGTTCATCGGATCGTGTCTCCCGCTGCGCCGTGCCGGCTCAGATGCCCAGCTCGGCGCGCACCGCCTGCCAGTTCTCGCGCGTCATCAGCTTGCCCGTCGTCTGCGTGTCGGCCGGCGGCTGCTTGCCGGTGCGGATCCAGTCGATCAGGTTCTGCGCGCTATCCTTGCCGTGGTTGGTCGAGCTGACGGCGATCGTGCCGTAGAAGCCGGTGGGCTGCTTCTTCTGGAACTCGGCGAACGCCTCGCCCGCGCCGTTGATGCCCACGCCGATCACGTCCGACGACGGCAGGTGCAACTGCTCGGTGGCGCGCACCGCGCCGAGCACGCTTTCCTCGTTCAGCGCGAAGATCACCCATTTCTTGATGGTCGGGTGCTGAGCCAGCACCGGCGAGGCTGCGTTGAAGCCGCCTTCGTCGTCGGTGGTTTTCTGCGGCGCGTCGAAGATGTTTTCCTTCTTGAAGCCGCTCGCCAGCAGCGATTGCGTGGCGCCGTCGGTGCGCAGCTTGGCGGTGGGCAGCTCGTAATCGGTGATGCGCAGCGCGCCCACTTCCTCGGGCTTCCAGCCGCGCTTCTTGATCTCGTCGCCGATCGCCTGGCCCACTTGATTGCCGATCTTGAACGCCGACATGCCGAGGTGCGGCACGCCCGCGAGCGGCTTGCCCGACGAATCCACCAGTTGATCGTCCACCGTCACGAACTTCATGTTGTAGTGCTTCGCGCGGGCCTGGATCGCCGGCCCGAGGCGCACGTCGGGCGCGCAGATCACGAAGCCCTGCGCGCCTTGCGCACCGAGGTTGTCGATCGCCGCCAGCACCTTCTCGCCGTCCGGCGTGCCGATGTTGACGACCGAGAAGTTCTCCTTCTTGCCGAGCGCGGTGGCGGCCTTCTGTTCGTTGATGAACCAGGCCTGCTCGGGCATCTTCACGAGGAAGCCGATCTTGGCGGGCGCGTCGGCCGAAGCCGGCAGCGCCGCGCCGAACGAGGCGAGGCACAGGCCGGCCAGCATGGCGCGGAGGGTCGCGCGGCGGGTGGCGGTCAATCGATTCAAGCGGTTCAAGCGGTTCAAGCGGGTCGGGCGGGTCATTCGGTGTCTCCTCTCTCTGTTGTCGGCGGTTGTGCCGGTAGGGTTCTCGTTATCGGATCCGTCTCGATCAATGGCCGAACGGCTCGGCGGCGATCTGCCGGCCGAGCAGGAACGCGTCGGCCACGAGGCGCAGCGGGCGCGTATCGACGTCGTCGGCGCCGTGCGCGATCAGCCAGTGGAAGCGTTCGTAGAGCGCCGCGTATTCGCGTTCGGGGCCGAGCGCGACCGGCGCGCCGCCGATCGTCAGGCGCTTGCCGCCCTCGGCGATGCAAAGCGGGCCGTCGTCGGTGTCGACGTCGATCTCCCACTGCTCGACGGGGCCGTGCCGCCAGTCGAATTCGGCGTGCACCGGCGCGCCCATCGCGTCCGCGCCGTCGAGTTCGGCCGCGATCGGCGTGGCGCAATCGGCCGGCACCCGCAGCGTGGCCGCGCGCAGCGCCACCTCGTGCGGCAGGATCCGCGTGACGATCGACAGCGCGTTGATGCCCGGATCGAACACGCCGAGGCCGCCCGGCTCCCAGATCCACCGCTGGCCGGGGTGCCAGCGGCGCACGTCCTCCTTCCAGCGCACCCGCACGGCGCGCACGGTGCGCCCGGCCAGCCATTCGCGGGCCGGCTCGACCGCGCTCGCGCAGCGCGAATGCCAGGTCGCGAACAGCGTGCGGCCCTGGCTGCGCGCCAGCGCGCGCAGCGCCTCGACTTCGCCGAGGCTCGCGCCGGGCGGTTTTTCGAGCATGACGTGCTTGCCGGCCAGCAACGCCGCGCGCGCCTGCGCGTAGCGCACTTGCGGCGGCGCGCACAGCGATACCGCGTCGAGCGCGGGTTCGGCGGCCAGCAAGGCGTCGATGTCGGCGTAGTTGCGCACGCCATCGACCTGCGCGTTGCGGCTCGCGGCCGCCTCGAGCGCGAAGCCGGGGTGGCCGGCGATGGCCGGCAGATGCTGGTCGCGCGCGATCTTGCCGACGCCGACGATGCCGAGCGTGACGACGGGGGGATTCATGGCGCTCATTTGCCCCACCGCAGCACGAGCGGATCGAGCCGGCGCGCGATCGCGACCAGCTCGGCGCGCGTCTCGGGATGCATGGCCGGCAGCGGATGGCGCGGCAGCTCGCAGTCGATCACACCGCCTTCCTTCATCAGCGCCTTGCAGGCCAGCAGCCCGGCCTGGCGGTTCTCGTGGTTGATCAGCGGCAGCCAGCGCTGGTACGCGTCGAACGCGGCGTCGTGGCGGCCCGCGCGATGCGCGTCGACGATGGTGCGGATCCCGTCGGGGAAACCGCCGCCCGTCATCGCGCCGGTGGCGCCCGCATTCAGGTCGGCCAGCAGCGTGATGCCCTCCTCGCCGTCCCACGGGCCCTCGGCCGCATCGCCGGCCAGCCGGATCAGCTCGCGCAGCTTGTTGGCCGCGCCCGGCGTCTCGATCTTGAAATAGGACACCTGCTCGATCTCGCGCGCCATGCGCGCCAGCAGCGGCGCCGAAAGCACGGTGCCGCTCGCGGGCGCGTCCTGGATCATGATCGGAATCCCGATCGCATCGGACACGCGCGCGTAGAACTCGACGATCTGCGCCTCCGGCACGCGAAACGTCGCGCCGTGATACGGCGGCATGATCATGACCATCGCCGCGCCCTGCGCCTGCGCGCGCCGGCTGCGTGCCGCGCACAGCCGCGTGCCGTAATGCGTGGTGGTGACGATCACCGGCACGCGGCCGGCCACGTGTTCGAGCACGGTGCGCGTGAGCGTCTCGCGCTCGTCGTCGGACAGCGAGAACTGCTCGGAGAAGTTCGCGAGGATGCACAGCCCGTCCGAGCCGGCGTCGATCATGAAATCGACGGCGCGCTTCTGGCTGGCCAGATCAAGCTCGCCGGTTTCGGTGAAGGTGGTCGGCACCACGGGAAACACGCCGCGGTAGCGGGGCGTCGGGTTCGAGGTCATGAGCGGAGTTCCTGCTTCAGGTTCGGGTTGGAATCGCGCGGCGGCATCGGCGTGCTCACGATTCGCGGGCAAGGGCCGCGTGGCCGCCATCCGCGCGCGGGCGCAGCGCGGCGCGCACCGCGAAAGCCGCCAGCACCGCGATCAGCAGCGTCGCCGCGAGGAAATACAGGCCGGCCGCTAGGCTGCCGGTGGCGTTCTTGATCACGCCGACGCCCCACGGGCCGAAATAGCCGCCGAGGTTGGCCAGCGAGTTGATGGTGGCGATCCCCACCGCGGCGCGCGCGCCGCTCAGGAATTCGCCGGGCAAGGCCCACACCACCGCCTGGATCGAGTAGATCGAGAACGCGGTCAGGCTGATGAACAGCAGTTGCAGCACGGGCGCGCGGAACCAGGCGCTGGCCGCCATCGTCAGCGCGGCGAACGCCGACACGGCCACGATGTGCCAGTGCCGCTCGCGGCGGCGATCCGAGTGGCGCGGCACGATCAGCAGCCCCGCCACCGCGAACAGATACGGCACGGCTGACAGCAGGCCCGCCGTGGCGTCGCCCACGCCGAACGCCTTGATGATGGTGGGCAGCCACAGCGACAGCCCGTAGATGCAGAGCGGAAACGGCAGGAACAGCACGGCGAGCAGCAGCACGCGCGGGTCCTTGAGCGCCGAGAACGGGCTGCCGTGCGACGCAGCCGCCTTGCCGCCGGCGCCGGGTTCGAGGCCGTAATCGCGGTGGTCGGCCGCCAGCGCGCGCTCGATCCAGCGGCGCTCGTCGTCGCCGAGCCAGCGCGCCTGGGCCGGCGAATCGGGCAGCAGGCGCAGCGTCGGCAGGCACAGCAGCACGGCCGGCAGCCCGCTCAGCACGAACAGCGCCTGCCAGTTGGCGAGGCCGAGAAAACCGTGCGTCTCCAGCAGCGCGCCGGCCAGCGGCCCGGTGACGATGCCCGCGATCGGCTGCGCCAGCACCAGCAGGCCGATCACGCGGGCGCGATGGCGCATCGGGAACCACTGCGTGAGGAAATAAAGAATGCCGGGATACAGCCCCGCCTCGGCCGCGCCGAGCAGGAAGCGCAGCAGGTAGAAGCTGCGCGGGCCGCTGACGAACGCCATCGCCATCGTGATCGCGCCCCAGGTGAACAGGATGCGCGCGAACCAGACGCGTGCGCCGAAGCGCGTCAGCGCCAGGTTGCTCGGCACCTCGCACAGAAAGTAGCCGACGAAGAACAGCCCCGCGCCGAGCCCGTAGGCGGCGTCGCTCAGGCCGATCGCGGCGTTCATGTGCAGCTTCGCGAACCCCACCACGGTGCGGTCGACATAGGCCACCACGTAGATCAGCGCGAGGAACGGCACGAGCCGGCGCGCGATATGGCCGACGATGCGGGTTGCCTCGCCGTCGGCCGCCGGATCTTCCGCGTGCGGGCCGGCCTCGCCGGGGCGCACTGCCTGCGAATTGCTCATTGCGTCTCCTTCCACCATGTCACTGGCCCGCGTCGCGTCGTGCGCGCGGATCTCGTCGGGCGCCGATCGGCGGCGCCTGCCGCTCCCGGCTCTGGCCTTCGTGCGGCCGGTTGTCCGGCCGTCGATGCTGTTTTGTGGTGCTGCTGTGTTCTTTATGCGGCCTGCTGGGCTGTGGTTTCGCGATGTCCTGCTTTCTCGTGCCGCCCTGCTTTCTCGTGCCGCCCTGCCTTCTCGTGCCGCCCTGCCTTCTCGCGCCGCCCTGCCTTCTCGCACCGCCCGGCTTCTTATCACCGTCCCGCCCTCGCATGCCGTCCAGCGTCCACGCGCCAGCCGTTCCGGCCCGCGCGCGCCGCCGTCACGTCAATGCGAGTGGCGCGGCACCTCGGCCCCGCGCGTGCCGACCAGGAAATCGAGGTCGCAGCCTTCGTCGGCCTGCAGCACGTGATCGACATAGAGCCGCGCATAGCCGCCGCGCCCCTGCTGCTCGGCCACGCCCGGCGCGGCGGCCGGGTCGACATCGCTCAGGCGGCGCTGCAGTTCCTCGTCGCCGATGTCCAGATGCAGCCGGCCCGCCTCGCAGTCGAGCTCGATCCAGTCGCCGTTGCGCACGGCCGCCAGCGGGCCGCCCGCCGCCGCCTCGGGCGCGACGTGCAGCACCACGGTGCCGTAAGCCGTGCCGCTCATGCGCGCGTCCGAGATCCGCACCATGTCCTTGACGCCCTGGCGCAGCAGCTTGGGCGGCAGGCCCATGTTGCCGACCTCGGCCATGCCCGGATAACCGCGCGGGCCGCAGTTCTTCAGAACCAGCACGGAATCCTTGTCGACCTCGAGCGCCTCGTCGCCGATCGTCGCCTTGTAGTGATCGAAGTTCTCGAACACCACGGCGCGGCCGCGATGCTTGAGCAGCTCGGGCGACGCCGCCGACGGCTTCAGCACCGCGCCGCGCGGCGCCAGGTTGCCGCGCAGGATGCAGATTCCGCCGTCGGCGATCAGCGGCCGGTCGAGCGGGCGGATCACCTCTTCGTCGTAATTGGGGGCGTCGCGCACATTGTCCCAGAGCGACTTGCCGTTGACCGTCAGCGCGTCCGGATGCGGCAGCAGCTTCGCTTCGCCGAGCCGGCGCAGCACGGCCGGCAGCCCGCCCGCGTAATAGAACTCTTCCATCAGGAAACGGCCGGACGGCTGCAGATCGACCAGCGTCGGCGTATCGCGGCCGATCCGCATCCAGTCCTCCAGCTCGAGCGGCACGCCGATGCGGCCCGCGATCGCCTTCAGGTGGATCACCGCGTTGGTCGAGCCGCCGATCGCGGCGTTGGTGCGGATCGCGTTCTCGAACGCGGCGCGCGTGAGGATCTTCGAGAGCTTCAGGTCGTCGAGCGCCATCTGCACGATGCGGCTGCCGGACAGATGCGCGAGCACGTAACGGCGCGCGTCCACGGCCGGAATCGCGGCGTTGTGCGGCAGCGCCACGCCGAGCGCCTCGGCCATGCAGGCCATGGTGGAGGCGGTGCCCATCGTGTTGCAGGTGCCCGCCGAGCGCGACATGCCCGCTTCGGCCGACAGGAAATGATGGAGGTCGATCTCGCCGGCCTTCAGCGCCTCGTGCAGCCGCCACACGGCCGTGCCCGAGCCGATGTCCTTGCCTTCGAGCTTGCCGTTCAGCATCGGCCCGCCGCTGACCACGATGGCCGGCACGTCGCAACTGGCCGCGCCCATCAGCAGCGCCGGCGTGGTCTTGTCGCAGCCGGCCAGCAGCACCACGGCGTCGATCGGGTTGCCGCGGATCGCCTCTTCCACGTCCATGCTGGCGAGATTGCGCGTGAGCATCGCGCTCGGCCGCAGATTCGATTCACCGTTCGAGAACACCGGAAATTCCACCGGGAAGCCGCCCGCCTCGTAGATGCCGCGCTTGACGTGCTCGGCGATCTTGCGGAAGTGCGCGTTGCACGGCGTCAGTTCGGACCACGTATTGCAGATGCCGACGATCGGCCGGCCGTCGAATTCGTGATCGGGAATCCCCTGGTTCTTCATCCAGCTCCGGTACATGAAGCCGTTCTTGTCGGTGGTGCCGAACCAGTGTTGGGACCGCAGCTTGGGTTTGGTTGCCGTCATGCTCGTCGTGGGGTAGCGGGATTTGCATGCAGTCTAGAGAGAAGCTTGATAACCTACTAATGAATTATCGGACGTCTCCGATACCTGTTTTTATATCCTCGTAAACACCGAAACCATGGTCGACGCGAACCCCTGGTACATCCGCACGCGCCTGAAGACGCGGCAATTGCTGCTGGTCGTGGCGCTCGCGGAGGAAGGCAACATCCACCGCGCCGCCGCCGTGCTCAACATGACGCAGCCGGGCGCCTCGAAGCTGCTGCGCGAACTGGAGGACATGCTGGGGACGGTGCTGTTCGAGCGGATGCCGCGCGGCGTGCGGCCGACGCTGTACGGCGACGCGCTGATCCGCCACGCGCGCGCCGTGCTCGGCAGCCTCGAACAGGCGCAGGAGGAGCTCGATGCGCTGAAGGCCGGCCATCTCGGCCATGTGGCGATCGGCACCATCACCTCGCCCGGCGTGCGGCTGCTGCCGGCCGCCATCGCGGCCGTCAAGCAGCAGCACCCGGCGATGCGGATTTCGGTCGAGATCGAGGTCAGCAGCGTGCTGCTCGAACGGCTCGCGCAGGACAAGCTCGACATCGTGGTGGGCCGGCTCTCGGCCGAACACGACAAGCTGCCGCTGCATTACGCGTCGCTGGCCGACGAGCCGGTGCACGCCGTGGTGCGGCACGGCCATCCGCTGCTCGGCCAAGACGCACTGACGCTGGCCGACGTGCGCGAACGGCAGTGGGTGGTGCCGCCCGCCGGCAGCGTGCTGCGCCACCGCTTCGAGCGGATGTTCCAGCGCGCGAGCCTCGCGCCGCCCGCGCGCATCGTCGAAACGGCGGCGCTGCTGTTCATCACGCGGCTGCTGGAGGAAAGCGACATGATCGCGGTGCTGGCCGCCGACGTGGCCGAGTACTACGCGGCGCACCGGATCGTCGAGATCCTGCCGCTGCCGATGCAGTGCCAGATGGACGACTACGGCCTGATCACGCGCTCGGACCGGCTGCCGACGCCGGCCACGGCGATCGTGATCGAGGCGCTGCGGGCTTCGGGCGGAATTGGGGCCGTGGCGTGAAGGATGGCGGCGCCGGCTGACATGGCCGAGATGATCGAGGCGACCGGATGGCGCGGCCTCGGCGCCGAGAACCGCGCCGGCCGCAACCGCGCGCAACCGGCCCTGTCCGCCCTATCCGCCCGCCACGCTGCGGCAACGCAGGTGCGCCTTGCACGTCCCCGCCCCACAACCGGCCCGGCGCGCTAGGATCGGCGTTCCTCATCCTCGCCGCCGCGCCCACCGGCCGGCGGTGCAACCGGGAGCCCGCCGATGACCCAGAACATCTACGACGATCCGTCGTTCTTCGAGAACTACGCCAAGCTGAACCGTTCGCTGCACGGCCTCGACGGCGCGCCCGAGTGGCCGGCGCTGCGCGCGCTGCTGCCCGCGATGGCCGGACAGCGCGTGGCCGATCTCGGCTGCGGCTACGGCTGGTTCTGCCGCTGGGCCGCCGAACAGGGCGCGGCCAGCGTGCTCGGCATCGATGTGTCCGAACGCATGCTGGCGCGCGCCGCCGCGTCCACGCGAAGCACGAACGTCGCGTACCGGCGCGGCGATCTCGAACGGCTCGACCTGCCGGCCGAGGCGTTCGACCTCGTCTACAGCTCGCTGGCGTTTCACTATCTGGCGCATCTCGCCGGGCTGTTCGCGGCGATCCACCGCGCGCTCGCGCCGGGCGGCCGGCTGGTGTTCTCGACCGAGCACCCGATCCTGACCGCGCCGCGCCATCAGGGCTTTCGCACCGATGCTGACGGCTGGCGCTTCTGGCCCATCGACGGCTATCAGAACGAAGGCCCGCGCGTCACCAATTGGCTGGCCGAGGGCGTGGTCAAGCAGCACCGCACGCTCGGCACGCTGCTGAACCAGTTGATCGGCGCGGGCTTCACGCTCGACCATCTCGACGAATGGGGCCCGACGCCCGAGCAGGTCGCGGCGCAACCGGCGCTGGCCGAGGAGCGCGAGCGGCCGATGATGGTGCTGATCGCGGCGACGCGCCGGGCGCATCGCCCGGGCGCCTGAGCGGCGCGGCACACGCCCGGCCATCGCGAAACGTCATGGCTCGCGCGTCACTTCGCGCAACTGACGTCGCCCTCCTCGCAGTGCAGATGCTTGTCGAGCAGTTGGGTCTGCGCCTGCGTGAGCTGATCGACGCATTGCGCCTGAACCATCGGCGCGATGCTGCCGCCGCTCGCGCCGCTGACCTCGTAGGCGCATTGCGCGTCGCGCCAGGCCACCCAGCGGCGTTGCGCCTCCTTGAGCTTCGCGGCCGATTTCGCATCGAGCCGGCCAAGCAGCTCGCGGTAGGTGCGGTTCAGTTGCGCGTCGGATTTCGCGCTCTTGCTGGCGGCGCAGGTGTTCATGTCGAGTTGCGTGGTCGCGCTATCCATGCAATCGGGCGCTTTCGCGAACGTGGCGCCGCTCGCGGCGAACAGGAAACAGGCCAGCAGGGGCTTGAGCGTCATCGTGGGTTCCGTGGCGAAAAGAAGGAGAAAAAAGACGATCCGCGCCCATCGTGGCGGGCCTCGCCGGAACGATCAAGCGTGCGGGCGGCGCAGCATCGGGTTTCGGCGCGCGGCTTCGCGCCACGATCGCAACGACTGCCGAACAATCGGCCGGGAGCCGGGCATTTTGTTCGCCCCTTCATCAACAAGCGCCGCATGTCGTGCGGCGGCGCGCGGCGTTTCGGCCACACCGGATTCGCCTCGAAAGTACCCATCGCGCAACAGATCGTTGCGCCGCGAAAACGGGCGGCGCGCTGACTAAACATATCGACGCGCCCCGCTCCGCCTCCGCCATTGCGCCGCCAACCCTTCTGCGACAAGCCTTCCGGGCCGATCACGATTGCGCCCCATTGCGCGGGCGCGCCACGAAACGAAACGAAACGCCGCAAATTTTGTCGCCCGATTTTGCCCACCCGGGCAGGCCGATGATTTTGGTTAAACCCGGGTCCGACATAGCCGTGTCAAAATTGAGCCTACGAAAAAGCAAATCGTTACAAATCCGTATATATTCCGCCGATGGACCAAAGAAAATTCATCGCGCCGCCGCCCCCCCGTACGTGGGATGCGCGGCTCGCGCGCCGGCTCGTCACGCCGCTCGTCGACACGCCCGTCACCCCGAACCACCTGACCACGCTGCGCCTGCTGATCGGCCTTGCGGGCGCCGTCTGCCTGGCGCAGGGCGGCTTCGGCTGGATCAACGCCGGCGCGCTCCTGATCGTGCTGTCGAACTTCGTCGACCACACCGACGGCGAACTGGCCCGCATCAGCGGCAAGACCAGCAAGATCGGCCACTTCTACGACCTCGCCAGCGACGCGGTGATCACCGTCGCGCTGTTCGTCTGCATGGGCGCGGGCGTGGTGGCGCAAGGCGGCCACATGTTCGCGTCGCCGGTGCTGCTCGGCACGGTGGCCGGCGCGGCCGTCGCGCTGATCTTCTTCCTGCGCATGCGCATCGAATCGTTCGCGGGCAAGGCCGGCACCAAGCAGGCCTCGATCGGCGGCTTCGAAACCGAAGACGTGCTGTACCTGCTGCCCATCGTCACGCTGCTCGACGGCGTCGAGCGCTTCGTCCTGGCCGCCGCGATCGGCGCGCCCGTGTTCGCGGCCTGGGTCGTGATCGATTACTGGCGCGTCGTGCGCCGCGGCGCCGTGCCGGCCGCCGACACCCCGAAGGCCTGACCATTCCATGAGTACCCAGACAGAAGCCGGATTCGAACCGCGCGCCAGCGCCCCGATGACCGGCCACGCCGCCTCCGCAAGCGCCGACCGCGCCGTTGCCGGCGCCGCCGCCGCGCTCGACGCCGATCACCTGCATCGCGAGTTCGACCGCCAGGGCGCGTTCATCCACCTGAAATCGTTCCTGCCGCCCGACGCCTCGCAGCGCCTGGCCGACCTGGCGCGCGCGCTGCTGCCCGACGTCAACCGGAACTACCTGCCCGGCCACAAACAGGGCGGCAGCGTCAGCCGCCACACGATCGACGAGAAGGCGCCGTTCATCGCCGAGCTGTATCGCTCGCCGGCGCTGATCGCGTTCCTCGAAAAGTTGACCGGCGACACGCTGCAGGTGTCGCCCGCCGACGATCCGCACGCCTACGCGCTGTACTACTACACGAAGCCGGGCGACCACATCGGCTGGCACTACGACACCTCCTATTACGACGGCCGCCGCTACACGCTGCTGATCGGCGTGATCGACGAATCGACCTGCCGTCTCGACTACGAACTGCACACGCGCAACCCGGCCGTGGCCGACGAGCCGGGCACGACGCAGATCCCCGACGGCGGCATCGTGCTGTTCGACGGCGACAAGCTGCGCCATCGCATCTCGCCGATGGGCGAGAACGAGATCCGCGTGTCGCTGACCTTCGAATACGTGACCGACCCCGGCATGCGCCCGTGGAAGCGCTTCATCTCGAACATGAAGGACGCGATCGCGTACTTCGGCTTCCGCCAGGTCTTCAAGCAGCTCGCCGCGCGGCGCCCCGCCCAGAAATGACGCGCGCCGGAATCGTCCTGCTGTCCATCGGGACGGCATTGTTCATCGCCCTGCTGTCCTGGCAGGGCTTCGGCGCTGTGGTGTCCACGCTGGCCACGGCCGGCTGGGGCCTGCTGCTGGTCGCCGCGTTCCACCTGATCCCGCTCGTGGTCGACGCGCGCGCGATCGCCGTGATGTTCCCGCGCGGCACGCCGGGCGTGTCGACGCGCGAGACGCTGTTCGCGCGCTGGGTGCTCGAATCGGTCAACAGCCTGCTGCCGGCCGGCCAGATCGGCGGCCCGGTGCTGATGGCGCGCTACCTGTCGCAAAAGGGCGTGCCGATGCCCCGTGCGGCCGCGGCCGTCACGGTCAGCACCACCATGCAGGCGCTCGCGCAGATCCTGTTCGCGCTCGGCGGCATCGCCGTGTTCAGCTTCGGCGCGAACAGCGCCGCGGCCACTCACCTGCGCACGCCGGCCCTGATCGCCACCGCGCTGCTCGGCGCCTGTGCGTTCGGCTTCTATCTGGCGCAGCGGCGCGGCCTGTTCGGCCGGGGCCTGCGGATGGTGTCGAAAGCGCTCGGCCCGCGCGACTGGCCGTCGCTGGCCACGCGCGCCGATGCGATCGATGCCGCCGTCGGCGAGTTGTACGGCAAGCGCGACCGCGTGATCGCCACGTTCTGGTACAGCTTCGGCGGCTGGCTGCTCGGCACCGGCGAGGTGTGGCTCGCGCTGCACTTCCTCGGCCATCCGGTCAGCTGGGTCGATGCGCTGCTGCTCGAAAGCGTCGGCCAGGCGATCCGCGGCGCGGCGTTCATGATTCCCGGTTCGCTCGGCGCGCAGGAAGGCGGCTATCTGCTGCTGGCGCCGCTCGTCGGGCTGCCGCCGGACGCGGCGCTCGCGCTGTCGCTGGCCAAGCGCGCGCGCGAGCTCGCGCTCGGCATGCCCGGCATTCTGTATCTGCATTTCAGCGAAAGAAACTGGCAGCGGCGCCGTGCGCCGCAGCTCGCGGACTAGGGCCAGCCCGCGCCGTGCCTGGCGGGCGAACCCTCGGCCGGACCGCATCCGGCCAAGTAACCATTACATAGCGTGGAGTATTCAATGCGAGCCATCATCCTGGCCGCAGGCCTCGGCCTGCGCCTGCAACTGCCGCCCGAAGCGCAGTATCCGAAGTGCCTGCTGCGCTTCGACGACGTGTCGCTGCTCGAGCGCCACCTGCGCCTGCTCGAATCGCTCGGCGTGACCGAGATCGTCCTCGCGCTCGGCTTCC
This sequence comes from Burkholderia sp. Ac-20379, assembly GCF_017104645.1. Taxonomy (GTDB): domain Bacteria; phylum Pseudomonadota; class Gammaproteobacteria; order Burkholderiales; family Burkholderiaceae; genus Burkholderia. The sequence goes on from NZ_JAAGPF010000036.1 coordinate 24,708, forward strand.
AGCACGAAAAGGTCGAGGCCGAACTGGCCCGCCTCGGACGCCAGGCCGAAATCGTCCTGAACCCGCGTTTCGACCTCGGCAGCGTGCTGACCGTGCACACCGCGGCCGACGCGCTGACGCGCGGCGGCGACGTCCTGCTGATGGACGCCGACGTGCTCTACGACGACAGCATCATGCAGGCGCTGGTCGCCAACCCCGAGCAATCGGTCGACCGCCTGCTGATCGACCGCGATTTCGAGGCCGGCGACGAGCCCGTCAAGCTGTGCGTGAAGGACGGCGTGCCCGTCGAGCTGCGCAAGCAACTGGCCGTCGATCTGCAATACGACACCATCGGCGAATCGGTCGGCTTCTTCCGCTTCAGCGAAGCCACGGCCAAGCGCCTCGCCGAGATCGTCGCCGGCTACATCGATTCGGGCCGCGCCAACCTGCCCCACGAGGAAGCCGTGCGCGACCTGCTGCTCGAAGGCGGCCGCCCGTTCGACGTCGCCGACGTGACCGGCGCCCCGTGGATCGAAATCGATTTCCCGAACGACGTCGCCCGCGCGGCTGACGAAGTTCTCCCGCTGATTCAGCGCAATACCGTAGGAGCCGCACGATGAACGCACGCGAACCGAACAACTTCACCGAATCCCGCGCCGCGCGGCTGCGCCGCATGCTGACGAGCAACCAGCTCGAATTCCTGATGGAAGCGCACAACGGCCTGTCCGCACGCATCGTGCGCGAAGCCGGCTTCAAGGGCATCTGGGGCTCGGGCCTGTCGATCTCGGCCGCGCTCGGCGTGCGCGACAACAACGAAGCGAGCTGGACCCAGGTGGTCGACGTGCTCGAATTCATGGCCGACGCCAGCGACCTGCCGATCCTGCTCGACGGCGACACCGGCTACGGCAACTTCAACAACATGCGCCGCCTGGTGCGCAAGCTCGAACAGCGCGGCATCGCCGGCGTCTGTATCGAAGACAAGCAATTCCCCAAGACCAACAGCTTCATCGACGGCGAACGCCAGCCGCTCGCCGAGATCGACGAGTTCGCGGGCAAGATCAAGGCCGGCAAGGATTCGCAGACGGATTCGAACTTCTCGATCGTGGCGCGCGTGGAAGCGCTGATCGCGGGCTGGGGCATGGATGAAGCGCTGCGCCGCGCACACGCCTACGCCGATGCCGGCGCCGACGCGATCCTGATGCACAGCAAGCTGTCGCGCCCGGACGAGATCCTCGAATTCGCGCGCCAGTGGAACAACCGCGCGCCGATCGTGATCGTGCCGACCAAGTACTACAGCACGCCGACCGACGTGTTCCGCCAGGCCGGCATCAGCACCGTGATCTGGGCGAACCATCTGGTCCGCTCGTCGGCCGCCGCGATGCAGGCCACCGCGCGCGACATCTTCGAGAACGAAACGCTCGTCAACGTCGAAGACCGCGTGGTCACCGTCAACGAAATCTTCCGCCTGCAGGACGCCGACGAATATTCGGCGGCCGAGCGCATCTACCTGTCGTCGTCGTCGCGTTCGTCGAACTCGGCCATCGTGCTGGCGGCCAGCCGCGGCAAGGGCCTCGAGGCCGTCACCGAAGACAAGCCGAAGGTCATGCTGCCGATCGCCGGCAAGCCGCTGCTGCGCTGGATCGTCGACGGCTTCAAGAAGGAAGGCGTCAACGACATCACGGTGGTGGGCGGTTATCGCGCCGATGCGATCGATTCGGCCGGCATCAAGCTGGTCGTCAACGAGCGTCACGCCGAAACCGGCGAACTGAGCTCGCTGGCCTGCGCGCTGGGCAAGGTCAAGGGCGACACGATCGTCTCGTACGGCGACCTGCTGTTCCGCAGCTACATCGTGCGCGACCTGGCCGAAAGCGACGCCGAATTCACGGTGGTGGTGGATTCCTCGCTGACCGATTCGACCAACCAGAGCGTGCGCGACTTCGCGCTGTGCTCGTCGGCCGACGACCGCGGCCTGTTCGGCCAGAAGGTCACGCTGCAACGCGTGGCGAGCGACGCCGGCAACGGCGCGCCGCACGGCCGCTGGGTCGGCCTGCTGAACGTGCGCGGCGCGGGCGTCGAACGCCTGAAGGCCACGGTGGCCACGCTGCAGGCGCGCCCCGATTTCGACCAGCTCGACATCCCGGCGCTGCTGAACGTGCTCGTCGAAGCCGGTGAGAAGATCGCGGTGCAATACGTGCACGGCCACTGGCGCGGCGTGAACGACCTCGACGAATTCCGCCGCGCGGGCGATTTCGCGCACGGCCAGACGCCGCTCGCGAACGGCGCCGCCGCCGGGGACGCGCAATGATCGAGGCAGCCCAGTTCGTCGAGGCCGCGCGCGCGCGCGGTTTCGATTCGTACGCGGGTGTGCCCTGCTCGTATCTGACGCCGTTCATCAATTACGTGCTGCAGGATCCGTCGCTGCACTACGTGTCGGCGGCCAACGAGGGCGACGCGGTCGCGCTCGCGGCCGGCGCCACGCTGGGCGGCCGGCGCAGCATCGCGATGATGCAGAACTCGGGCCTCGGCAACGCGGTCAGCCCGCTGACCTCGCTGACCTGGACCTTCAAGCTGCCGCAGTTGCTGATCGTCACCTGGCGCGGCAAGCCGGGCGAGCACGACGAGCCGCAGCACGCGCTGATGGGGCCGATCACGCCGCAGATGCTCGACACCATGGACATCCCGTGGGAGCTGTTCCCCACCGAAGCCGAGCAGATCGGCCCGGCGCTCGACCGCGCGATCCGTCACATGGACGAAACGGGCCGGCCCTACGCGCTCGTGATGCAGAAAGGCAGCGTGGCCGCCTATCCGCTCAAGGATGCGCCGATGCCCGCGCCGCGCCCGCACGTCGTGCCGGTCGTGGCCGCGAACGCCGCCGCCGCGCTGCCGTCGCGCCATGACGCGCTGTCGGCCGTGATCGCGCGCACGCCGCTCGATTCGACCGTGGTGCTGGCCTCCACCGGCTTCTGCGGGCGCGAGCTGTACGCGCTCGACGATCGCGCCAACCAGCTCTACATGGTCGGCTCGATGGGCTGCGTGACGACGCTCGCGCTCGGCCTCGCGCTGGCACGCCCCGACCTCACCGTGGTGGCCGTCGACGGCGACGGCGCCGCGCTGATGCGCATGGGCGCGTTCGCCACGCTCGGCGCCTACGGCCCGAAGAACCTGATCCACCTGCTGCTCGACAACGGCACGCACGAATCGACGGGCGGCCAATCCACCGTCTCGCCGTGCGTGTCGTTCGCCGCCGTGGCGGCCGCGTGCGGGTATGCGTCGGCGCGCGAGGGCGATCTGAGCGCGATCGAGGCGCTGTTCGCCGAGCCGGCCGACGGCGCGCGCTTCGCCTGCGTGAAGATCCGCACCGGCGTGCCCGACGGGCTGCCGCGCCCGACCGTGACGCCGGTCGAAGTGAAGGAACGTCTGATGCGCCACATCGGCGCGGGAGCCCAATGATGCTGTTGCTCAATCCCGGCCCGGTCACGCTGACCGAGCGCGTGCGCCAGAGCCTGCTGCAAACCGATCTCTGCCATCGCGAAAGCGAGTTCTTCGACCTGCAGGACGAAGCGCGCACGCGCCTCGTCGCGGCCTACGATCTCGACCCGGCCGAATGGCAGGCCGTGCTGATGACGGGCTCCGGCACCGCCGCCGTCGAAAGCATGATCGCCGCGCTGGTGCCCGAGGACGGCAAGCTGCTCGTGATCGAGAACGGCGTGTACGGCGACCGCATCGCGCAGATCGCCAAGCAATACCGGATCGCGCACGAGGTGCTCAAGCACGAGTGGATGGAAGCGCCGGATCTCGGCCGCATCGAGGCCGCGCTGGCCGCCGACCGCGCCATCACGCACGTGGCCGTGATCCATCACGAAACCACCACCGGCCGCCTCAACGCGCTCGGCCCGATCGCCGAGCTGTGCCGCCAGCATGGCGCGCGCTTGCTGGTGGACGGCGTCAGCAGCTTCGGCGCCGAAGCGATCGATTTCGCCGACGGCGTGACCGACGCCGTGGCCGCCACCGCCAACAAGTGCCTGCACGGCGTGCCCGGCGCGGCGTTCGTGATCGTGCGCAACGCGGCGCTGGCGCGCGCCGCGAGCCGCACCTATTACCTCGATCTCGGCCGGCTCGCCAAGCTGCAGGCCCAGCGCAACACGCCGTTCACGCCGTCGGTGCACGCGTATTACGCGCTCGTCGAGGCACTGCGCGAGTTCGAGGACGAAGGCGGCTGGCAGGCGCGCCATGCCCGTTACCGGGCGCTCGCCGATCAGGTGCGCGATGGCCTGGCCGCGCGCGGCATGTCGCTGGTGCTGCCGGACGGCGAATCGTCGGTCGTGCTGCGCGCCTACACGCTGCCGGCCGGCGTCGGCTACGAGCCGCTGCACGACGGCCTCAAGGCGCGCGGCTTCGTGATCTACGCGGGCCAGGGCGGGCTGTCGGCCTCGTTGTTCCGCGTCTCGACGATGGGCGCGATCGCCCCCGCCGACATGGATCGCCTGCTCGCGGGTTTCGACGCGCTGACGCGTTGATGCCGCGCTGCGCCGCCGCCGCGGCATGACGAAAAACGGACGCCTCGGCGTCCGTTTTCTGTTGTTGCGGCGCGTCGCGTTAATACGGGGAGGCGCGGCCGGGCCGATCCATTAGAATCGTCCGAACGTGCGATGCGCGCGGCCGGAGCCACGGCGCGCCCATCGCGGTTTTCCACGCGAGCGCCCTGCCTTTACGTTGCCCGTCATGACCGCATCTCCGCCGCTCCGTCTGCCCGCCGCCCTGCGCGCGCTGTTCCGCCCGCTGCTCGATCCGTATCGCCGCTACCGGCACGCCAAGCTGATCCACGCGGCGCGCGTCGCGCTCAGCGTGCTGGTGTCGATCGCGCTGTCCACCGGGCTGAACATCCCGCACGGCGAATGGTCGTCGATCACGGTGCTGATCGTGATCGGCGGGCTCCAGCATCACGGCAACATCCGCAAGAAGGCGGCCGAGCGCGCGCTCGGCACCACCATCGGCGCGGCGGCCGGGCTGGCGCTGATCGTGCTGCAATCCACGCTGCATGTCTCGATCGTCACGTATCTGGTGATGAGCGTGCTGTGCGGGCTCTGCGCCTATTACGCGATCGGCAAGGCCGGCTACGTCGCGCTGCTGTCGGCGATCACGATCCTGATCGTGGCCGGCCACGGCGACAACGAGATCGTCGACGGGCTGTGGCGCGCCGTGAACGTGATCGTCGGGATCGGCATCGCGCTGGCGTTCTCGTTCGCGCTGCCGCTGTACGCCACCTACTCGTGGCGCTACAAGCTCGCCGATTCGCTGCGCGCCTGCGCCGTGGTGCATGCGCGGATCGTCAGCGCGCAAACCGTCAGCGATACCGCGCACCTGAAGGAAATGGCCGCGCTGAACGCGCTGCTGGTGCAGATGCGCTCGCTGATGCCGTGGGTATCGAAGGAAACCGACATCACGATGGCGCAGCTCGACGCGATCCAGCGTTCGCTGCGGCTCGTGATCAGCTCGCTCGAAATGCTGGCGAGCGTGCAGCCCGCCGACGGCGACGTGGCCGGCCGCCATTACGTGCAGACAGCGCAGCGCCCGCTGAACCGCCGCATCCACGGCCTGCTGATCGGGCCGAGCCGCGCGCTGAAGTTCGGCACGCTGGCGCGCCTGCAGCCGCTGCCGGCCGTGCGTGCGCCGGCCGACGGCGAGGCGCCCGCGCAGTTGTCGGGCTTTGTTTCGATCAACGACAAGATCGCGCGCGAATGCGACGTGATGCGCCAGCGCGTGCAGGACGTGGCGGCGCAGTGGTGCATCTGACGCGCGCATTCAAGGAGGCGCACATGGCGACGAAGGCTCCTGGCGGCGGCAGTGAAGGGATCGACGCATCGGCATCGATCGACGCCCGCATCGCCGAACTCGGCGACTGGCGCGGCGGCACGCTGGCCCGCATGCGCGCGCTGATCAAGCAGGCCGCGCCGGACGTGATCGAGGAATGGAAGTGGAGAGGCACGCCGGTGTGGTCGCTCGACGGCATCCTGTGCACCGGCGAATCCTACAAGGCGGTGGTCAAGCTGACGTTCGCCCAGGGCGCGGCGCTGGCCGATCCGGCCGGCCTGTTCAACGCGAGCCTCGACGGCAACGTGCGGCGCGCGATCGACATCCGCGAGGGCGAGACGGTGGACGAAGCCGCGTTCGTCGCGCTGATCCGGGCGGCCGTCGAACTCAATCGAGCGAAACGGCAGGCCAAGACCAAAACCAGGCGGCCCCAGGCGGCGGACTGAACCCGCGCGCGCCGGCCGCCGTTCTCACACGCTCAATATCGCGACAACCGGTTGCCCGGGTCGATCCGCACGCGGTCGCCGGGCTGCCAGTCGCCCGCGCCCGGCACGTCGAAGCCGCGCATCGTGCCGTCCGAGAGCTGCACGTCGATCCGGTAGCCCGACGGCGCGTTCATCTGCTGCCCCACCTGATTGCCGACCGCCGCGCCGCCCAGCGCGCCGATCACGGTGGCCGCGCTGCGGCCGTGGCCATGACCGATCTGATTGCCGAGCACGCCGCCCACCAGCGCGCCGACCACCGTGCCGGCCACGCCCGACGGACTGGCGCCGCCGCCGATCGGACGGATCGCCGCGACGGTGCCGTATTGCACGCCGTAGCCGGGTTGCGCGTACGACGGCTGGGCGTAGCCCGGCTGTTGCGGCTGCGCGCCGTAGGGTTGCGAGCCCGGCGGCGGATAGGGCTGCTGGCCGGACGGGTCGTCGGGCTGGCCGTAGCCGGGCGGCGGGCTCGGCGGCGGATAGGCGGACGGCCCCGGGTTGCCGGGCTGGCCCTGGTAGCCCGGTTGACCCTGATAGCCCGGCTGACCGCCGTAGCCCGGTTGGCCGGGCTGCGGGCCGTCGTCGTCCGAATCGTCCGGCGGCGGGGCATCGGGCGGCGGATAGCTGCCCTGCCCGTTCATGTTCGGCGCGGGCTGCGCGCCGCCGTAGCCGGGCTGGCCGTATTGCGGCGCGCTCTGCTGCGGCTGATAAGGCTGCGACTGATACGGCTGCGCATTCGGTTGCGCATACAACGGATTCGTCTGGCCGTACGGCGGCGGCGTGTAACCGGGCGCATCGGCGCCGCGCTGCGGATAGCCGGGCTGAGCGGGTTGCGCTTGCGGCGTCGGGCTGACGGGCGGATACGCGGGCGCGCCGTCGTCGTCCCGATTCGAATCGCCCTGCTGCGCCGGCGTATAGCCGGGCTGCCCGTACGCGCCCTGCCCGCCGCCCACGTATTGATCGTTGCCGTCGTACAGCCCGGCGGCAAAGCTCGCGCTCGCCGGCAGCGCCAGCGCCACGGGCAGCAGCCACGCGGCGCGCGCAATCAGCGGGCGCAAACGCGCCGGAGAACGATGCAACGCGCGGGGGGATTCGTAAGGAGTGAAAGCCATCGTGGTGGCGGGCCGCATGCGCCCGCGATCGGGAGTGAACGGCACGAGTATAGGGAACGCCCGGCGGCCGCCCGCGCGGATTCGGGTAACGATCTGTAAAGTCTGTTGCCGCCGCGATGATGCGGCGCGGCAACGGCGCGCGCGCTTCGGCATAATGGCGTCACGCCCGTCGCGCGGCGGCCGCGTGCGCGATCCGCGCCCTTACCCGCCGCGTCATCCGGCCCCGTCCTTGCCACCGGAGCACGCCGCATGTATCCCGCCATCGAACCCTACGCCCACGGTTATCTCGATACCGGCGACGGTCATCGTCTGTACTGGGAGCGCTGCGGCACGCCGGGCGCGAAGCCGGCCGTGTTCCTGCACGGCGGCCCCGGCGCGGGCAGCGGGCCGAATCATCGGCGGCTGTTCGATCCGGCGCGCTACGACGTGCTGCTGTTCGACCAGCGCGGCTGCGGCCGCTCGACGCCGCATGCTAGCCTCGAGAACAACACCACGCAGCATCTGGTGGCCGACATCGAACGGCTGCGCGAGATGACCGGCGTGGCGCGCTGGCTCGTGTTCGGCGGCTCGTGGGGCAGCGCGCTGGCGCTGGCCTATGCGCAGGCGCATGCCGAGCGCGTCAGCGAACTGGTGGTGCGCGGCATCTTCACGCTGCGCCGCGCCGAGCTGCTCTGGTATTACCAGGAAGGCGCGTCGTGGCTGTTCCCCGATCTGTGGGACGCGTTCCTCGCCCCGATCCCCGACAGCGAACGCGGCGACCTGATGGCCGCCTATCACCGCCGCCTGACGGGCGACGACGAAGCCGCCAAGCTCGCCGCCGCACGCGCCTGGAGCGTGTGGGAAGGCCGCACCATCACACTGCTGCCGAACCCCGCCCTGGCCGCCGCGTTCGACGACCCGCACTACGCGCTGGCGTTCGCGCGCATCGAGAATCACTACTTCGTCAATCGCGGCTTCGTCGAGGAAGGGCAACTGCTGCGCGACGCGCACAAGCTCGCCGGCATTCCCGGCGCGATCGTGCAGGGGCGCTACGACGTCGCCACGCCGGCGCGCAGCGCCTGGGAACTGGCCAAGGCGTGGCCGCGGGCGAGCTTCGAACTGGTGCCCGACGCCGGCCACGCGTACGACGAACCCGGCATCCTGAAGGCGCTGCTCGCCGCCACGGACCGCTTCGCCGGCGCCTGAGGCAACATCGCCGCCGCTCATTTTTCCGACGCCGCCCGCCGGCGCCGCGTCATCCAACAATCCGTCAAACAACCGAGGTCAGGCCGTGGTGGTCGGTGAACGTTTCAACAGTATTTCGCATCTCGTCGGTGCGCTGCTTTCCGTGGCCGGGCTGGCCACGCTCGTCACGATGGGCGCGCTCAAGGGCGACCCGTATCGCGTGGTCAGCGCGAGCATCTACGGCGCGGCGCTGCTGGTGCTCTATGCGGTGTCCACGCTCTATCACAGCGTGCGCACGCCGCGCCTGAAGGCGATCCTGCAGAAGTGCGACCACTCGGCGATCTACCTGCTGATCGCCGGCAGCTACACGCCGTTCACGCTGATCGCGCTGCGCGGGCCGTGGGGCTGGACGCTGTTCGGGGTGGTATGGGGATTGGCGCTGTTCGGCATCGTCCAGGAGCTGACGCTCGGCCGCCGCACGCGGATCGTGTCGATGGTGCTGTACGTGCTGATGGGCTGGCTCGGCGTGATCGCCATGCGGCCGCTGATGGCGGCGCTGTCGCCCGACGGCGTGGCCTGGCTGGTGGCCGGCGGCGTGCTCTACAGCGCCGGCATCTACTTCTTCGTCAACGACGAGCGGATCCGCCACGGCCACGGCATCTGGCATTTGTTCGTGCTCGGCGGGAGCCTGTGCCAGTTCGTCAGCGTGGCCGTCTACATCATGTGAGTTTTTCGACGCGCAGCAGCGAGCAGCACCACGCGTAGCTCGCTTCCACGTGCACGATCATCGCGGCGCGCGCGCGTTCGCCGTCGCGCGCGACCAGCGCCTGCACGAGCGCGGTGTGATCCATGCAAGCCACCCGCACCGGGTGCCGCACGATCGGCAGCGACGCGAACACCGCCCCGAACGCCTCCTGAATCGCCTTTTCCTGCTCGACGAGATGCCGCGAGCCGCTCGCCTCGGCGATCAGCAGATGCAGTTGCGCATCGGCGGTGCGGCGCACGTCGACGTCGAGCACGCCATCCACGAAACGCTGCGCCGCGGCCTCGATCGCATCGAGCTGCGCCGCCGACGCGCGCCGCGCCGCCAGCAGGCAGATTTCGCCCGACACCGCGCGCCGCCAGTCGGCGAGGCTGCGCAGTTCGGCCGCGTCGATGCGCCGTTCGAGCGCCATGCTGTGCAGCCGGTCGCGGATGTCGGACGCAACGAACGTGCCGCCGAAGCGGCCGCGCTCGGTGGTGACGAGGCCCAGATCGCGCACCACGATCAGCGCGCTGCGCAGCGATTGGCGCGGCACGCCGTACGATTGCGCGAGTTGCGCCTCGTCGGGCAGCTTGGCGCCGGCGCGCAGCTCGCCGCTGCTCAGGGCGTCGAGCAGGCGCGCGAGGATCGCATCGGGGGCGCTGGCGCGCGCCGCCGAGGTGGGCGACGGCGTGGCGTATAGAGGTTCGGACATGCGTCGGAATCGGATCGCGAAGATCGTTTCATCTGATGAATGGCGCGCAGTATCGCATGTTCGCGCGCCCGGCATCGCCCACCCTGGCGGACTGGACATCACTGTACACGATGGATTCACGGCGTAGTGGCGCCTTGTGCGCGGCCCGCCGCAACAGGATGCGTGCCTGCGTTCAGCGCAGGTCCGTCAGCAACTGTTCGGCCAGGAAATCGCAGGGCGGGCGCGCCGAATTCGCACTGCGCGCGAGCACCACTTCCACGTTGCCGAGCGACGGCAGCCCTTCGGCCTCGCCCACCGCCTGCAAGTGCGCCGGCACGCTGCAACGCGCGAGCGGCGCGATCGCCAGCCCTGCCTCCACCATGCTGATCACGCCGACCAGGCTCGGGCTTTCGTACGACGTCCGGTACTTGATGCCGGCCTGGTTCAGCGCGCCAACGGCCCGCGCCCGCGCGGCGCTGCCCTGCGAAAACACGGCGATCGGCAGCGGCCGCTCGTTCCACACCGCCGCGTTGCCGGGCAGCGCTGCCCACACGATCGGCTCGTGGCGGATGAACTCGGCCGGCATGCCGCGCGTGCGCGTCATGCATGCGAGATCGACCGTGTTGTCCTTGATCAGCGGCACCAGCGCGCTGCTCGACAGGCCGATCACGCGAATCTCCACGCGCGGATGCGCCAGCGCGAACTGGCGCAGCACCGACGGCAGCAGCGTCGCCGCGTAATCGTCCGGCACGCCGATCGTCACGCGTCCGCGCACCTCCGGGCGCACCACGGCGGCCCAGGCCTCCTCGCGCATCGCCAGCATGCGCCGCCCGCACTCGACGATGGTGCGGCCGTCGGCCGTGATCGTCAGGCTGCGCGTGCTGCGCTCGAACAGCGGCTTGCCGAGCGCGTCCTCCAGCGCCTTCACTTGCATGCTGACCGCCGACGACGACCGATGCACGGCCTCGGCCGCACGCGCGAACGAGCCCGTATCGGCGATCGCCACCACCATTTCCAGCACGTCGAGATCGAGCTTTTTCATATTCGTCAGAAAGACTGAGCAATGTGTTCAGTTTAATCCGTTTTACTGAACATCCTCGCACGCCGATACTCGGTTTCACCGGGGCGCGCCGCGCACCGACACGCATGCAAGGAAGCAACGATCATGAGCACGATGGTGGAATTCGTCACGGTGGGCGGGATGCTGGCGGTCACGCCGGGGCCGAACATGGTTTGCGTGATGTCGCGCTCGGTATCGCAAGGGCGCCGGGCGGGCCTGATGTCGCTGGCCGGCGTGATGCTCGGCTATCTGACCTACATGTTCGGCGCGGCCTTCGGCATCACGGCGATCTTTCTGACGATTCCGGGCGCGGCGCGCACGCTGGCCGCGGTCGGCGCGCTGTATCTCCTGCATCTGGCCTGGCAGGCGGTGCGCCCCGGCGGCCGTTCACCGCTCGAAGTGCGCACCCAGCCGCCCGAGCAGCCGGGCCGGCTGGTCGCGATGGGCGCGGCCACCAGCCTGCTCAACCCGAAGCTCGCGATGACGTTCCTGTCGCTGCTGCCGCAGTTCATCGATCACCACGCCGGCAGCGTGTTTCAGCAATCGGTCGCGCTCGGCTCGGCGCTGATCGTGGTGTTCGCGACGGTGAACGGCGCGGTGGCGCTGTCGTCGGCGTCGCTGGCCGGGTTCCTGGCCGCGCGGCCGCGCTGGCTGCTGGCGCAGCGCTGGGCGATGGCCGCGATGCTGTTCACGCTGGCCGTGCGGATGGCGCTCGACGCGTGGCATTGGGGCGCGTGACGCCGGCCCCGGATTCCGGAAACAGGTGCTCGCACATGAAATCGACGAACACGCGCAGCTTCGGCGAAAGCTGGCGGCTCGATGGCCAGAGCACCGAAAACTGCCCCGGCGCGAGCGTGTGCGCCGCGAGCACCTCGATCAGCGTGCCGCTCGCCAGCGCATCGCGCGTCAGGAAATCGGGCATGAAGCCGATCCCGAAGCCGGCGATCACCGCGCCGCGCAACGCCTCCATGTTGTTGCAGGTCATCGCGGTGCGCAGGCCGGGCGGCTCCTCGCCGCCGGGCAGCAGCGCCCACGGCTGCAGCTTGCCGGTGGTCGGGAAGCGGTAGCGCACGCAATCGTGCGCGCCCAGATCGTCCAACGAATGCGGCACGCCAGCCCGCGCCGCGTAGTCGGGCGAGGCGCACAGCACGAAACGGAACGGCCCGAGCCGCCGCGACATCAGGCTCGAATCGCTGAGCGTGCCGCTGCGGATCACGGCGTCGAAGCCGCCCTCCACCACGTCCACCAGGCGGTCGTTGAAATCGAGATCGAGCTCGATGTCGGGATAGCGCGCGCTGAACGCCGGCAGCACCGGCAGCAGGAAGCGGTAACCGATCACGGGCAGGCTCACGCGCAGCCGCCCGCGCGGCGTTTGCGCCGCCTCCGACAGCATCGCCTCGGCCTCGCGCAGGTCTTCGAGGATGCGGTGGCAGCGCTCGTGGAAATGCCGGCCCTCCTCGGTCAGCGTGACGCGCCGCGTGGTGCGGTGAAACAGCCGCACGCCGAGCGAGCGTTCGAGCCGCGCGATGCTCTTGCCGACCGCCGAGGCCGAAATGCCGAGCTTGTGCCCGGCCGCGACGAAGCTCAAGGTTTCCGCCGTCCGCACGAAGGCGACGATGCCGTTCAGGTTGTCCATACTTGCCTCGATTGCGGAATTCGACTCCGCTATTTGCGGAATCCTACGGTGTTTTTCATCGATTGAATCCGAATTATCGTCTGTCGCTCCGGCCAACACGCCTCGCAACCGCGATGCGGCGGCCGCTTCGACAGGAATTCCGATGTCCGACACCCCCTTCCACACCGCCTCGCCGCCGGCTCGCCGGCTGATCGTGCTCGGCGCCGTCTGCCTGGCCGCGCTGGCATTGCCGCTGGCGTTTTCGGGCGGCGCGGTGGCCACGCCCGCGATCGGCCGCGACCTCGGCGGCGGCCCGGTTGCCGCCGCCTGGATCACCAATGCGTTCATGCTCGCGTTCGGCAGCCTGCTGATGGCGGCCGGCACGCTGGCCGACCGGTTCGGCCGCAAGCGCCTGTTCACGCTCGGCGTGGCGGGCTTCGCGCTGGCC
>NZ_JAAGPF010000404.1 GCF_017104645.1 Burkholderia sp. Ac-20379
TACATCCACTGTGTCGTCATCTTACAGCTCTATACACCCACGCGTGTGCAATCTCACCGCATCCGCATCATTTTTTTTTTCACCCCCCGCCCACCCCCGACACCGCCACTGCCACCAACACTCTTCCCCTCCCCGACGCTCTTCCGCTCTCGCTCCGGCCGCGGCTGCCGCGATCACGGCGGCGCGCACCTCGGCCGCCGCCGCGCGCTTCGGCCGCGATTCGATCTGCACGCGCGACCAGTCCACGCGCGCGGCCGAGCGCATCTGGCCCATCAGCACGGCGTGGATCTGGGTCCACACGCCGGCCTGCTGCCAGTCGCGCAGACGCCGCCAGCAGCTCATGCCCGAACCGAAGCCCATCTCCTGCGGCAGTTGCCCCCACGGAATGCCAGTTTCGAGCACGTACAGGATGCCGGCCATCACGGCGCGATCCCCGAGCGGCTTGCGGCCCGGGTAGCGCGTGCGGCGCGCCTTGGCCGGGGGAATCAGAGGCTGGATCATCGACCACAGCGCGTCGTCGAGCGTCGGCATCGCTTCGTTCATGGCTCTCTCGCATTGGAATTCTCGGTGCCCATTAAAGCGAGCCACCCTGCCCTTGTCTGTCCTGTAAATCCGGTCCACGCACAAGATCGGAGGCCCGCCCGGCGGGCTTTCTGCGATCGCACGCCCCCGCTCGCGCGACGCCGTTCCGCGATCGCAGGCACGCCTTCGGGCGATGCGTCCGGCGCGGCGGCGCGCCCCCGCCGCCCGCGCGCGCTGTGCGAAAATGCCCGCACCCCAGCCCGGAGAGCCCATGGCAGCCTCGATCCCGTCCGTTTCCGATCCGAACGACGCCGACTGCGCGCGCGAACCCATCCACATCCCCGGCGGCATCCAGCCGCACGGCTTCCTGCTGTCGATCGACGATGCGGGCCGCGTCCTGCAGGCCAGCGAAAACGCCGTCGAACTGGTGGGCGGCGCGCCCGACGCGCTGCCGGGCCGCATGCTGGCGAGCTTCGTCGGCGAGGCCTGGGCCGTCACGATCCTCGCCGCGCTGCGCGAGCACGATCCGAACGGGCTGCCGCTCTACGTCGGCTCGATGGACGACCCGCGCTCCGACAGCCCGCGCCGCTCGCCGTTCGCGATCGTCGTGCACCGCCACGACGGCCTCGCCTTCGTCGAACTCGAACCGGCGCGCGGCACCATCGATGTGTTCTCGTCGATGTATCCGCTGGTGCGCACGTTCATCAACCGGCTGCAGGACGTGCAGACCACCGCCGACCTGGCCGAGCTGGCCGCCGGCGAGGTGCAGCGCATCACGGGCTTCGGCCGCACGCTGGTCTACAGCTTCGACGAGCAGGGCAACGGCCACGTGCTGGCCGAGCGCATCGAGCCGGGCTACGCGTCGTACGCCGACCAGCACTTCCCGGCCTCCGACATCCCCTCGCAGGCGCGCGCGCTCTACGTGCGCAACCGCATCCGCCTGATCGCCGACGCCGATTACCGCCCGGTGCCGCTGGTGCCGCCGCTGCATCCGTCCACGGGCCGCCCCACCGATCTGACCTACGCGTCGCTGCGCAGCGTCTCGCCGGTGCACGTGCAATACATGAAGAACATGCGCACGTATTCGTCGATGTCGATGTCGATCGTGGTGCGCGGCAAGCTGTGGGGGCTGATCTCGTGCCACCACGACACCGCGCGCGTGCCGCCGTTCGAGGTGCGCACCGCCTGCGAGCATGTCGCGCAGGTGCTGTCGCTGCAGATCGAGGCCAAGGAGGATCACGCCGAGGCCGAACTGCGGCTCGATTTGCGGCACATGCTGGCGCGGCTGCTGGCCTCGATGGCCGATACCGAAAGCTTCGTCGACGCACTGGCCGCCGATCCGGTCGATCTGCTCAAGCTGACCCACGCGTCGGGCGTGGCGATCGTGTTCGAGGGCCGCGTGGTGCTGGCCGGCATCACGCCGCCCGAGGCGCAGGTGGGCGAGCTGGTCAAATGGCTCGACACGCAGATCGAGGAAGTGTTCTGGACCGACAATCTCGCGCGCGACGTGCCGGTGATCGAGGCCAGCCCCGATTACGCGGGCGCGCTGGCCGTGTCGATCTCGCGCCTGTTCCGCAACTACATCGTGTGGTTCCGGCCCGAGGTGGTGAAGACCATCAAATGGGCCGGCGACCCGCGCGAGAAGCTCGCGCCGCTGGCCGATTCGCTGTCGCCGCGCAAGAGCTTCGACGTGTGGACCGACACCGTGCGCGGCTTCTCGCCCGCGTGGCGGCCGGCCGAACGCGAGATCGCGCTCGATTTCCGCACCGCGCTGCTCGGCATCGTGTTGCGCCGCGCCGAGGAAATGGCCGAGCTGGCGCTCGAACTGGGCCGCGCCAACCAGGAGCTCGAGGGCTTCTCGTACACCGTCTCGCACGACCTGCGCGCGCCGCTGCGCCATATCGTCGGGTTCGCCGATCTGCTGCAGGAAATGGAGATGGCGAACCTGTCCGAGCGCGGCCGGCATTTCGTCGAGCGGATCGTCAATTCGGCGCGCGTGGGCGGCAAGCTGGTGGACGATCTGCTGGCGTTCTCGCGCATGGGCCGCTCGGCGCTGCGCCCGCAGCGCGTAGATCTCGACGCGATGCTGGCCACGCTGATCGCCGACGCCGACAAGGAAGCCGCGCCGCGCCAGCTCGTCTGGCAAACCGGCACGCTCGGCACGGTGATGGCCGACCCGGTGCTGATCCACCTGGTACTGCGTAATTTGGTGGAGAACGCTGTAAAATTCTCCACCGCTCGCACCCCCGCGCGCATCGAAATCGGGCGCTACGCGGGCCAACGCGAGCTGGCCGGGCACGACGTGTTCTTCGTCGGCGACAACGGCGTGGGCTTTGACATGCGCTATGTCGACAAGCTGTTCGGCGTCTTCCAGCGGCTCCATCACGTCGAGGAATTCGACGGCACTGGCATCGGTCTTGCTTCTGTCAAGCGGATCGTCGAGCGCCACGGCGGAAAAGTCTGGGCGCACGGCGAACCCGATCGCGGCGCGACGATCTCGTTCACGCTGCCTCGCGTGTTCGCCGGCGCGGACGTCGAACTCGAGGAAACCTCGAACAGCGCCGCGGCGCGGCTCGAAGCGCTGGCACCGGCGCGACGTTCGAAATCGGTGCCGAAAGATCAGAAATAACGCGAGCGCACGTGGCATTGGCCTGCCGGCCGGCTTCGTGCGACACTCGCGTCGGCCCGGTGCGGGCGCCATTCCGGCATCGGCAATTCAAGCAATGGAGCAAGCGTGTTAAGACCGATTCTTCTCGTTGAAGACAACCCCGACGACATCGAATTGACGATGATCGCGCTCGAAAAGACCCGGCTCGCGAACCCCGTGGTATCGGTGCGGGACGGCGAGGAAGCGCTGCAGTTCCTGCGCCGCGAGGGCAAGTGGGCCGACCGCCCCGACCAGAGCCCGGCCGTGATCCTGCTCGACAAGAAGCTGCCGAAGATCGACGGTCACGAAGTGCTGAAGATCGTGCGCGGCGACAGCAACCTGCGCCACATTCCGGTGGTGATGCTCACGTCGTCGCGGGAAGAGAAGGATCTGCTGCGCAGCTATGACCTTGGCGTGAACGCCTACGTGGTGAAGCCGGTGGCGTTCGACGATTTCATGGCCGCGATCAACGATCTCGGCATGTTCTGGGCGGTGCTGAACGAACCGCCGCCCTACCAGCAGCGCTGACACCGCGCGCGAGGCCGGCCTCGCGCCGCCCCGCCCGCCGGGCAGGACGTCAGACGAACTTCGGCAGCCGTACGCGGAACGTGGCGCCCTGCGCCGGGCCGTCGCTCTCGGCGACGATCTCGCCGCCCTGCCGGTCCATCAGATTGCGCGCCAGCCACAGGCCGAGGCCCAGCCCGGCGATGCGGCCGCCACCGTCGACGGTCGATTGCTGGAAGCGCTCGAACACGCGCTCGTGCATGCCGGCCTCGATGCCGCGGCCGGTATCGCGCACCACCAGCTCCACCCGGTCGCCCGTGCACGCGATCGACACCTCGATCGTGCCTTCCTGCGTGAACTTCACGGCATTCGACAGCAGGTTCCAGACGATCTGCTTCATGCGGTGCTCGTCGGCCATCACCATGGCCGGCATCAGGCGGTCGGCGAGCAGCGTCAGCCCCTTCGCCTCCACCATCACGCGCATGTCCTCGATCACGATGCCGGCCAGCGCGCCGAGATCGACCGGGCGCGGCAGCACCGACAGCTTGCCGGTGACGATCGCGCCGCTGTCGAGCAGGTCGTCCACCATGTGCGCGAGCTGGCGGCCGTTGCGGTTGATCACCTCGCCCGCGCGCGCCACCAGGGAAGGCTCGGGCGAGCGCCGCATCAGTTCGCACCAGGTCAGGATCGCGTTGAGCGGCGAGCGCAGCTCATGGCTGACCGTGGTGATGAAGTGATCCATCGCGGTGGCCAGGCGCTCGCTTTCCTCGCGGGCGCGCTTCTCGGCCGCCGCCGTGGCCTGGGTTTCGAGCTCGGCCTGCTTGCGATCGGTGATGTCGAGCGTGAAGCCGAGCACCGAGCTCAGTTCGCCGTTGCCGTGATAGCGGCCCACGCCGCGCACGAGAATCCAGCGCGGCACGCCGACCCGCCAGCCCACCCGGAAATCCACCTCGAACTGGCCGTGCGCGTCGAGCGCGTGCGTCATCGCGGCGTGCAGGCGCGAACGGTCGTCGGGATGCACGATCTCGTCGAACCAGCGCCCGCGCGTGAGCACCTCGTCGAGCGCCACGCCGAGATTGGTGCGGCATTGATCGGTGCATTCGATGCGGCCCGTCTGCGGCTCCATCTCCCAGGCGCCGACCTGCGAGAACGCCATCGCGATCTCGAGCCGCTCCTGGTGCTCGCGCAACTGCGCGCGCGCCTCGTCGGCCACCACCTGCCGCAGTTGCGCCTGCGAACGCAGCTTGGCGCGCTCGCGCTGATCGCGTTCGTACTCGGCCACATGCTCGGTGGCTTCGCTGACAAGCACCGCCATCGCGCCGGCCAGCGCCGGATCGGCCGACACCAGCGGCGTGGTCTTGATGCGCCAGTAGCGCGGCACGGGCAGCGCCGCCGGATCGCCGCCTTCGTGCGACATCGGCATCTCGTAGCGGAACACCGGCGACCACGCCGATTCGCGGCCCGGGTTCGACTGCAGCACGTCGTCGAGCCAGGCGCGGCGCGCCTCGCGCTGCGCGGCCGTGCCGAACTGGTTGATGTCGTGGATGCGCAGGCCGACCACCGCGTCGAGGGACACGCCGAGCAGCTCCAGATAGCGCCGGTTCGCCAGCACCACCTCGTGCTGCGCATCGACGATCAGATAGGCTTCGGGCAGACAGTCGAAAGCGGCCGCCGCCGCGCTCAACGCGGCGATGTCGTGACGGGGATTCAGGGCGTCGGCGCGGAACTCGTTCATGGTTGCGCGGCTCGCCTCAGGCCGCCACGACGGCGGCGCGATGCGCGCCGGCCAGGCCGACCAGGCGGTCGAACGCCTCGCTCGCGCCACGGCAGGCGTCGGCGATCTGGGCCGGCGCGACGACGTCCGCGGCCAGCCCGCGCACGAACGCCTTCCAGCGCGCGGACAAGCCGTTGCGGCCGGTGGCGAGGAAGCCGAGCGGATGCGGCGCGAGCCGCTCGTGCAGGCGTTGATACAGCACCGCGCCGCCCATCTGCGACCCCTCGATCACGTAACTCGCGCCCCAGCGGTAGGCGCTCGTCGCGCCGGCG
>NZ_JAAGPF010000405.1 GCF_017104645.1 Burkholderia sp. Ac-20379
GCTCGACGCGGCGCCCGCACGGCGCGACAATCGCCACGCCGGCACCTGCGGACCGGCCGCGCGGCCCGCCTCGCGCGGCGCCACTGGAGGGGACATGACTTATGAGGAAGCGTCGGAACTCGTGCCCTTCACCGCGGAGATCGAAGCCGCGCTCGTCGAACTGGCGTTGAGCCGCGCGCCTGTCCGGCTGGCCAAGCTGGCGAGCGCCGCAACGGAGGACGAACGCTTCGACCGCCTGCCGCGCGCGGCAGCCGCCGCGTTCCATCTGGGGTTGTATGCGGAAGCGCGGGCGCACGCCGGAGAAAGCCTCGCGCTCGCGCCGCGCCATCTGGCCGCCTGGAACCACGGCAACGCGATCCATCTCGGCAATACGGTGCTCGGCCTGCTCGCGCTGCGCGACGGCCCGCACCGGCACAACGATGCGGTAACCGCGCTGCTGGCGTCGGCCGACACGCCCGGCTCGCCGCAACTCGTCAGCTTCGGCCCGACGATGCAGCTGGCCAAGGCGCTGCTGCGCGAAGGCCAGGCGATTCCCGTGCTCGACTATCTGATGCGCTGCCGCCGCTTTTGGCCGGCCGGCGCGGTCTGGATCGAGATCTGGGAGCGCAAGATCGGCGCGGGCCAGGTGCCCAACTTCTTCGAGCACGCGTTGATGTAGCGCTCAGCGCGGCGCCGTGAGCACCTCGAGCTGCGTGAGCCATGCCATCGCCTCGTGGCGGCTCGCGCCGCACATCTCGGCCGACGGCTGCAGGCCCGAACAGCACGCGGGCCGCTCGGGCTGCCCGAAGATCCGGCAATTGAGCGCCGCGTCCAACTGGATGCACGGCGTGCCGGCCGGCTTGCCGTTCGGCATGCCCGGAATCGCGCTCGTGATCGATGGCGCGGTGCAGCACGCGCCGCATCCCGCGCGGCACGCATGCGCGGCGGTGTCGCCGTCCGGCCCTGATTGTGCTGCCGCTTCCACGTTCCCCGCCTTCCCTGCCGATGCAAACCGGCATTGTGCCATCGCAAACTTAGAGGACATCCACATATCTCGTTATTGCCGGCAGCGACTAGACTGAACCGCGTCGCTCGCTGCCTGTCGGTTTACCTCATGACGTCCTGTTCCTCCGCCCCCTTGTTCCGTCCCGATTTGCTCGCGAAATATGCGGCGAACGGCCCGCGCTATACGTCGTACCCCACCGCGCTGCAGTTCGACGAACGCTTCGATGCGGCCCACTACACGCGCGCCGCGGCCGATCCGGGCGCCGCGAACGCGCTGTCGCTGTACGTTCACATCCCGTTCTGCGCCACCGCCTGTTTCTATTGCGGCTGCAACCGCATCGCCACGCGCAATCACGCGCACGCCCGGCCCTACCTCGACCGGCTCAAGCAGGAACTGGCGCTGCAGGCGGCCCGCTTCGATCCGTCGCGCACCATCACGCAACTGCACTGGGGCGGCGGCACGCCCACCTTCCTGTCCGAGCCCGAAATCGCCGAGCTGATGGCCGCCACCCGCGCGCACTTCGCGATCGCGCCCGATCACGAAGCCGAAATCTCGATCGAGATCGACCCGCGCACGGCCACGCCGGCCACGCTCGCGCACCTGCGCATGCAGGGCTTCAACCGCCTGAGCCTCGGCGTGCAGGATGTGGACGCCGAGGTGCAGCGCGCCGTGAACCGCGTGCAGCCGATCGAACAAACCGCCAGCCTGATCGCGGCGGCGCGGCTGGTCGGCTATCGCTCGGTCAGCGTCGATCTGATCTACGGGCTGCCGAAGCAGACGGTGGCGAGCTTCGCCCGGACGCTCGACACCGTGATCGAACTCGCGCCGGACCGCATCTCGGTGTTCGGCTACGCGCACCTGCCGAACCTGTTCAAGATGCAGCGCCGCATCGACGACGCCGCGCTGCCCACGCCGGCCGCGCGCATCGCGCTGCTGGGCCTCGCGATCGAGACGCTGACGCACGCGGGCTACGTCTATATCGGCATGGATCACTTCGCGCGGCCCACCGACGAGCTGGTCGCGGCCCAGCGCAACGGCACGCTGCAACGCAATTTCCAGGGTTACAGCACGTGCGCCGATACCGATCTGATCGGCATCGGCATGTCGTCGATCGGCAAGGTCGGCGACGTCTACGTGCAGAACGAGAAGGACATCGCCGCCTGGAGCGCCGCGATCGACGCGGGCCGGCTGCCGATCGCGCGCGGCGTCCGGCTCACCGTGGACGACCGCCTGCGGCGCGACGTGATCATGCGGCTGATGTGCCATCTCGCGCTGCCGTTCGCCGAGCTGGAAGCCGCCTACGGCATCCGCTTCGCCGAGCGCTTCGCGCCCGAGCTGGCGCGGCTGCGCGATTTCGAGCGCGACGGCCTGCTGTCGATCGAGCCGGGCCGCCTGACGATCCATCCGGCAGGGCGGCTGTTCGTGCGCAACATCGCGATGTGCTTCGACGCCTACCTGTCCGGCGTGGCCGCGAGCCGCTGCTCGAAAACCGTCTGACCGCCCGCCCGCGCCGGCCGGCGGGCGGCCCCCATCTGCGCTACAGTGGCGGTTTTCGCCGATCCCCGCCCCGCCACGATGCGCACGACCAAAGCGACCCTCGCGGTCGAACGCCTGAAAACCCGCACGGGCAACGCGCGCTACGCCGCCGTCAGCCTGCCCGGCGACCTGTTCTATCTGACCGACCGCGCCAGCGGCACGGCCGAGAAGCTGTGCGGGCCGCTGCCGCTCGACGAGTTCGTCAAGTTCGTCAACGGCGTGGCCCCGCCCGCGCCGCGCAAGGCCAGCAAGCTCGACGAGGCGTTCGAGGAAAAGATCCGCAACGCCAAGCGCTGAACCGGCGCCACGGCAAGCCGCGAGCGCGTTCCGGCGCTCGAATCGCGCCTCGTTTGGTACAATCGCCCGGTTAATTTCCCCGCTGACGGCCGCCCCGCGGCATGACCACCATGAATATCGAAAATGCGCGCTTCAACATGATCGAACAGCAGATCCGGCCGTGGGACGTGCTGGATACTGAGGTTCTGAGCCTGCTGTCGGTCGTCAAGCGCGAGCATTACGTGCAGGGCGTCTATCGCGATCTGGCGTTCGCCGATCTCGAACTGCCGCTGCCCGGCGGCCAGAAGATGCTGGCGCCGCGCGTCGAGGCCCGCATCCTGCAGGAGCTGGCCGTCAAGAAGCACGAAACCGTCCTCGAAATCGGCGCGGGCTCGGGCTACATGGCCGCGCTGCTGGCCCATCGCGGCCAGCACGTGGTCACGGTCGACATCGCGCCGGAGCTCGTGCAGTTCGCCACCGACAACCTGCGCGACAACGGCGTGACCAACGCCGAAGTGCTGCTGGCCGACGCCGCGCGCGGCCTGCCCGATAAAGCCCCGTACGACGTGATCTGCGTGTCGGGCGGCCTGCCCGTCGTGCCGCAGGAGCTGCTCGAACAACTGAAGGTGGGCGGCCGGCTCGCCGCGTTCGTCGGCTCGCGCCCGGTCATGAAGGCGCAGATCATCACGCGCATCGACGACAAGCAGTTCCGCGTCGCCGACGTGTTCGAAACCTACGTCGATCATCTCGTCAACGCGATGGAGCCGTCGCGCTTCAAGTTCTGATCGCGCCGCACGCGTTCCCCTCACGCCTCACCCCGATATCGTCATGCCGATGCAAATCCTGACCGCTCCCGCGCTGGCCCAATGGCTCGGCGACGCATCCCGCCCCGCGCCCGTCGTGCTCGACGTGCGCGAACCGTGGGAAATCGCCACCGCCAGCATCGCGGGCGCCGTGTCGATCCCGATGCAGCAGATCCCTGCCCGCAGCGAGGAGCTCGACGACGAAGCCGAGATCGTCTGCGTCTGCCATCACGGTATGCGCAGCGCGCAGGTCGCGATGTTCCTCGAATCGCGCGGCTTCACGAAGCTCTACAACCTGCAAGGCGGCATCGACGCGTGGTCGCGCGATGTCGATCCGTCGGTGCCGCGCTACTGATTCGCGCCTCGCACTCCCCCGCCTTCTCGCGACGCCGCAGCCCTTCAAGCTGCGGCGTCGTGCTTTGCGGCGTCGAACCGTCGATGCCGCATGCACCGATCTGCGGCCCGCTGCGCCGCACCACCGCGGCCGACGCCGCTCGCGTTCCCCGCCCTTGACCCGCCCACGTGCCGCCACGGCGCATCGCGGTGCGCGCCATGCGTCTCGAGCGTGCAGCACGATGACCCGGTTTCGTGCACCGCACCGCGATGCACCACGAACGGCTGCGCGCCTGCACCGCGACGGACCACCCGCGCCACGCGCCGCCGCGCCGCCAGCGCATCCGCCCGGCGTCCCGCGCGCGCCGAGCCGCGCCGCACAAGGATTTCGCGGCCCCTGGCACATGCCTTGCGTTATCCGCTCCCGGGGCGCCGCACCGGCGCACGCAAGCCAACACGTCAAGGGGAACTCGATGAAGCGTCGCAGTCTGTTGAAGATCGGATCGATGGCGGGTGCACTTTCGCTGGCAGGACGCCTGCCGCTGGCCAACGCGGACGAGAAAGGGCCGATCAAGGTCGGTATCCTGCATTCGCTTTCGGGCACGATGGCGATCTCCGAGACGTCGCTGAAGGACACCGCGCTGATGACCATCGCGGAGATCAACAAGTCGGGCGGCGTGATGGGCCGCCAACTGCAGCCGGTGGTGGTCGATCCGGCCTCGAACTGGCCGCTGTTCGCCGAAAAGGCGCGCGGGCTGCTGACGCAGGACAAGGTCGCCGTCACGTTCGGCTGCTGGACCTCGGTGTCGCGCAAGTCGGTGCTGCCGGTGTTCGAGGAACTGAACGGCCTGCTGTTCTACCCGGTGCAGTACGAAGGCGAGGAAATGTCGCGCAATGTGTTCTACACGGGCGCGGCGCCGAACCAGCAGGCGATCCCCGCCACCGAATACCTGATGAGCGCCGAAGGCGGCGCCGCCAAGCGCTTCTTCCTGCTCGGCACCGACTACGTGTACCCGCGCACGACCAACAAGATCCTGCGCGCGTTCCTGAAATCGAAGGGCGTGCAGGACGCCGACATTCAGGAGGTCTACACGCCGTTCGGCCACAGCGACTATCAGACCATCGTCTCGAACATCCGCACCTTCTCGCAAGGCGGCAAGACCTGCGTGATCTCGACCATCAACGGCGATTCGAACGTGCCGTTCTACAAGGAACTCGGCAACCAGGGCCTCAAGGCCACCGACGTGCCGGTGGTGGCGTTCTCGGTGGGCGAGGAAGAACTGCGCGGCATCGACACCAAGCCGCTGGTCGGCAACCTGGCCGCGTGGAACTACTTCATGTCGCTGCGCAATCCCGAGAACGCGAAGTTCAAGGCGATGTTCGCGGACTGGGTCAAGAAGAACAACCTGCCGGGCGGCGCCAAGCGCGTGACGAACGATCCGATGGAAGCGACGTTCGTCGGCATCCACATGTGGAAGCAGGCGGTCGAGAAGGCCAAGAGCACGGACGTGGACAAGGTGCGCGTGGCGATGATCGGCCAGAAGTTCAACGCGCCGTCGGGCTTCGTGCTCGAGATGGACGGCAATCACCACCTGCACAAGCCGGTGATGATCGGCGAGATCCGCGCGGACGGCCAGTTCAACGTCGTGTGGCGCACCAAGACGACGGTGCGCGCGCAACCGTGGAGCCCGTACATTCCGGGCAACGCGGGCAAGCCCGACGTGGTCAGCTCGATCGGCGATTTCCTGCGCCGCCGCCGCGCCGATCGGAAGAGCGTCGTGGAGGGAAAGAGGGTTGGTGGCAGTGGAGATCGTGGTGGTCCGCGTATCAATAAAAAAGAAAGACTATTGGCTCTATACGTCTCAGCCCGACGCAGCGTAGGAGCTCTGACA
>NZ_JAAGPF010000406.1 GCF_017104645.1 Burkholderia sp. Ac-20379
CCGCGCGATGCGCCGCGACATGGCGCGAGGCGGGCTTGCCGGCGGAGGCGGTGGCCGCGCTCGAGCCGGCCGTGCGCGACGCCGATATCGTCAGTTGCGCGACGCTCGCGCAGGCGCCGTTCGTGCGCGCCGAGTGGCTGCAAGCCGGCAGCCACCTCGATCTGATCGGCAGCTTCACGCCGGCGATGACGGAAGCCGAGCCCGGCTGCTTCGGGCAGGCCGATGTCTGGGTCGATACCGAGGAGGCGCTGATGAAATCCGGCGATCTGTTGAACGCGATGCGCCTGGGCGTCTGGGCGCGGGATGCGCTGCGCGGCGACCTGACGCAACTGTGCCGCGGGTCCGTGGACGGCCGTATCGATGCGCGCCAGCGCACGGTATTCAAGGCGGTCGGCAGCGCGCTCGAGGATCTGGCGGCGGCCAAGCTCGCGTGCCGGGCGGCGCAGGGCTGACGGCCGGGGCGAACCCGCCGCGTTTCATGCGGCGCCGCCCAAGCCCGCCGCGGCGGCGCCTGGCCCGCCCCTCAAGCGCCGATCCGCGACGCGAAATTGAGCCGATATTGCTGGGGCGTCACGCCGAGCCGGCGCTTGAACGCCATGCGCAAATGGTCCGCGTCGCGCAGCCCGCATCGATAGGCGACGGTCTTGAGCGGGACGGTGCTGTTTTCCAGCATGACCCGGGCCGCGTCGATGCGCGCGCTTTCGACGAACTCCGCCGGGGTGACCTGGGTATCGCGGACGAAAACGCGCGCGAAGTGACGCTTGCTCATGTTCGCCACGGCCGCCAGCGTGTCGATGCTCAGATCGTCGCCGAGGTGCCCGAGCACATATTGCTGAACCTGCGCGATCGGCGACGAGGCCTCGGCATACGGCGTCAGGTAGGGGCTGAACTGCGATTGCCCGCCGGCGCGCTGGAGGAACACCACCAGCCGCTTGGCGACGTTCAGCGCCACCTCCGGCCCGTGGTCCTGCGCGAGCAGGTAGAGCGCCAGATCGATGCCGGCCGTCACGCCGGCCGAGGTGTAGAGGTTGCCGTCCTGGATGAAGATCCGGTCGAACTCGACCCGGGCGGTCGGGCACAGCTCGGCGAGCGCGGCGGCGTCGTTCCAGTGCGTGGTGACGGTACGGCCGTCCAGCAGCCCGGCGCGCGCGAGCGTGAGCGCGCCGTTGCAGATCGAGCCGAAGCGCCGCACGCGCCGGCTCGCCGCCCTGAGCCAGGCATGCACCGATTCGCCGAGCGCCGCCTGAACGAGCGACGGCCCGCCCATCACCAGCAGCAGGTCGTGCGCGTCGTCCACGTCGGCGAAATGACGGTCGGGCTGGATCCGCAGGCCGTTGGAGCAGCGCAGCGGCCCGTGCTCGGTCGAGATCGTTTCCAGGCGGTATTGCGCGTCGGGCAGCAGGAAGCGATTCGCCTCGGCGAACACGTCCGACGGGCCGAACAGGTCGAGCGCCTGGACGCCGGGAAATACGAGCAGGGCAACGCTAACCATCGGTCGTCGAGAAAACGAAGCAATTGAAGTGGGCATGCGCAGCGAGGCGCCGAGAGATACTGCCTCAGTTTCCCGGCGATGTACATTCGGCTCGGGCGCGCGCTCGCGCACGCCGCATCGCCTAGCGATAGAACGTGTCGTCGAGCAGCATGTCTTCGAAGAACGCGCCGAATCGCCGCTGCGGGTCGCGGAGATGGATCTCGAGAATCCAGCGCATGGCGGACGGCGTGGCGTCGAAATCCGACAGCGAGCCGGTATGGATGGTGGCGTGCGGGAAATCCGACACCCGATGGCCGGGCAGGTCGAAGTTCAGTTCCCAGCCCATCGCACGCGCCGTTTCGTCGGCATAGGCGTAGAGAGCGGTGCCGGTCAGCTTCTGCCGTTCCCAGACGCCGCGCACGTCATGGAACAGGCGCTCGGCATCGCGCGCGCAACGCGCATGGGCCTCGTGATGCCCGACGACGAACGAGGCGCCGCCGTCGCCTTCCCACGCGTCCACCCGCGGGGCGATATCGATGAAGAAAATATCGTTTTCCTGAAGGATCACGCCGGGCGCGGACGCCTGCTTCATCGGCTTGGTGGTGTTGCTGCCGAAGCGCACGCGGGTCGGGTGCCAGCTCAGCGCCAGCCCCGATCCGACGAGCACGCCCTTGGCCATCTCCACCGCGTCTTCCTCGACCATGCCGGGTTGGACGTTGGCCGCGATCTGCCGGATCGCCTCGCGGGTCTTCTGGCGGGCCAGCAGCATGCCGTCGACGGAAAACGCGGGGCCGACTCGCTCGGCCGAGGCAAGAATCTCGCTCATCTATCTCTGCTCCGTAACCTGCGTGGGCGGGAATGCCTCACGCGTGACGAAATTCTGGACGCTCGACGCCGACGGGGAAACGGTTTCGGGGCGAGTCCAACGGACAGATTGGCGGCGTTTCGTGCCATCGCGCGGCACGGTGCTCACATCTTGAACCGCAACGTGAACAGCACGCTGCGCAGGTCGCCGAGGAAGTTGCCGTTGCCGACCCCGCCGAGCGACTGGTAATAGAGGCGGTTGAACAGGTTGTTGACGTTCAGTTGCGCGCGGATCTGCTTCGTGATGTCGTAACCGGCCTGCAGGTTGACGACCGCGTAGCCGCCCTGGCTCAGCGTGTAACCCGAATCCTGCGTGTAATAGCGGCTCGACAGGTTCACGCCGCCGCCCACGTCGAGCTTGCTCAGCGCGCCGTGGAACCGATAGTTCGTCCAAAGCCGCAACAGGTGCTTCGGCGCGATCTGCGTGAAGGCCTGGCCGCTGGTGCCGGTGGCCGACAGCGACGAGTCGAGCGACACCACATCCGTATAGGTATAGCCGCCAAACACGGTCCAGCCGGGCAGGACCTGGCCCGTGGCCGATACCTGGAAGCCCTCGCTGCGCGCCTTGCCGGCCGCGATGTCGTAGCCCGACAGCGGATTGGCCGGATCCGCGATGGCGCGGTTCTGCTGATGGATCTGGAAGATCGACGCGGACGTGTTCAGGCGTCCGTCGAAGTACTCGCCCTTGATGCCGAGTTCCACCTGGTTGCCGCGCAGCGGCGCGATCAGCTTGCCTTCGGCGTCGGTGTTGGCCTGCGGCTCGAAGATCGTCGTGTAGCTCGCATAGGCCGACAGATGCCTGTCGATGTCGTAGATCAGCCCGAAGAACGGCGTGACCTTCGCCGAGATGTGGGCGGCCGAATCGGCCGTGCCGAAGGTGTTCTCGCCGTAGGTGTTGCGCACGTTCCACCACGACAGCGCGCCGCCGATCACGAAGGTCAGCGGGTCGGCCAGGCTGATGCGCGCGTTGGTGTAGAGGTTGAACTGCGAGCTGTCGGTAAACGAGGTCTGCAGCGAATTGCCGGGCACGATCGGCGGCAGCGCGCCGGTGAAATAGTTGTAGGACTGCGTGCCCGAAAAATCGAAATTGTCGTGCAGTGCGAAATGGTAGGTCTGGTAGTCCATCCCCACCGTCAATTGGTGGGTGCGCCCGAACAGTTTCACCGGGCCGGCCACGAACAGGTCGAAGGTGCGCTGCACGTTCGATTCGTGATTCAGGAACGACGCGGCCTTGATCGTGCCGGTGTCGACGTCGATGCCGCCGCCGTAGGGGTAGACGGCGGCGAAATCCGACGAGGTGTTGAAGGCCTGCGCCGTGAATTTCGCCTTCCAGCCGCCACCGAGCTTCTGTTCGAGCGAGCCGAACGCGGTGGTGGTGGTGAACGACTGCCGATCGTCGGGCGAGCCGATGTAGCGCGACGGATCGTGCAGCAATTGGCCGGTGCTGAACGCCGGATAGCCGTCGTCCATCGCCTTCTGGATGATGCGCTGGTAGCTGGCGCCCACCGTCAGCAGCGTGGTGGGCGTGAGGTCCGCCTCGAGCGTGCCGTAGAACAGCGCCTGCTTCTTGAACGTGCCGTCCGGGGCCAGGTGCGCGTCCTGCGCCGCCTCCACGAAACGTCCGCGCACCGAGCCCGAGCGGTTCAGCGCGCCGGTCACGTCGAGCGATTGGCGACGGTCCGATCCCGAGCCGTAGGACACGTCGCCCGTGAAGGCGAAGTCGCGCTGGGCGCGCTTGCGCACCAGGTTCAGCACACCGCCCGCGCCGCCGAAGCCGCTCAGCAGCCCGGCCGGCCCGTCGAGCGCCTCGACGCGGTCGTACATCGCGAGGTTCAGGTTCGTCAGGCCGTTCGCGCTGGTGTTCAGGTTGAACGGGATGCCGTCGAGCTGGATCACGTCCACCGGAAAGCCGCGCGAATAGAAATCGGTCTGGCCGGCGTTGTACTGCGCCGCCGTCATGCCGGGGATCTGCGTGACGGCCTGGTTCAGATCGACGATCTTCTGTTCGTCGATCTGGGCCGCGGTCAGCACGTTCACCGTCTGCGGAATCTCGCGTTGCGCGAGCGGCAGCTTCGAGCCCACCGTGGTGTCGGGGTTCAGCCGCGCGGCGAGCCGGTCGCGATCGCCGGACACGTTCACGACCGGCAGCGCGACGCTGCCGTCGCTGCCGGGCGTGGCCGAAGCGGCCGGCGGCGTGGCCGTCTGCAGCACGTAGCCCGAGCCGGTGCGCGCCGCCGTGAAGCCGCTGCCCTGCAGCAGCCGCGCGAAGCCGGCGTCCACGTCGTAACGGCCCTTCAGCCCCGGCGTGGTCAGCCCGCGCAGGCGGTTCGCATCGGCGGCGATCGCCACGCCCGATTGCTGGGCGAAGCGGTTCAGGCCGTCGGCGAGCGGGCCGGCGGGGATGTCGTAATCGGCGGAGGCGGCCGCGATCGTGCGGGTTTGCGCGTGGGCAGCGCCGCAGAACGACAGCGCGAAGGCCAGCGCGATTGGCAGGTTCGGCAGGTGCCGCGCCAGCGGCGCGAAACGGGGCGGGCCGGCGCGGCGGGAAGCGGGCTTGCGGTACGGCAGAAACATGGCGTGTGGTTCCTGAATTCGTGGTCTCTGATGGCTTGACGGACGAACCGGGAAAAGTGGAACCGAACATGCGAAAAAATTTTCGGCGAGCGCGCCGGGCCGCGCGCATGCCCGGCGCGGCGCTCAGGAATGCGGCGCGGGCGGTGGTTCGGGATCCGTATCGATCCGCGTGATCCACGGCGTCAGCATGCGGATCCGCAGCGCGGGGAAGGTGGTTTTCAGCAGTCGCAGCGCCTGGTCGGTGTCGTCGAGCGGCAGCACCGCGCTGACCTGCATCGCCGCGATCGCCGCGCGGTCGTAGACGATCCGCCCGCGGCGGTAGCGCGACAGCGTGTCGAGCACCTCGGCCAGCGGCCGGTCGGTCACCACCATCTGGCGATGCGCCCAGGCGTCCGACAGGCTGCGCGCATCGATCGTCTCGATCGGGCTCACCGCGTCCGCCGTGATCCGCACGCGCTGGTTCGCCACCACCTGCACCCGATGCGTGCTGTGCTGGTCGCGCTCGTGCGCCGTCTGCACCGCCACCTTCGACTGGATCATGCTCAGCACGGTGTCGTCGGCCTCGCGGTCGACCACGAAGCGCGTGCCGAGCGCACGCACGCTGCCGTCGCGCGTCTCGACCACGAACGGCCGTTCGGGATCCTTCGCCACGTCGACCAGGATCGCGCCCTGCACCAGTTCGATCGTGCGGCGGTGCGCGTCGTAGTGGAGATTCACGGCGCTGGACGTATCGAGCGTGATGCGCGAGCCGTCGGGCAGCACGTGCGTCTGCCATTGGCCCGTGGCGGTGTGCAGGTCGGCCAGCAGATAGCCGGGCGGGTAGGCGCGCAGCAGCGCCCAGGCCGGCAGCGCCAGCGCGATCGCCACGGCGAGCGAGGCGGCGGTGCGCCGTGTGCGTCGCCCGCGGGCAGC
>NZ_JAAGPF010000407.1 GCF_017104645.1 Burkholderia sp. Ac-20379
TCGGGCCGATCATCGGCGACGCGCGGCTCAACGCGCTGTTCTGCCGCGTGCATCGCGATTCCGAGGCGCAGGCCGACGCGCTGCGCCGCGAGGAACGCTACCTGCGCTTCGCCGCGCGGCTGTTCGAGCGGCACGTGCACGAGCCGCTGGCGCCGCGCGAGGCCGGCGCGGAGCCGCAGGCGGTGCGCATCGCGCGCGAATTCCTCGATCACCGGCTCGACAGCCAGGTACACCTCGACGAGATCGCCGGCGCGGCCGGGCTGCCGGTGTTCCGGCTGTTTCGCGCGTTCGAGCGGCATCTCGGCATGACGCCGCATGCCTATCAGCGGCAGGCCCGGGTGCGCTCGGCGATCGCGCTGATGCGGCTCGGCCGGCCGCTCGGCGAGGTGGCCGCGACCACCGGCTTCGCCGATCAGGCGCATCTGACGCGCGCGTTCCGCCGCATGATGGGCGTCACGCCCGGCGTGTTCCGCGACGCGGCGCTCGGGCGGCGGCGCGGTGGCTGAGCGCGCATTCCGCCGCTGGGCCGCTTGACCGCTTGACCGCTTGGCCGCTTATTTCAGCAGACCGAGATTCGCGACGATCTTGCCGATCGGCTTGCGCGCGCCCGCGAGCGCGACGCCCACGTAGCGCAGCGTGGCCGTGTCGACCAGCGCCACCGCGTCGCGGAACGCCGAATAGTCGGTGGTCTGCTGGCCCTGCACGGGAAAATCGACCACGTCGCAGCCGGCCGCCACCGCCTTGTCGCGGATCGCGGGCAGCGCGTCGGCGTCGGCCGCCAGCACGGCGATGCCGATCGGGATCAGGCCCGGGTGCGTCACGCCGTTCGCGTCCACCAGCGGCGGGCCGACCAGGGCCGGGTGGCGCTGGCCGATCGTCAGCGCGAGCACGGCGGCGGCGTTGGCCGCGCGGCCCGGCGGCAACCGGCTGTCGACCACGATCACGCAGCGCTCGGGCGCGAGCGGGCCGGCGGGGGCGGCGGAAGAAGGGGAAAGGTCCTGCGTCATGCGGATGTCCTCCGGCTATCGATGAGGACCGCATTATTCGGGCGCGCGCGGCGGGCGTCTTGAACGCTATTGCAGGCGCTGGACGCCGCCATCGGCCCGCTTCCGGCGGTTCACGAAGTCCACAGCTGCCAGAGCAGCGCCACGTTCAGCGCGAGGATCAGCGCCGTGCTGGCCCAGGTCGCGGCCAGCGCCGCGCCGCGCACGCGCCAGCGGCCCATCAGCTTCGGATCGGCCGCGAAGCGCACCAGCGGGATCACGGCGAGCGGCAATTGCAGGCTCAGCACCACCTGGCTGGCCACCAGCAGCTGCGCCGAGCCGTGATCGCCGAACGCCACCACGGCGGCGAGCGCCGGGCCGATCGCCAGCGCGCGCGTGAGCAGCGCGCGGCGCGTGGCCGTCATGCGCAGTTTCAGGAAACCTTCCATGACGATCTGGCCCGCCAGCGTGCCCGTCACCGTCGAGTTCAGGCCGCAGGCCAGCAGCGCGGCGGCGAACAGCAGGCTCGCCCAGTCGCTGCCCACCAGCGGCGCGAGCAGGCGGTGCGCGTCGGCGAGATCGTCGACGTTGGTGTGGCCGCTCGCGTGGAACACGGCGGCGGCCACGATCAGCAGCGCCGCGTTGACGACGAACGCGAAGCCGAGCGAGCCGAACGTGTCGTAGCCCACGCCGCGGATCGTGTCGGCGATCGCCGCGTCGCGGTCGTCGCCCGCGGGCGGCGCGTGCCGCTTGACCAGCGCCGAGTGCAGATAGAGGTTGTGCGGCATGACCGTCGCGCCGACGATGCCGGCCGCCAGCCAGACCATCCCCGCGTTGCGCACCAGCTCCGGCGAGGGCGCGAAGCCACCGAGCACGCCGAGCCAGTCGGGCCGGGCGAGCGCCACTTCGGCGACGAAGCACAGCGCGACGAACAGGATCAGCGCGGCGACGCAGATCTCGAGCGTGCGATGGCCGCGCCGCTGCAGCGCCAGCATCGCGAACGTGCCGACCGCCGACATCAGCACGCCGGCCAGCAGCGGCACGTGCAGCAGCATCTGCAGCGCCACCGCGCAGCCCACCACCTCGGCCACGTCGCAGGCGATGATGGCCGCCTCGGTGGCAAGCCACAGCACGAACGTGGTGCGCCGCGACAGACGCTCGCGGCACAGCTCGGCCAGATCGCGCCCGGTCACCACGCCGACGCGCGCCGCCACCCATTGCAGCAGCACCGCGATCAGGCTGGCCAGCGCCACCACCACCAGCAGCCGGTAGCCGAACTGCGCACCGCCCGCCAGCGCCGTCGCCCAGTTGCCCGGATCCATGTAGCCGACCGCGACCAGCGCGCCTGCTCCGGCGAAGCGGGTCCACGGCGTCGGCGGACGAAACCGGGACGCGGGCGAGGGGAGGGACGGCATCATCGGATCGGGCATGGGTTCGGGGCCGGTCGGGTTCGGCTGATCAGATCCAGCATAGTGGCGAAATGGCGGGCATGTTCACGAATGATAATTATTCTCATTCGTGTTTGGCAATCGAAAATATCGATCGGGGCGATTGAGGGGGAACGGGAGCGGGCTGGGAGGCCCGCCCGCGGGAGCGCGAGGGCGATGGGACGGGGTGGCGCGGCGGGGTGGGGAGCGGGCGTTGGCGCCGCCTCGGGGCGGTGGCGGCGCAAATCGCGGGCCTGTCGTGCAGGCCGTTCGGTCGGCATGGCGCGTGCCGTGTCGGGGCCGGTGGCCCGCCGGCCCTTCAGAACCGCGTGCGCATCCCCACGCCCGCGTTGTAGCCGTTCGACAGCCCCGTCGCGGCGTCGTTGAGATACGCGACGTACAGGTCGGTGCGGCGCGACAGCGGGTAGTCGTAGCCCACCGTCCAGGTCTTGCGGATCGGGTCGCCGCGCCCCTTGCTCCTGGTGTACATGAACGAGGCCATCGCGTAGCCGGCGCCGAGCGGCACCGACACGCCGAGTTCGCCGCTGTTCGAGGCGATGTCGCCGGTCTGGATCGAATCCTCGATGCGCTGCACGAGGGCGCTGAGCTTGGCCACCTTGAAGTCGTAGCTGGCCGCGGCCAGATAGGCGCTTTGCTGCGTGAAGCCGGCGATCAGCGTCTGCAGATCGCCCGGCGTGACCGAATACTTGACGCGCTGATACGAGAACGCGGCGG
The DNA here is from genome assembly GCF_017104645.1 of Burkholderia sp. Ac-20379. Classification (GTDB taxonomy): domain Bacteria; phylum Pseudomonadota; class Gammaproteobacteria; order Burkholderiales; family Burkholderiaceae; genus Burkholderia. The sequence goes on from NZ_JAAGPF010000407.1 coordinate 3,146, forward strand.
CGAACGGACCGTTCGCGTAGCGCAGGTCGCCCGCCACCTGGTTCGCGCCGTCGTGTCCGGCCTGATTGCCGGTGGCGTACACGCCGGTGGCCGTGAACCCGGCCAGCGTCGGCGAGACATACATGATCGAATTGTTCCAGTTGGTGTCGCCCACCACCATCTGCGCCGGCAGCCCCTTGTACATCTGCACCAGCACCGGCGAAAAGCCGAAGCTGTTGCCGAACGGGTTGAAGCTGAGCGCGGTCACGTAGTACGGCAGCGTGTTGCGGCCGAGCAGCAGCGAACCCTGCGGCCCCTTGATGCCGACGTAGGCGTTGCGGCTGAAGAACGGGTCGGCGGCCGAGCGGCCCACCGCGCCGTTGGACGCGCGAAAGAACGATTCGAGCGCGAATACCACCGAGTAGCCGCCGCCCAGGTCTTCCTGGCCGCCGATCCCCCAGAAGCTGGTGGACATGCCGTTCGAGTTCTCGGCGGCGGCCGTCTTGCCGCCGAGCGCGCGCTGCGCCCCGGCGTAGACATCCACCAGGCCGTACAGTTGCACGGCGCTTTGCGCGTGCGCGAACGGGCTCGACGCAAGGCAGCCGGCCGCCAGCGCGATCTTCATGAAATTATTTTGCATGGCTAAGTGATGAGCGTGTGAGTGAAGGCGTTTCGCGGTCGCGACGAAGCCGATCGGCCGAGGACGATCTCGCGGAAATCGGGTGAAAACGGAGAGGCGCTCGCCGCTGCCGTCGGCGCGCCGGCCGGGCAGCGATCGATCGGGACGCGCGCAGCGCGCGCCCGGCGTCGGCGTCAGTCCAGCGCGTCGCCGAGCGTTTCGGGCAGGAAGGCCCAGACGATCAGGGCGGCCAGCAGGAAGAACCCGGCCGTGGCGGCGAGGCCCGTCTGCACGCCGTAGCGGCCCGCCAGCAGCCCGACCATGGCCGGTGCGAGCGCGCTGAGCGCCCGCCCGGTGTTGTAGATCCAGCCCTGTGCGGTGGCGCGGATGCGGGTCGGGAACAGTTCGGCGAAGGTCGGCGCGAAGCCGCTGTAGAACCCCGTGCCGAAGAACGCCACCACCGGGCCGAGCACGAACAGCCACGACGGCGAGCGCACCCACGTGTAGGCCGGCACCGCCAGCGCGGCCGCCGCGAAGAACAGCAGGTAGGTGCGGCGGCGGCCGATCCAGTCGGCCAGATAGCCGAACACCACGAAGCCGACGGCCGCGCCGGCCTGCATCACGACGATCCACGCGGTCGATTTCATCAGCGTGAGGCCGGAGCCGCCGTGCGCGACGGGCGTGGCCAGATAGGTGGGGATCCAGGTGAACAGCCCCCAGTAGCCGCACATCGCCGCGCTCGTGAAGGCCAGCCCCACCAGCGTGCTGCGCCGGTACGGGCCGAACAGCTCGGCCAGCGTCTCGCGCAGGCTCAGGCGGCGCGTCTGCCGCAGCCACACCTGCGGCTCCTCGGTGTGACGCCGCACCCAGAACGCGAACAGCGCGGGCACGATGCCGACGAAGAACACGCCGCGCCAGCCGAAATGCGGCAGCACCAGCGCCGCGACCACGGCCGCCAGCGCATAGCCGGCCGCGAACGCGCTCTGCACCCAGGCCAGCGCCTTGCCGCGATGTTCGGCGGGCCAGGTTTCGGACACCAGCGCCGCGCCCGCCGCCCACTCGCCGCCCACCCCGAAGCCGAGCACGAAGCGGAACACCAGCAGTTGCTGGACGTCCTGCGACACGCCGCACAGCGCGGTGCCGATCGAGTAGCAGAGGATGCTCATCACCATCGAGCGGGTACGGCCGATCCGGTCGGCCAGGAAGCCGAACACCAGCCCGCCCACGGCGGTGGCCACCAGCGTCATCGACGCGACGATGCCGGCCAGCCCCTGATCGAAGTGCAGATCGGCGGCGATGAACGGCATCACCATCGCGAACAGCACCAGATCCATCACGTCGAGCGCCCAGCCGACATACGACGACCAGAACGCCTGCCATTGCGCCTTCCCAGCGCTCGCGTACCACCGCCCGGCAGCAGCCCGCGGCAGTTGTGTCTCACTCCGTTCCATGCGATTCCTCTTATTTTTCGAAACTCAAATATCGATGATCGACACGATATGGAGTCGTCACGGTAATTTCCAGCATGGTTAACCACTATCGATACCGTGTGTATCGATAAACGATACTGCATGCACTTTCACGAACACGACAGGAACCCAACCGCCATGTCCGCCTATCAACTTCATCTCTACGAAGACCGCATCGATGCCGGCGCCGAGCCGATCTACCTGCCGCGCGCGCCGCGTGCGATCTACGTGGTCGACGGCGACGCCACGCTCGAGTTCGAGCGCGGCGCGCAGCACCAGCCGGGCGGCACCGGCTGGGTCGGCGACGGCCAGCTCGCGATCCTGGCCGGCGCCGGCGGCG
>NZ_JAAGPF010000408.1 GCF_017104645.1 Burkholderia sp. Ac-20379
TGTGTCGCGCGCACAACGCGCCGCGGCGTCCGGCGTACCGGCCGAAATGGTCGCGAGGCTGTCGCCGAGCCAAGCCGGCGCACGACCGTCCGCCAATGCGAACGGGCCGAGCCGATGCTCGAACTCGACGGCGGCGAACGGATGCGCGACGCTCTGCGGATCGGTCGCCCGCGGCGACAGCACCACCACGCGGTCGTACAGCGACAGCGCGCGGCGCGTCCCGCCGCCCATGCGCCTGAAGCAGGCGTCGCTCACGCACACCAGCACGCGCGGCGCGGCGGTCGTGTCGCCCCAGAACGCCCGTACCCGCTGACGCCCGGCCTCGACCACGGCGCGGGCCCGGGCGGCATCCGCGGCGGTCGCATCGCGTTCCAGATACAACGCGGGCGCCGCTTTGACGAAACCGAAACACGACGGGCAGATCGCGGCAGCCGCCGCCGGCACGCTCGCGGCCAGGCCGCCGGCCAACGCGGCCAGCACCAGCGCCACGATGCCGTTCAGCACGGCGAGCCGCAGCACGCGCGCCGCGTAAGGCGTGCGTGCAATCGGGCCGGTCGCGCCGCGCATCATGCCGCGCACCCCGCATCGGGTTGGTGCGATGCAGCGCCTGTGATCACACTCCGAGCCCGCCGTGCCACCCGCGCAATCGGTTGCGCACGCGACCGCTTCTCGATGCGGCATCCGCGTGCGCTCGGCATCGCGCATATCGCGATGGCCGAACACGTGGCGACGATGAGGTCCAAATCGGACGAAAGCATGTTGAAAGCTCGGCCTGGCGGGCTTTTGGCCCATTGATCAATGGATCGGTAAACGGATTGGCCGAATAAAACTTGAGGGTTGCGGCAGAAAAATGAGAGTCGCCTGTCGATTTCGGCGCGCACCGCCTCCGAATCGGAAGCAATACGAATCAAATGCCGACATTCATCGGACGATTGAGAAACAATCGACGCACAGCATGCGCGCCGAATATGACGCCGCGAGGTGTCGATATCGAACGCATCGCATCGGAAAAGCGCCGCGAAACTGTTGCGCGGCGACGCCTGGCGTGAATTACTTTCGATGCGTCAGAGTGAAACGCCGCGCCGGACTGCTACAATCGCCGTCCAACCTGAAAGATCGTGCGCAATGGGTTTCGAACAACTCGCTGAATTGAAGAAGCAGCTCGCCCAACAGCGAGCTGATGCCAAGCCGCAAGGCAAGTCCCAAAGCCAGGGCCAGTCCCAAGCCAGATCGTCGGCGAAGCCGTCGTCCGAAAGGCGGCAAGGCCAAGGCCAGGGGCACAAGCCCGCATCCGGCAAACCTGCCGGCCAAGCGGGCGGCAAGCCGTCCGGCAAACCCCAGCAGGGCCGTCGTCCGGCGCCGGCTGCCGACGCCAAGCCGGTCAACCCGACCGTGCTCGCCATCGGCAAGCTGCAACGCCGCTTCCCTGCCGCATTCCCGAAGAATCCCGCTCCCAAGCTGCCGCTCAAGATCGGCATCTTCAAGGATCTCGTCGCGCATACGGCCGAACTGGGCCTGGACGAAGCGCAACTGCGCGACGCCATCAAGGAATGGTGCCGCGGCAGCCGCTACTGGGCCAGCCTCGTCACGGGCGCGAAGCGCGTCGACCTGACCGGCGCCGAAGCGGGCGAAGTCACCGACCAGCAGGCCGCAGGCGCCGTGCGCCTCGATCAGGCTCGCCGTACGCGCGCCGCCAAGTCGAAGGCCGGCGAGGCGAAGCGCGACGACGCCGCCAAGGCGGAAGGCGAAGCGAATGCCGAAGCAGCGGCGCAGCCGCAAGCGGCCGAAGCCGAAGCTGCACCGGCAACGGCTTCGGCACCGGCTGAAGCGCCTGCGGAAGCCGCCGCGCCGGAAGCGCCCGCCGCCAGCGACGCAGCGCCGGCCGCCGCCCCTGCCGACCAGGAAACCGAACCGAAGTAAGGCATGCGCAGGGCACTTGGCAGGATCGTGCCTTGCTCCCGCGCCGCTTCCTCTCACGCGCCGACGGCTCATCCCGTCGGCGCGTGCCGTTTGACGCGCCCGCTCAGCGGAACATCGTCGTCGCCAGTTCCACCACCTCGTTGCCCTTCGCGTTCAGCACGGCCTTCAGCATGTACAGGCTGAAGCCCTTGGCCTGCGCCCATTCGATCTTCGGCGGCAGCGCGATCTCCTGACGCGCGATGCGCACGTCGACCAGCACCGGCCGCCGCTGCGAGAACGCCTGCTTCAGCGCCCCTTCCAGTTCGTCCGACCGGTCGACGCGAATCGATTCGATACCGGCCCCGCGCGCGATGGCGGCGTAATCGGTGTCGGCCAGCCGCGTGTCGTCGTCGAGATAGCCGCCCGCCTTCATCTCCATCGAGACGAACCCGAGCGAGCTGTTGTTGAACACGACGAGCGCGAGCGGCAGCTTCTGCTGGCGCGCCGTCAGCAACTCGCCCATCAGCATCGACAGCCCGCCGTCGCCGCACAGCGCCACCACCTGGCGATCCGGCTGCGCGGCCTGCGCGCCCAGCGCCTGCGGCAGCGCATTGGCCATCGAGCCGTGATTGAACGAGCCGAGCAGGCGGCGCTTGCCGTTCATCTTCAGATAGCGCGCGGCCCACAGCGTGGGCGTACCGACGTCGACCGTGAAGATCGCATCGTCGTCGGCCAGTTCGCTGACGAGCCGCGTCAGGTATTGCGGATGGATCGGCGCGTCGCCGGGCGACGGCCGCGCGAGGCTGTCGAGCCCCTCGCGCGCCTCGGCGTAATGCCGGCGCGCGGCTTCGAGGAAATGGCGGTCCGACTTGCGCGCGAGCCGGCCTTGCAGCGCGGCGAGCGTCGCCTTGATGTCGCCCACCACCCCGAAATCGACGGCCACCCGCTTGCCGATCGCCGCGCCGCGCCGGTCGATCTGGATCACCTGCGCGTCGGCCGGATAGAAATTGCGGTACGGGAAATCGGTGCCGAGCATCAGCAGCGTGTCGCAGGATTTCAGCGCGTGATAGCCGGAGCTGAAGCCGATCAACCCGGTCATGCCCACGTCGAACGGGTTATCCCATTCGACATGCTCCTTGCCGCGCAGCGCGTGGACGATCGGCGCGCCGAGCGCGTCGGCCAGCGCCACCACCTCGTCGTGCGCCCCGGCGCAGCCGCTGCCGCACAGCAGCGCCACCTTCTTCGACGCATCGAGCCGCCGCGCGAGCTCGTCGAGCTGCGCCGCGGCCGGCACCGGCGCGCTGACCTCGTAGCCGATATGGCCCGGCGTGGCGTCCGGCGCGGCCTCCAGCGCAATGTCGCCGGGCAGCACAATCACCGCCACGCCGCGCTCCTCGATCGCCGTGCGGATCGCCCGGTCGAGCACGCGCGGGAATTGCTTCGGATTCGAGACGAGTTCGACGAAATGGCTGCATTCTCGGAACAGTTCCTGCGGATGCGTTTCCTGGAAATAGCCGAGGCCGATCTCGGACGACGGGATATGCGCGGCGATCGCGAGCACCGGCACGTGATTGCGCTGGCAGTCGTACAGGCCGTTGATCAGATGCAGGTTGCCGGGGCCGCAACTGCCCGCGCACACCGCCAGCTTGCCGGTGACGGCGGCTTCCGCACCGGCCGCGAACGCGGCGGTTTCCTCGTGGCGCGTGTGCGACCACGCGATCTTGCCGAGCCGCCGCAGGCTGTCCGAGAGGCCGTTCAGGCTGTCGCCCGTGACGCCCCAGATACGTTCGACACCGGCTTGCGCCAAGGTGCTGGCGAGATAGTCCGCGATGGTTTTGCTGGCCATAAGCCCTCCGCTCGAGTGGGATCGGGATCCGCGCGCCGCCGGTCGGGCGGCCGCGCGAATCGACGCGCGTGGCCATATACAAGCAGCATATGGCCGCAGATTCGGATCAGAATCAGTGGAGGATTGTGCCTGCTTGCGGCAAGACGCGCAGTCAAGCGGGGGCGGACCGCGCCGCCCCGAAAAGCTTACGAATCCGACAGGCGCGCGCGCACCGTGTATTCGCCGTCCATCTCGATCTCGGGCCGCACCGTGTAGCGCGACGCGTCGAAATCCACCGGCAGCGGCTCGACCGGGTAACCGTGCTTCTCCCACGCATCGAGCCCGCCCTTCAGCGCGCGCACGTTGTGGATGTTCTTGCGCTGCAGTTGCTGGATGATCTTCTTGGCCGTGGCCTCGTTCGGGCACACGCAATACACCACCAGCGGACGCGACAGCAAGGCTGGGTCGAGCTTGTCGGACGAGTCGAGATCGAGCGGATAGGCGCCCGCGATCCGGTACGCGTCCTTCTGGCGGATCGCGCGCGGGCGCGCGTCGAAGATCAGCGGCGGGTTCGGCGATTTCATCATCTCGTCGAGCTGCGACGGCTCGATGCGCACCTTGCCGAGCCAGCGGCGGAACTGCATGCGGCGCACCCAGCGGTACAGCAGGAACGTCAGGAAGATCGCGGCGAACGCGTCGAAGATCGTGCCGCCGCTGCTGCGCACCCACAGCACGATGCGCACGATTTCATGATCGAGCGCCGCGCCGCCGAGCAGCCAGGTGGACGCCCACAGCGTCGCGCCCGCGAAATCCCAGAACAGGAACACCGGCACGGCGATGGCCGTGGTGCCGAGCAGCGGCGCGGACATCAGGCCGAGGCCCGGCAGGAATTTGGCGACGATCAGCAGCGGCGCGCCGTGGCGTTCGAACACGTTGCGGGCGATCCGCAGCGTGGTGTCGAGCGACAGCGAGTAGCGCACCAGCCCGTTGAGCAGCCGGCGCCCGCGCAGGCGGCCGGCGCTGAACCACAGCGAATCGGCCAGCAGCGTCGCGCCGATCGCGGCGGCGAACATGCTCGCGTAGGAGGCCTGCCCCATCGCCGCCATCGTGCCGCCGAGGATCAGCATCGGCGCGGCCGGCACCGGCAGCCCGAGCTGCGTGACGAGCACGCTCAGGAACACGGCCCACGGGCCGAGCGACGAAGGAATTGCTACGGGAAAATGCCACACGGCGCCGCTCCTGGATCGAATCGAACCGGGCTGCGCGGGGCGGAACCGCCCGGTGCGGCATGGGCACCAGGTGCGGCACCCGGCCGCACGACCGGGATGGCGCATTTTAGACGGTTTCGGTAACCGTACGTTGACAAAGGATTTTTGCGCAAACTGGTGCAGCGGGCTTGCGATCCGCCCAGCGGAATCGCGACACATCGCCCGGCATCAGCACAGCATTGAATCGGTATCGAAAACAGTCGATTGCATCGTACCGAATCGATGCAGTGCGCGCGTTTGTCGCTTGCCATTAGCCAAAAGCAAATAAACCAAGCACAATTTCACATCGAAAAGAACGAACCGAAGCTCACCGCCACGAGCCGGCCGACGGACGCATGCACGCGGGATCGCATGCGGATACGGCTCGCGATGCGGCTCATACCTAAAAGCTCATGACCGATAGCGGTTCTTCACGCCCTTCATCCGGCCCGCCGCGCTCGCGGTTCGCAGCGGCGCTGGCGCGCCCGGCTGCCGCGGGATTCGGCGCGTTCGTCGCGGGCGCAGCGCTGTCCGCCGCGCTCGCGTGGTTCGTCGGCCAATCGTGGCAGGACGCCACCGAGGCGCGCTTCGCCCGGCGCACCGGCAACGTCAGCGCCAATCTGCAGCACGAGCTGCAGGCAGG
>NZ_JAAGPF010000409.1 GCF_017104645.1 Burkholderia sp. Ac-20379
GCCGCCGCCAGCGCCTCGCGGCTCGCGTCGGACAGCCGCCGGCCGAGGTCGGGCCGGCGCAGGTAATGCTGACGATCGGGCGCGGCGCTGTCGGCCGCGAGCGTCGCGTAGCCGGCCGCTTCCAGCTCGCCGCGCAATGCCTCCGCATCGAGCGGCTGATGCACGGCGTCGCGCGCCTGCGCATGCGAGAGCGTGAAGGCGAGCAGCGGCGCGGTGGGCAGGCTGCTGCCCGCGCGGCCGAGCGCGATGCGTGCGTTGGTGAACGACTTCAGGCCGCCCCAGGGGTTCTTCTCGACGGCGTCGCTCATGCGCCGATCCCCATCCAGTCGTCCGCGCCCGCCAGCAGCGGCGTGCGCGGCGAAACCGGCATCAGCGCGCCCTTCGCGTCGGCGATCTCCATCGTCTCCAGCCATTCCTCGAACTCGGGCGCGCGGCGCAGGCCCAGCACCTCGCGCACGTACAGCGCGTCGTGAAACGAGGTGCTCTGGTAGTTCAGCATCACGTCGTCGGCGCCGGGAATGCCCATGATGAAGTTGATGCCGGCCGCGCCCAGCAGCGTCAGCAGCGTGTCCATGTCGTCCTGGTCGGCTTCGGCGTGGTTCGTGTAGCAGATGTCGCAGCCCATCGGCACGCCGAGCAGCTTGCCGCAGAAATGATCCTCCAGCCCGGCGCGGATGATCTGCTTGCCGTCGTACAGATATTCGGGGCCGATGAAGCCCACCACCGTGTTGACGAGGAACGGCCGGAACTTGCGCGCCACCGCGTAGGCGCGCACCTCGCAGGTTTGCTGGTCGACGCCGTGATGCGCGTTCGCCGACAGCGCGCTGCCCTGGCCCGTCTCGAAGTACATGAGGTTGTCGCCGACGGTGCCGCGCTTCAGCGACCGGGCCGCCTCGTGCGCCTCGCCGAGCAGCGCGAGCGAGATGCCGAAGCTCGCGTTGGCCTGCTCGGTGCCCGCGATCGACTGGAACACCAGATCGACGGGCGCGCCCTTCTCGATGGCCGCGATGGTGTTGGTGACGTGGGTCAGCACGCACGACTGCGTCGGCACGCGGTAGCGCTCGCGAAACGCGTCGATCATGTTCAGCAGCTTGGTGATCGCGGCGAGGCTGTCGGTGGCCGGATTGATGCCGATCATCGCGTCGCCGGAGCCGTACATCAGGCCGTCGAGCATCGAGGCGGCAATGCCCTTCACGTCGTCGGTGGGATGGTTCGGCTGCAGGCGCACCGACATGCGCCCCGGCAGGCCCACCGTGTTGCGAAAGCGCGTGACCACGCGGCGCTTGCGGGCCGCCGCGATCAGATCCTGGTTGCGCATCAGCTTCGAGACGGCGGCGACCATTTCGGGCGTGAGGCCCGGCGCGACACGTTCGAGCGCGGCGCCGTCGGCGGCCGGCGACAGCAGCCAGTTGCGGAAATCGCCGACGGTGAGATGCGAGATCTCGGCGAACGCACCGACGTCGTGATCGTCGACGATCAGGCGCGTGACCTCGTCGCGCTCGTACGGGATCGGCACCTCGTTCAGGAATGCCTTGAGCGGCGCGGCGGCCAGCGACATCCTGGCGGCCACGCGCTCCTCCTCGCTGGCCGCCGCGACGCCGGCGAGCTGGTCGCCCGAGCGCAAGGGGCTTGCCTTGGCAAGCAGGGTCTTGAGGTCAGCGAACCGGTAGGTGCGCGAACCGATCGTCTCCGTATAGGCCATCTGCGAATCTCCTGCGGTCAGGCGGCGGGCGCGGCCAGCAAGGCCGCGCCGCGCCTCATTCCTCGAGCAGCGCCTCGGCGGGCGCGGCGGCGCGCTGGGCGCGCGTCGCCAGGAAGTAGACGAAGCCGAGCGCGACGATCGCCACGAACACGCCCGCCACCAGCGCGTTGAAATAGATCATCGTGCCGAGGCAGATCAGCGCGGCAACCAGCGCGAACGCCGGGAACAGCGGATACAGCGGCGCGCGGAACGGCCGCGCCATCGCGGGCTGCGAGCGGCGCAGCTTGAACAGCGCCGCCATGCTCACGATGTACATGACGATAGCGCCGAACACCGACATCGTCACGATGTTCGCCGTCAGCGTCTGGCCGCCGAACTGGATCAGCTCGTCGCTGTAGATCGCCGCGATGCCGATCACGCCGCCGGCGAGGATCGCGCGGTACGGCGTGCGAAAGCGCGGATGCACCTTGGCGAGCCACTCGGGCAGGTAGCCCTCGCGGGCCAGCGCGAAGATCTGGCGCGAATAGCCGAGGATGATGCCGTGGAACGACGCCACCAGCCCGAACAGGCCGAGCCACACGAGCATGTGCATCCAGCCGCTGTGCTCGCCGACGATGGTTTTCATCGCCTGCGGCAGCGGATCGTTGATGTTGGCGAGCTTGCTCCAGTCGCCCGCGCCGCCCGCGAACACCATCACGCCGATCGCCAGCACCACGAGGGTCAGGATGCCGGCCACGTAGGCGATCGGAATCGAACGCTTCGGGTTCTTGGCTTCCTCGGCGGCCATCGCCACGCCTTCGATCGCGAGGAAGAACCAGATCGCGAACGGGATCGCCGCGAACATGCCGTTGAACGAGCCAAGCGAGAAATGATCGGCACCGCTCCAGCCCGCGTGCGTGAAGTTCGACCACGAGAAGCCCGGCGACACCACGCCCATGAACACCAGCAGCTCGAAGATCGCCAGCACCGTGACGATCAGCTCGAACGTCGCGGCAATCTGCACGCCCACGATGTTGAGCGCCATGAACACGAGATAGGCGCCCATCGCCGCGTGCTTCGGCTCCAGCGACGGGAACTGCACGTGCAGATAGGCGCCGATCGCCAGCGCGATGGCCGGCGGCGCGAACACGAACTCCACCAGCGTGGCGATGCCGGCCAGATAGCCGCCCACCGGGCCGAACGCGCGGCGCGCGTAGGCGAACGGGCCGCCCGCGTGCGGGATCGAGGTGGTCAGCTCGGTGAAGCTGAAGATGAACGTGGTGTACATCGCGGCGATGAACAGCGCGGTCACCACGAAGCCGAGCGTGCCGGCGCTGGCCCAGCCGTAGCTCCAGCCGAAATATTCGCCCGAGATCACCAGGCCGACCGCGATCCCCCATAGCTGCCAGGTGCCGAGGGTCTGTTTCAGTGCCGGCCCGGAATGGCCGTTCGACTCTGCATGCATCGCGTTCTCCTCGGGTGCGGCCCGTCGGGCGCGGCGCGCCGGAGCGGGTGATGGAGAACCGATGCTAGAGCGTCACAAATCCGCGCGTTATCGAAAATCGGCAAAGGTGACGGCGTGGATCAAGGCGCGGCGGGCGGGGGAGATTGCGCGGACGGCGGCGGTTTCGTACGATGTGCGGCGCCGCGCGCCGGTTCACGATGTCGCCCGCGCGTGCATCGACCCTATTCAGGAGACCTGTTCATGAACGCGCGTCAGATCGAGATCCGCGAGCTTGCCCCGATCGAGGTGGTGGCCGCCGAACATCGCGGGCCATACGGCGACATGCAGGCCGCGTTCGCGCGGCTGGCCGCCTGGATCGATGCGCAGGGCCTGTTCGGCCCCGATGCGTGCTGCCTCGGCATCTTCCACGACGATCCGGCCGTGGTGCCGGCCGCGCAGTTGCGCTCGCATGCGTGCTTCGCGCTCGGCCCGGACACCGCGGCGATCGCGCTGCCCGAACCGTTCGAACACCTGACGATCGCGGGCGGCACCTGCGCCGTGCTGATCCACGAAGGGCCGTACGACACGCTCGGCGGCGCGTACGCCTGGCTGTTCGGCGAATGGCTGCCGTCGTCGGGCCATGTGCCGGCCGATGCGCCGTCGTTCGAGGCCTATCTCAACGATCCGCGCACCACGCCGCCCGAACGACTGCTGACCGCGATCCACCTGCCGCTGCGGTGAGCGGCGGGGATCGCCGGATTGCTGCGGATAACGAAATGACGGCCGCCTAGCCGCGCGAGGCGCGCAGCAGCCGCAGGCCGTTGCCGACCACGATCAGGCTCGCGCCCGCATCGGCGAACACGGCCATCCACATCGTGCCGAACCCGGCGATCGTCAGACCGAAGAACACCGCCTTCACCACCAGCGCGAAACCGATGTTCTGCAGCAGCACGCGGTGCGTGGCGCGCGAGAGCCGCACGAATTCGGGGATCTTGCGCAGGTCGTCGTCCATCAGCGCGACGTCGGCCGTTTCGATGGCGGTATCCGTGCCCATCGCGCCCATCGCGAAGCCGATGTCGGCGCGCGCCAGCGCGGGCGCGTCGTTGATGCCGTCGCCGACCATCCCGACCGCGCGCCCTGCCTGCGCCAGTTCGACCACGGCCGCGAGCTTGTCTTCGGGCAACTGGTTGCCGCGCGCGTCGTCGATGCCCACCTCGCGCGCGATCGCCGCCGCCGTGTAGGCGTTGTCGCCCGTCAGCATCGCGGTGCGGATGCCGAGCGCGTGCAGTTGCGCGATCGCCTCGCGGCTGCTGTCCTTGACCGTATCGGCCACCGCGAACAGGCCGAGCACGCGCGCCGCATCGATCAGCATCACCACCGTCTTGCCCTGCGATTCGAGCGCGGCGACGCGCGCGTCGAGCGCGGCCGAGGCGCGCCCGAGTTCGGCCGCCAGCCGCCGGTTGCCGAGCCAGTACGACGCGCCGTCGATCGCGCCGCGCACGCCACGGCCCGGCAAGGCCTCGAAGCCGTCGACCTCGGCGAACGGCGCCGCATCGGCCGCGGCGCGCGCGACGGCCTGCGACACCGGGTGATCGGAGCGGCTCGCCAGGCTCGCGGCCAGGAACGCGAGGCGGGGCAACGCGATGCCGTCGGCCAGCGCCTCGAGATCGGTGCGGGCGGGCTTGCCGTGCGTGATCGTGCCGGTCTTGTCGAGCGCGAGCCAGCCGAGCTTGCGGCCTTCCTCCAGATACACGCCGCCCTTGACCAAGATGCCGCGCCGCGCGGCGGCGGCCAGCCCGGAGACGATCGTGACCGGCGTGGAAATCACCAGCGCGCACGGGCACGCGATCACCAGCAGCACCAGCGCGCGATACAGCCAGTCGTGCCACGCGCCGCCCGCCAGCAGCGGCGGGATCACGGCCACCGCCAGCGCGATCGCGAACACGATCGGCGTGTAGATGCGCGAGAAGCGGTCGACGAAGCGCTGCGTCGGCGCCTTCGCGCCCTGTGCCTGCTCGACGGCGTGGATGATGCGCGCGAGCGTGGTGTTCGAGGCCACGGCGGTCACGCGATAGTCGAACGAGCCGGCCTCGTTGATGGTGCCCGCGAACACGGCGTCGCCGGGCGCCTTTTCGACCGGCAGGCTTTCGCCGGTGATCGGCGCCTGGTTGACGCTCGAGCGGCCGTCCACCAGTTCGCCGTCGAGGCCGATCCGCTCGCCGGGACGCACGCGCACGATCGCGCCGAGCGCCACGGCGGCCGCCGCGACCGGTGCCCAACTGCCGTCGGGCTGCCGCACCGTGGCCGTGTCGGGCGCGAGCCGCATCAGGCCCGAGATCGCGTTGCGGGCGCGGTCGAGCGACTTCGCCTCGATCAGTTCGGCGATCGTGAACAGCACCATCACCATCGCGGCCTCGGGCCACTGGCCGATCAACATCGCGCCGGTCACGGCAATGCTCATCAACGCGTTGATGTTGAGGTTGCCGTTGCGGATCGCGATCCAGCCCTTGCGGTAGGTCGTCAGGCCGCACACGGCCACCGACGCCACCGCGAGCAGCGCGGCCAGCCAGCCCGGCAAGCCGGCCCAGGTGACGGCTTCGGACGCGAGCGCGGCCACGCCCGCGGCGGCCAGCGGCC
>NZ_JAAGPF010000410.1 GCF_017104645.1 Burkholderia sp. Ac-20379
GCGGTGCACGTTTCTCGCGCGACGGGGATCGTCCGCAACGCAGTGGCGAAGGCCGGCCGCCCCGCGATGGCGATCGCCCGCGTTTCGGCGACCGCCCGCCGCGTGAAGGCGGTGCACGTTTCTCGCGCGACGGGGATCGTCCGCAACGCAGCAGCGAAGGCCGTCCGCCCCGCGACGGCGATCGTCCGCGCTTCGGCGACCGCCCGCCGCGTGAAGGCGGTGCACGTTTCTCGCGCGACGGGGATCGTCCGCAACGCAGTGGCGAAGGCCGGCCGCCCCGCGATGGCGATCGCCCGCGTTTCGGCGACCGCCCGCCGCGTGAAGGCGGTGCACGTTTCTCGCGCGACGGGGATCGTCCGCAACGCAGCAGCGAAGGCCGTCCGCCCCGCGACGGCGATCGTCCGCGCTTCGGCGACCGCCCGCCGCGTGAAGGCGGTGCACGTTTCTCGCGCGACGGGGATCGTCCGCAACGCAGTGGCGAAGGCCGGCCGCCCCGCGATGGCGATCGCCCGCGTTTCGGCGACCGCCCGCCGCGTGAAGGCGGTGCACGTTTCTCGCGTGACGGTGATCGTCCGCAACGTAGCAGCGAAGGCCGTCCGCCCCGCGATGGCGATCGTCCGCGTTTCGGCGACCGTCCGCCGCGTGAAGGCGGCGCGCGTTTCTCCCGCGACGGGGATCGTCCGCAACGCAGCGGCGAAGGCCGGCCGCCTCGTGGCGATGCACGCCCCGCACATCTGGGCGACCGCGCCCCGCGCGAAGACGGCGCCCGCTTCGCCCGCAACACCGACCGCCCCGCCCGCGCCCCGCGCGACGCCGAGGCACCCTCACGCATCAAGACCGCCCAACCGGTCAAATCGCCTGCGCCCTCGTTCGACGACGCTGACGAAACCGGCATGATGCGTCTGTCGAAGCGGATGTCCGAACTGGGCCTCTGCTCGCGCCGCGAAGCGGACGAATGGATCGAGAAGGGCTGGGTCCTCGTCGACGGCGAACGCATCGACACGCTCGGCACGAAGGTCCGCCCGGAGCAGAAGATCGAGATCGACGATCGCGCGCAGGCGGCACAGGCCGCGCAGGTCACGATCCTGCTGCACAAACCGGTCGGCTACGTGTCGGGTCAGGCCGAAGACGGCTACGAGCCGGCCGTGACGCTGATCACGCGCGAGAACCAGTGGAGCGGCGATCGCTCGCCGCTGCGCTTCTCGCCGATGCAGTTGCGCGCGCTCGCCCCGGCCGGCCGCCTCGACATCGATTCGACCGGCATGCTCGTGCTCACCCAAAACGGCGTGGTCGCCAAGCAGCTGATCGGCGAGAACTCGGACGTCGACAAGGAATATCTGGTGCGCGTGCGCTTCGGCGAACAGCTGATCGATATCGACCAGACGTTCCCGGCCGAGCAGTTGGCGAAGCTGCGTCACGGCCTCGAGCTCGACGGCGTCGCACTGAAGCCCGCGATGGTGAGCTGGCAGAACGGCGAACAGCTTCGCTTCGTGCTGCGCGAAGGCAAGAAGCGTCAGATCCGCCGCATGTGCGAACTGGTCGGGCTGGAAGTGATCGGCCTGAAGCGCGTGCGGATGGGCCGCGTGATGCTCGGCGCGCTGCCGCAGGGCGAATGGCGCTACCTGTCGCCGGACGAAACGTTCTGATGCCGCCGCGTTAAGCGTTAACCGCACGGCATCCGCAACGCAAACGGCGCCGGGAACCCAGAGGTTCCCGGCGCCGTTTTTTCATCCGGACGCGGCAGGCACAGGTGCCGCCGGGCTCAATCGTCGGCGTTCGGATCCAGGCCCGGGAACAGCACTTCCGCGAAGCCGAACTTCGAGAAATCGGTGATCCGCATCGGATAGAGCTTGCCGATCAGGTGATCGTATTCATGCTGCACCACGCGCGCATGAAAGCCCTCGGCCACGCGGTCGATGCGCTTGCCGTACTGATCGAAGCCGCTGTAATGCACCTTCGTGTAGCGGCTCACCACGCCGCGCATGCCCGGCACGGACAGACAGCCTTCCCAGCCCTCCTCCATGTCCGGCGGCAGATATTCGACGCTCGGGTTGATCAGCACCGTTTCGGGCACCGGCGGCGCGTCGGGATAGCGCGCGTTGTTGCCGAAGCCGAAGATGATCACCTGCAGATCGACGCCGATCTGCGGCGCGGCCAGCCCGGCGCCGTTGGCGTGATGCATGGTCTCGAACATGTCGGCCACGAGCTCGTGCAGCGCCGGTGTGTCGAACGCATCGACCGGCTTGGCGACTTCGAGCAGGCGCGGATCGCCCATCCTCAGGATTTCGCGAATCATGATGGTGTCTCCCCCTTGAGCAGTTGATGCATCCCGTCCTCGTCGAGCACAGGGATGCCGAGTTCCTCGGCCTTGGCGAGCTTGCTGCCCGCTTCGGCGCCGGCGACCACGTAATCGGTCTTCTTCGACACCGAACCGGTCACCTTCGCGCCGGCCGCTTCGAGCATGGCCTTCGCGTCGTCGCGCGCGAGCGTGGGCAGCGTGCCCGTCAGCACGACCGTCTTGCCGGCCAGCACGCCCTGCGGCTCGCGCGGCGCGGGCGGCCCTTCCGGCCATTCGACCTTCTCGCGCAACTGCGCGATCACTGTGAGATTGTGTTCCTCGGCGAAGAACTGGTGCAGCGATTCGGCCACCACCGGCCCGACGTCGTTGACCTCGAGCAGTTGCTCGGTCGTGGCGTCGATGATCGGCTGCAGCGAGCCGAAATGCTTGGCCAGATCCTTGGCGGTGGATTCGCCGACATGGCGGATGCCGAGCGCGTAGATGAAACGGCCGAGCGTGGTGTGACGCGCCTTGTCGAGCGATTCGAGCAGGTTCTGCGCCGATTTGTCGGCGAAGCGGTCGAGCGCGGCCAGCGTCGCGAAGCCGAGATGGAACAGATCGGCCGGCGTGCGCACGAGGTTCTGTTCGACGAGCTGGTCGATGATCTTCTCGCCGAGGCCGTCGATATCGAGCGCGCGGCGCTGCGCGAAGTGCCAGAGCGCCTGCTTGCGCTGGGCCGGGCAGAACAGGCCGCCGGTGCAGCGGGCGATCGCCTCGTCGGGCAGACGCTCGATCTTCGAGCCGCACACCGGGCATTCGGTCGGCATCACGAATTCGGCCGCATCGGCCGGGCGGCGATCCATCAACGCGGATACCACCTCCGGGATCACGTCGCCGGCGCGCCGCACGATCACGGTGTCGCCGATCCGGATGTCCTTGCGGCGGACTTCGTCCTCGTTGTGCAGCGTCGCATTGGTGACGGTCGCGCCGCCGACGAACACCGGCTCGAGCCGCGCGACCGGCGTGATCGCGCCGGTGCGGCCGACCTGCACGTCGATCGCGACGAGCTTCGTCAGCGCTTCCTGGGCCGGAAACTTGTGGGCCAGCGCGAAGCGCGGCGCGCGCGACACGAAGCCGAGCCGCTCCTGCTCGTCGCGCCGGTTGACCTTGTAGACCACGCCGTCGATGTCGTACGGCAGCGCCTCGCGGCGCTCGCCGACCTTGCGGAAGAAATCGAGCAGGCCGTCGGCGCCCTTCACCACGGCGCGCTCGCGATTGACCGGCAGCCCGAACGCTTCGTACCAATCGAGCAGGCCGCTGTGCGTATCGGGCATCGGCGCGCCGTCGAGCACGCCGATCCCGTAGGCGAAGAACGACAGCGGCCGCTGCGCCGTGATCTTCGAATCGAGCTGGCGCAGGCTGCCGGCCGCCGCGTTGCGCGGGTTCGCGAATTCGCGCTGCTCGGCCTCGCGCTGCCGTTCGTTCAGGCGGGCGAAATCGCGTTTGTACATCAGCACTTCGCCGCGCACGTCGAGCACGGCGGGCGGATTCGCGCCCTTCAGCGTGATCGGGATCGATTTGATGGTGCGGACGTTTTCGGTCACGTCCTCGCCGGTTGCGCCGTCGCCGCGCGTGGCGGCCTGGACGAACTTGCCGTGCTCGTAGCGCAGCGAGATCGCCAGCCCGTCGAACTTCAGCTCGCAGGCGTATTCGACGGGATCGGTGGCGGTGCCGGCCAGATCGGCCGGAGCCTTGTCGAGCATGTCGGACACGCGCTTGTCGAACGCGGCGATGTCCTCGTCGGCAAAGCCGTTGTTCAGCGACAGCATCGGCACGTCGTGCACCACCGGCGTGAAGCCCGTGGAGGCCTCGCCGCCCACGCGCTGGGTCGGCGAGTCGGGCGTGATCAGGTCGGGATGATCGGCCTCGATCTGCTGCAGTTCGCGGAACAGCCGGTCGTACTCGGCGTCGGGCAGATCGGGCTGGTCGAGCACGTAATACGCGTGATTCGCGCGCTCGAGTTCGTTGCGCAACCAGGCCGCCCGGTCGGACGGCTGGCTGGCTGACGGTTCTACTGGGGATCGGGCCATGCTGGCGGCACTTGCTCTCGTGACAATCGAGTCAGGATTATCTCAGGCGGCGTGCGCTTGCGCACCGTCTGTCTCGCGCCTGCCGGCCCTTTGTGCGGGCCGGCCCGGTTACTGGCTGAACAGGCGCCGCGTGACGGGCGAACCGGCCGGAATCCCGGCCTGCTCGAGCCGCCCGTACAGCTTCATCAGTTGCTGCTCGATCGCGACCAGCGTGGCCTCGGGCAGCGGCCGGCGCGAATCGTCGACCACCCGCGCGCCGATCCGGTCCGACAGCGATTTCGCGTAATCGCACATCAGCTTGAACGGGAGAATATCTTCGTCGGCCACCGGCACGTCGAGCACCAGCGTGATCATGTTGCCGCCCTTGTAGGTCAGGTCGTCGCGCAGGAAATTGGTGTCGCCGAACTGCAGCATGAACACCGGGTTCTGCTTCGCGTCGAGCTTGACGAAACGCGTGCCGTCGCGCGACAGCAACAGGCCGTCCTGCGAGGCCACGGCCTGCACGTAGTTGGCCGACCACGGCGCGCCGTCCGACATCACGTTGATCGACAGCTGCGCATCGCATTGCGCGGCGAAACCGTCCAGCTCGCGTGCCATCTGCACGGTTTCGAGCATGTCGGGGAATTCGGCGCCGCCGTCGATCGCATCGGCGAACTGGCCGACGCCCGACACGAACTCCGAGAATTCGAGCTCGTTGAGCGGGCCGTTGCGGTTCGCGAGCTGGGCCGCCGCGCGCAACTCCTCGTAGCGCACGCCGCCCTGCAGCAGCTCCCAGTGATCGCTGCCCTCGGGCTTGCCCTCGATGTGCACGGGCTTGTTGCCCGCGCGGCGCAGCCGCTGCGCGGCCGGCATCAGGCGCTCGCCCGGCATCGGGCCGCCGAGCCGGATCGGCACGATGCAATCGATGCGGCGGTCGACGATGGCCGGCGGCGCGGAGGAAATCGTGGTGGCGGCGGGCAGCACCGGTTCGGCGTCGTCGGCCGCGAGGGACGGCTCGTCGCGCGCATCGGCCGTGCCCGCTTCGCCCGACTGCGGGGCGTGCGCGTCGTCCGCATGGGCTTCGGCGGAAGCGTCGACGGCCTCGGCCGCTTCGGCGCCGCCTGCCGCCGTCAGCGTCTCGTCGGCTTGCAGATCGGCCGGCACATCCGCCGGCAGCGGGGCTTCGGGCGCGCTGCCGAACGTCGGCTCGACGCGCGCGGCGCGATCGCCGG
>NZ_JAAGPF010000411.1 GCF_017104645.1 Burkholderia sp. Ac-20379
TATGGCGCGCCTATACTGGGCCTCTACGTGCCGCCGGGCGCGCGAACACGAAGGAAGGAGACACGATGTACTACCTGCTGACCTACGATCTCGTCGATACCTATCTCGACCGCCGCGCCGAGTTCCGCGACGCGCATCTGGCGCTGGCCCAGGCCGCCGCCGATCGCGGCGAGCTGCTGCTCGGCGGCGCGCTGGCCGATCCGGCCGATTGCGCGGTGCTGCTGTTCGCGGGCGATTCGCCGGCCGCCGCCGAGGCGTTCGCGCAGGCCGATCCCTACGTGGCGCACGGCCTCGTGCGCCAATGGCAGGTGCGCCGGTGGAACGTGGCCGCGGGCCGCGACGCGAAGGCCTGAGCCCGCTTGCGTCCGCTCGTTACAGCCAGCGGGCGCGCTTGAACCACCACAGGAGCCCGAGGTCGGTCACCGCCATCACGCCGAGGCAGATGTAGAAGCCGTAGCGCCAATGCAGCTCGGGCATGTTGTTGAAGTTCATGCCGTAGATCCCGGCGATCATGGTGGGGATCGCGAACAGCGCGGCGAACGAACCGAGCCGCTTGGTCACCTCGCTCTCCGCGAGCGAGATCATCCCGAGATCCACCTGCACCGCCGTCACCACCATTTCGCGCCGCGCCTCGAGCGTTTTCGTGATGCGCTGCAGATGGTCGTACACGTCGCGGAAGTAATGCTCCATGCCGCTGCACACCTGCGGCGTGCGTCCGCCCACCAGCTTCGAGAGCGGCTCCAGGAGCGGCGCGGTGTGCTGATAGACCGTCATCAGGCGGCGCTTCAGCGAGTAGAGATCCTGAATGATCGCGCGCGCCGCGCCCGCCGACGATTTCTCGAAGATGCGGTCTTCCAGCTCCTCCAGCTCCGCGCCGAGCGCCTCGACGGTCGGGAAGTAACGGTCCACCACCTGATCCATCAGCGCATAGAACACGAACGCCGCGCCGCCCTTGAGCAGGTGCGGCTCGCGCTCGCAGCGCTGGCGCACGTCCTGGAAGCCGTGCGACGTGTGGCTGCGGATCGACAGGATGTAGTTCGGGCCGACGAACACGCTGAGCTCGCCGATCTCGAATTCGTCCTGGGCGTCGAGCTCCACCGTGTGCATGACCGCGAACAACGAATCGCCGTATTCCTCGATCTTCGGCCGTTGATGGCCGACCAGCGCATCCTCCAGCGCGAGTTCGTGCAGGCCGAACTCCTCGCCCATCCGTTCGAGTTCTTCCTTCGACGGTTCCTTCAGCGCAACCCAGACGAAGCATTCGGGGCGCGCGACGTACTCGCTGATGTCGTCGATGTCGATGTCGGCCAGCTTCTGGCCGTTCTGGTAAGCAGCGCAGTTGATCAGCATTGTGTCGTGGGAAACGTCCGTTTCTATCCGTGATTCGGCCTGCTAGTGTAGCGGTTCCGGGCAGCGGCACGCAGCGCCGCGAACGGGCCGGCCGCGGGCCGCGCGGCCTTGCCAGCGCAGGCGTTCGCGGTCATGATCGCTGCTGCGCGGCAGCGCCCGACGATCGGCTTTCGGCCCGCCTTTCAGTGCGCCGTCCGCCGGCTGCCGGCGCGCTTTCGGTGCGGTTGCCGATCCCCGCGTCTTTTCGCTTTTTCCCGCTTCTCCCCGCTGTTCGCTTCGGAGGCATCGCTCGTGAAGTATCTGGTGTTTTTCTGCGGTCACGCCGGCACCGGCAAGACCACGCTCGCCAAGCAGTTGATCGGCCCGCTGATGCGCACCACCGGCGAGGCGTTCTGCCTGCTCGACAAGGACACGCTGTACGGCCGCTACAGCGCCGCCGCGATGGGCGCGCTGACGCAGGATCCGAACGACCGCGACAGCCCGCTGTTCCTCGAACACCTGCGCGACCCCGAGTACCAGGGCCTGCTCGACACGGCGCGCGAGAACCTCGAACTCGGCATCAGCGCGCTGGTGGTCGGGCCGCTGTCGCGCGAGATCCGCGACGGGCGGCTGCTGAACCGCCAATGGCTCGGCATCGGCCACGACGTCGAGCTGCGCGTGGTGTGGGTGCATACGTCGGAGGACGCGGCGCGCGAGCGCATCATCGCGCGCGGCAATCCGAACGACGCGTACAAGCTCGCGCATTGGGACGACTACCGCGCGCGGCGCTTCGTGCCGTCGGGCGCGGCCTGCGACGGCCTGCTCCAGTTCGACAACACGGCGCCGAGCGCGGCCGACGTCGAAGCGCTGCTGCACCGCATCGTGCCGCCCGCGCAGGG
Source organism: Burkholderia sp. Ac-20379 (assembly GCF_017104645.1). Classification (GTDB taxonomy): domain Bacteria; phylum Pseudomonadota; class Gammaproteobacteria; order Burkholderiales; family Burkholderiaceae; genus Burkholderia. The sequence continues at coordinate 2,229 of NZ_JAAGPF010000411.1, forward strand.
CGCGATGGTGCCGCCGCTGCCGGCCTGACGCGCGGCCCGAGGCGCACGGCCCTAGCAGGTTGCGCGCCCGCTCCATCAACGAACAAGGCCGGTGCGCATGCACCGGCCTTGTTCGTTTCAAGCCGCGCCGGATCGCGCGGGCGTCACGCCACGGCGTGCGCCGCCACCTGCGTCGCGCCGTCGTACAGGCGTCCGAAACGATTCTCGAGGAATGCCTTCAGCGGCACCTGCTCCTGGCGCACGAAGCCGCGCTGCGGCAGGCGGCCCTCGCGGAACAGATCGAGCACCGCGCACATCGCGCCGGCCGTGGTGATCTGGATCGCGCTCATCGGCATGCCGCCGATCTCCTTGGCGAACACCTTGCGCGTGAACACGTCCTGCACGAGCTGGCCGCGCTTCACGCCCGTCACCGTGACGAACACCAGCACCACGTCCTGCTTGGTGGACGGCACCGCGCGGCGCATCATCGCCTTCAGCGAATCGCGGTCGGACGCGAGGCGCATGTCGTCGAGCAGGAACTGCATCAGGTCGCGATGGCCGGGGTAACGCACCGATTTGTAATCGAGCGTGCCGACCTTGCCGGCCAGCGTCTCGCACAGCGTGCCGAGGCCGCCCGAGGTGTTGAACGCCTCGTATTCGGTGCCGTCCAGCGAGAAGTGTTCGAGGCCTTCGAGCGGCTGCACCCATTGGCGCTCGCCGTCGCGAATCGCTTCGCACGGCTGACAATATTCGTTGATGAGGCCGTCGACGCTCCAGGTCAGGTTGTATTTGAGCGCGTTGGTCGGATACTCGGGCAGCGCGCCCACTCGCATCTTCACGTCGCGGATCTCGCTGAAGCCTTCCAGCAGCGCATGCGCGGCGATGCCGATGAAGCCCGGCGCGAGGCCGCATTGCGGCATGAACGCGCGATCGGCGCCGTCGGCCAGGCTGCGGATCGCATGCGTGGCGCGCACGTCCTCGGTCAGATCGAAGTAATGCACGCCGGCGGCCTTCGCGGCAGCGGCCACGTTGACGGCCAGGTAGTACGGCAGCGCGTTGACGAGCGCATCGAAACCCGCGAGCGCCTCGCGGATCGCGTTCGCGTCGGCCGAATCGACGCGGCGCGTGGCGATGCCGGCGTCGGCGAGCTGCTTGAGCGCATCGGCATCGCGATCGAAGGCCGTGACCGCGTAATCGCCGGATTCGCGCAGCAGGTGGGCAATGGTGTGGCCGATCAGACCGGCGCCGACAATGGCGATCTTCATGATGACGCTCCTGAGGTGTTGTTGTGTGTGGAAGGCACTGCCTGCAGGAGAGTGTACGAACGAGCAAAAACAGTTGATAGACGAGAAATGCTGCGCTTCGACATCGGTTTTCGTCGTTTCGACGAAGTGGCGTGACGCTTTGCAGGACGCGGCCGAAAACGCCCGCTGCGGCGGCGGCACGCGCCGCGCGCAATCGATGCCCGCTCGCGCCGCCGGCCACGCTCGGTCATGCGTTCGCGGCAAGCGGGATGCGGGCGCGTGGCCCCCTGGAAACGGCAACGCCGGCCCGAAGGCCGGCGTTGCAGGCGGATGCCGGAGGCGATGCCGCGCCGGCTTACTTCGTCAGGCGCAGCTCGCCGAGGTTGCCCGCGATCTGCTGGAAGATCGTGTTCAGCGAGGTCGAATCGGGCGCGTGGTAGTAGTCGCCCGGCGAGGCGCAGTTGCGCATCGCGGTTTGCGCCACCGAACCGGACGCATCGGAACCGAACGTGATGGCGTAGATCGTGATGTTGTCGTTCTTGATCGCGGTGCACACGGCGTTCTGGAACGTGTTGACGTCGTCCGGGTAGCCCGCGTTGTTGCCGGAGGTCGGATCCTCGGGATTGCCGCCGTGCAGTTCGGCCGAATCGGTCTGGCCGTTCGGCATCCCGATGCTGGTCGCCTTCAGCGAGTTGGTGCCGACGCCGGACAAGCCGTTGAAATACAGCGTGTTCGGGAACGAGCCGGCCGCGCCGATCTGGTTCGAGCCGTCGGTCAGCACGATCATGACGCGCTGCAGGCCCTGGGTGGTCAGCGGCTTCGGCAGCGTCGGGTCGGTCGAGATCCAGCCGTTGGCCGCGCCGGCAATCGTCGATGACCACTCGGGCACCAGCATCCGCCAGCCCCACAGCAGCCCTTCCGGGATGATGGTCGAACCGCCGGCCACCATGCTGTTGACGCTATTGGTCAGCGTGCTCTGCTGGTTGGTCAGGAAGGTGACCGCCTGCCCCATGCACTGCGAGTTCTGATCGACCGTCGTCTGGGTGAGCCCGTAATAGTAATTCGGATCGTACTGATCGTATTCCGTGCCGATGCCGACGCCGGCCGGCGTCACGCACCAGTTCTGCGCGCCGTAACCGGACACGACGCTCAACGGCACGCTCTTGACCGTGGTGGTCGAACTCGACGTGCCGCGGCCCGTGCTGCACAGCCCGCCCTGCTGCCACGACTTGATCACCAGCCCGCCCGACGGCGGCACGTTGTAGTAATACGGCGTGAATTTCGACGACATGCTCGGCGAATACGCGAGCGGCTGCAGATTGTTGTTCGCATCGCGCGGTTCGACGGCACAGCCGCCCCAGCCCGCCACCGTGCTGGTTTTCTTCATGCCCACGTTGGTGCTGTTGTAGGTGAACACGGGGTTCATCCACGAGCCGCTGCCCGACAGCGCGCCCGTCAGATTGACGGTGCTGGCGAACGGCACGAGGCCGACATAGGTGGTGTTGCTGCTGTTCGACTGGTTATACAGCGCGGTGAGCAGCGCGTTGGACGCATCCTTCAGGCCCTGCAGCTTGCTCGATCCGCCGGACGTGCCATCCGCCGATTGGCTCATCGAGCCGGTGTTGTCGAGCACCAGCGCGAGTTCGAGCAACGTTTGCGGCAGGCGGATCACCGAGTTCGAGGCGGAGACGGTGGCGTACGTGCGCGGGTCGCCCACGCCGCCGCCGTTGGTGCCGTTGGCGGCCATGTTGCTGATGACCGGATCGATGAAGAACGGCGCGAGCAGCGGCTGCTTCGACGACGTCGAGAGATTGATCGTCTGGCCGGACGCGCGATCGCCGGTCAAGGTGGCCGTGATCGGCTGGCGCGTCATGCCGAGATAGCTGGTCGGCATGTTGCCCTGGTAATACGCCAGCGCGTCGGCCTGCCACTGCGTGTAGTTGGTGCCGGTGGTGTCCGAGTAGTGCGTGAGGTCGGCGCCCGAGGACAGCGCCGCCACGTCGAGCGCCATCTGCATCTGCGTCTGGCTCATCGTGAAGCGGATCGAATCGAGGCCGAGACACATCGTGCCGACCAGGATGCTGCCGAGCACCGCGAACATCATCGTGAACGCGCCGTCGTCGCGCCGCCAGAAGCCGCGCAGCGATTGCGGGCCGCGCCGGCCGCGCGGCGCGGC
>NZ_JAAGPF010000412.1 GCF_017104645.1 Burkholderia sp. Ac-20379
TTCGGTGCCGCGGTTTGACAGCGCCGTGGCGATCGAGTCATCGGTGCGGGCGTCTATCGTCGTGTTCCCGTCGGGCTGCGCGATGCGCGGCGGGGCGACGCGGGCGCCGCGTCCCGCGCACCGGTGCTGGCCGTGACCGCGCATGCCGGCCAGGCCGACGAGCGGCGCGTGCTGTCGGCCGGCTTCAACGGCTATCTGTGCAAGCCGGTGGACGTGCAGGCGCTGGCGCGCGAAATCCTGCGCGTCACGCAAGCGCCGGTGCGATCGCTGACCGCGCCGTCCGCCACGCCGGCTTCCGCCTCCTTCCCGCTCGACAAGTGACGGCGCGCGGCCGCCAGCGCCGGCCGCCGCGCCCATCCCGGGCACTGACTTCCGCCTCGTAATTCTTGCAATCGGCTTGACGAAAAGCGCCGCCGCGCCGGCTTCGCCTTGCCCGGCGGGGCGCGGCGGCCGGGTATGCCGGTTGCGTCGGTTCGCGTATCGCCGGCCCGTCCGGCCCGATCCCTGGAGGTCACGATGAAGCACCGCACCGAATGCCAGCGTCCGCAGCGTCCGATCCACCGCCACCGCGCCGCCCCGCGTTCCGCGCGCGGCCTGCTGGCGATCGCCCTGACCGCCGCCACCGCGTTCTGCGCGACGGCCTCGCTCGACGCGAACGCGGCCGCGAGCGACGACGTGGCCTCGGCGACGCATTCGGCCGGGGCCAAGATGCACGACATGACGATCACCACCAAGGCGAAGGCGGCGCTGGTCGGCACCAGCGGTTTGTCGTCGGGCGACGTCCACGTCAGCACCAAGGCCGGCCGCGTGACGCTGACCGGCAGCGTGCCGGACGAGGCGCAAAAGCCGCTCGCCGTGCAGGCCGTCAAGAGCGTCGACGGCGTGCGTTCGGTGCAGGACCAACTGACGATCCACGCGAATTGAGCGTGGCGGCGTCGTCCAGCCGCAGCACGATCCCGTAGCGGGATTCATCGAGGAGAGCGAGGATGATCCGACCCACGATCCGATCCAAGACACGCATGCGCCTGCGCGCGGCCGCCCTGGCCGCGGCGCTGGGCGCGGCAGGCGCCGCCACGGCCCAGACCGAGCCGAATCCGGCGCCGCACGACCCGCCCGCGGCCAGCCCGAGCGTGGCCGCCGAGATCGTCAAGCCGGCGTCGCCGGTGGGCGACAGCGAGATCGCGAAGCGCCCGCAGGGTATCGATCCCGAGTTCGTCGACAAGGCCGCGATGGCCGGCAAGCGCGAGGTGCAGGCGAGCCAGTTGGCAATCGAGCAGTCCGAATCGCCCGCGGTGCGCGAGTTCGCGAAGACGATGCTCGACGATCATGGCCGCGCCAACGAGCAGTTGCGCGTGATCGCCGCGAAGGAGGGCGTGCCGGCGCAGGCGGCGGTGATCGTCGATCCCGGCATCGACGCGCTGCGCAACAAGCGCGGCCACGATTTCGACGTGGCCTACCTGGCGATCGCCGGGCCGGGCGCGCACCGGCAGGCGATCCGGCTGTTTTCGGCGGAGGCGCGCGGCGGACATTCGACCGAACTGCGCGCGTTCGCGCAGAACAGCCTGCCGATGCTGCATCGGCATTTGACCGCCGCGCAGAAGCTGGCCCGCGAAGTGGGCCGCTGAGCCGAACCGAGCCCGGCGCGCAGGCAAAAAGAGAGCGTCCCACGGGACGCTCCTTCAAACGCGGCGACCCAGCAGATCAATGACGATCGCCGCGCGATTCGGGACGGTTCGGCGCGCTTTCGTGCGGCGGGGCGTCGAGATCGAGCCCGGTATCCACATCGAAGTGACCGATATCGTCGGGCTCCCAGCCGGTGGCGGCCGCGGCCGGCTGATTCAGGGTGGCGGGCTCGGCCCAGGCCGGATCGGCGAACGACGGCCAGTGATGGCGATCGAAGCCGGGCATCGCGCGCACCTGCTCCGCGGTGGCGGCCAGCACGAAGCACTTGCGGTCGGTGTCGAGCGTGAGCGCATGCCACGGCACCGCGATCAGCTTGTCGCCGATGCCGAGCACGCCGCCGCTCGACAGCACCGCGTAGGCGATCCGCGCGCCGCGCACGTCGAGCATGATGTCCTTGATGTGGCCGACGTGCTCGCCGCCGGTTGCATACACGCGGTTGCCGTCGAGCGTGGCCGCGGCCATCACGTCGGGGCCGGGGCCCGCCGAGGCGGCGGGCCGCCCGACGATGCGCTCGCCGATGCCGTTGCCGGCACGGGTGTCAGGATGGGGATTCATGATCGACCTCCTTGCAGAAAGGGCTGCGCCGCTCAGGGCGCGCCCGGTTCGCCGCGATCGGGCGGCTGGTGGGCGGGCACGGGATCGATCCGCGTCACGCCGCCGGTGGCCGGCGGATCGCTGGCCGGAAACGTGTCTTCGAGCGCCTTGTCGATCTGCTTCTCGTCGCGGCGCGTGGTGGTGCGTTCGTCCGGCGCGGGCGTGCCGGCGTCGCCGAGCGCGCTGACCGCCGGACGGCCTCGGTCGCCGTCGGCTCGGGAAGCGGGGCGGGTCAGGGATGTCATCGCAAGTCCTCCACGGTGGGTACGCCGTATCGGGCCGCAAACTCCATGCCGGATCGCGTGCGGGCCTGCCGTGGCGGTGTCGCGCCGATGACTGTCTCAAAACTGAAAAATTTGCAGCGCCGGATGTAAGGAATGCACGCGGATCGCCACCCCATTGCGGCGTGCCGTCCCGTTCCGGCCTGCCTGAGCGACGGCGCTCGCCCGGCTGCGTATGGCACGCGAATTGCAGTAATGGCCGCTGACTCGCATTCGGAGAACCGATCGTGACGCCTGTTTCCATTTCGTCAGCAAGGTTCGCCGGATCCGGTGCAGCGCGCTTCGCCGGCCGGCCTGCCGGTGTCGCGCCGCATCGTCCCGAGCCGCCGTACCCCGAGATCGATCCCGACCCGCAGCCCGACGACGGCGACCCCGGGCCGACCGATCCGCCGACGCCGCGACGCGCCCCGGAGGGCGATCCGCCGTCGCGGCAGCCGCCCGAGCGCGTGAGCGGGCAGCGGGGCAGGTAAGCGAGGGAGCGAGAGAGCGAGGCGACGGGAGGGGTTCGTGCGTGGCGAACCTGCTGGCGGGCCGGCCGCCCATGGCGCACGCGTCGCGAGTAACATGGGCAACGGCAACACGCGCAGCAGCGGTACGACCGCGGTACGTGCATCGCGCGATGCACGGCCTGCGTCGACACTCTCCCGGAAGAACCGATTACATAAAGAGGATGAGCTGATGATTCGATGCCGTGCCGTTTCCGTTTCCCCGCGCGCCCCGGCGATGCTGCCGCGCCGCGCGATCGTGCCGTCTCGGCTCACCGTGCTCGCCGTCTGCTGCTGCGCCGCCGTCACGGCCCGCGCGCAGACGCCGTCGCCGCTCGGCGAATGGCAATACTCGGCCGGCGTGCCGCTCCAGAAGGTGTTCAATCCGAAGCCGCCCGAGACGTGGTCGGTGCGCTTCGGCGCGGCCGCGTCGTTCCAGCCGCGCTACGAAGGCTCCGATCAGTACCGCGTGATGGCCGGCCCGAACTTCGACGTGCGCTACCGCGACCTGTTCTTCCTGTCGACCGGCGAGGGCCTCGGCGTGAACTTCGCGCAGGGCCGGAACTGGCGCACCACGCTGTCGATCAACTACGATCTCGGCCGCCGCTCGGCCGACGATCTCGGCCACCTGAACGGCCTGCCGAACATCAATGCCGCGCCGCTGATCAAGCTGTCGGGCGACTACGTGATCTCGAAGAACCTGCCGATCGTGCTGCGTGCCGATGTGCGGCGCAGCATCGGCGGCTCGAACGGCTGGGTCGGCGATCTGTCGGCCTACATGCCGCTGCCGGGCAGCTCCGAGAAGTTCTTCTGGTTCGCCGGGCCGACCGTGTCGTTCGCCGATTCGAACTACATGAACAGCTGGTTCGGTATCAATCAGCAGGCATCGACACGCAGCGGCTACCGGCCGTATTCTGCGAAAGCGGGCCTGAAATCGTACGGTGCCGGGATCACGATGGTGTGGTTCGTCCACAAGCACTGGTTCGTCACGGCGGACGGCGCCGTGGAGCAATTGGTGGGCAGCGCGCGCAACAGCCCGATCACGCAACGCTCGACCAACGCGGTGGCGGACGTCTCGGTCAATTACCAGTTCTGACGACGGCCGAGGCGCGCTTCGCCACGCATCGCCGATGTCCATGCCCGCCGCGCGGTTCGCCCCGCGCGGCCAGGGCGCCCCGACCAGGAGGAGACAATGGAACAGTCACGGAATCGTTCGGAAACCGAAGCCAACCCGGTGAAGACGCCGGCGCCCGTCTTGGGCGGCGCGCCGGTCGCGGCCGGCGATCGCAAGCTCACGCCCGAGCGGATCGCCTCGAAAACGCCCACCGGCCTGCCGGCCATCGATCGCGCGCGCTACGCGCAGCTCGAACACGGCGATCCGGTGCGGCGCGCGGCGAGCCGCATCGCCACGCTCGACAACGCGAACATGGGCGCGTCCGACAGTTGCGTGGACGTCGACGGCAAGAGCTTCGACGCCCGCCGCGACGCGCCGCTCTGGCGCGACAACGAGATCCACTCGAACGCCTCGCTCGACGGCAGCGTGGCGACGCCCGACGATGGCCTGGCCGGCTTCGCGAGCCGCCGCGGCGACGGCTCGCCGGCCGTCGAAACGCGGCTCGGCTGGCAGGTCAGCACGGCCGGCATCATCGACGCGGGCCGCACCTGCGGCGCACGCACCGAGCGTGTGATCCGGCTCGAACCGTCGGATCCCGCCGCGCGCTGAGCCCCCGCTCGGTTGCCGCCGATACGAAAACGCCGCCGGCCTGAGCCCGGCGGCGTTTTTGCATGGCGCGCCGGCTTATTGCGGGCCGAGCTCCTGCGCGGAGGCATCGGCTTCGTTGCCCTGCGCGACCAGCACGTGAATGTCGTTCGGCACCACGTCGCTGATGCCGCCGGCCGGGATCGTCAGCACCAGCCAGTCCGCGTTGTTGGCGAGCGTGACGGGCGCGGTGGTCAGGATCGGCGTCTTCGAGCCGGTGGTCGTGACGATCACCTGATAGCTGCCGCCCGACAGATAGAGCGAATCCTGCGTCGAGGCCGGCACCGCGTTCTGATAGGCGACGTTCGACAGCGTCGGGTTGGCCGCGCTGATATTGGTGCTGCCCGCATTGACCACGTAGATGTCGAGGTTCTGCGCGTTCGGCGACGCGTTGAAGCCGCGCACGCGCGCCTTGTCCGACAGCAGGCCCTTGGCGTACGGATCGTCGATCACCGAGATCGCCGACGACGTGCTCGGCAGCGCGATCGTCGTGTAGTGATGGCCGTTCACGGTCGAGAAGGCCTGCGAGGCGATCGTGGTGTTGCTGCCGGCCGAGTTGTAGGACGTGGTCTGGTTGCCGGTGTCGAGATCGGCGTAGCGCGTCACACCCTTGTAGGCCACGTTCGCCGTGTTGAGCTTGCTGTTCAGGTAGTAATCGAGGTTGGGGCCGAGCGGCACGGCGTTGATGAAGCGCGCCTGCGGCTTCGAGATGCCGATGATGGTGCCGATGTCGTTGCCGTCGTTGCCGCCGCACGCGGCGAGCATCGCCACGGCCGCGGTCATGACCGCCAGGGTTCGAATTGCCTTCATGTCGTCTGCTCCGTCTGATTGGAATGTTGGCTTGCGCATGGCCGGGCGCGATGCGCGCGGCAGCGTGCGGCCAGCGGGCCGATGCCCTCGGTGCCCCCTCG
>NZ_JAAGPF010000413.1 GCF_017104645.1 Burkholderia sp. Ac-20379
TGTTGATCGAAGCGCTGAAAAAAGTAGTTGACGCGCTTCAAAATGTTCTTCATAATCTCGCTTCTCTGCTGCTGAAAACGCAGCGCCGAAACGAAGCCAAGCTTCTCTCGGAAATGCTCTTTAAAAATCTACAGCCGATAAGTGTGGACGCTTGATCGTAGCGGTCTTGATCTCCGGATCAAGTCAGCAAAAGTATCAAGAGTCTCACACAAAAGTAAGTCAGGTTCATGAAGCAATTCATTGACCTGTCAGCTTTGAGTGAGCGACCGGTTCGAAAGAACCGAAAACAGTAACAGGTATTGAACTGAAGAGTTTGATCCTGGCTCAGATTGAACGCTGGCGGCATGCCTTACACATGCAAGTCGAACGGCAGCACGGACTTCGGTCTGGTGGCGAGTGGCGAACGGGTGAGTAATACATCGGAACATGTCCTGTAGTGGGGGATAGCCCGGCGAAAGCCGGATTAATACCGCATACGATCTACGGATGAAAGCGGGGGACCTTCGGGCCTCGCGCTATAGGGTTGGCCGATGGCTGATTAGCTAGTTGGTAGGGTAAAAGCCTACCAAGGCGACGATCAGTAGCTGGTCTGAGAGGACGACCAGCCACACTGGGACTGAGACACGGCCCAGACTCCTACGGGAGGCAGCAGTGGGGAATTTTGGACAATGGGCGAAAGCCTGATCCAGCAATGCCGCGTGTGTGAAGAAGGCCTTCGGGTTGTAAAGCACTTTTGTCCGGAAAGAAATCCTCGACTCTAATACAGACGGGGGATGACGGTACCGGAAGAATAAGCACCGGCTAACTACGTGCCAGCAGCCGCGGTAATACGTAGGGTGCAAGCGTTAATCGGAATTACTGGGCGTAAAGCGTGCGCAGGCGGTTTGTTAAGACCGATGTGAAATCCCCGGGCTCAACCTGGGAACTGCATTGGTGACTGGCAAGCTAGAGTATGGCAGAGGGGGGTAGAATTCCACGTGTAGCAGTGAAATGCGTAGAGATGTGGAGGAATACCGATGGCGAAGGCAGCCCCCTGGGCCAATACTGACGCTCATGCACGAAAGCGTGGGGAGCAAACAGGATTAGATACCCTGGTAGTCCACGCCCTAAACGATGTCAACTAGTTGTTGGGGATTCATTTCCTTAGTAACGTAGCTAACGCGTGAAGTTGACCGCCTGGGGAGTACGGTCGCAAGATTAAAACTCAAAGGAATTGACGGGGACCCGCACAAGCGGTGGATGATGTGGATTAATTCGATGCAACGCGAAAAACCTTACCTACCCTTGACATGGTCGGAATCCTGGAGAGATCCGGGAGTGCTCGAAAGAGAACCGATACACAGGTGCTGCATGGCTGTCGTCAGCTCGTGTCGTGAGATGTTGGGTTAAGTCCCGCAACGAGCGCAACCCTTGTCCTTAGTTGCTACGCAAGAGCACTCTAAGGAGACTGCCGGTGACAAACCGGAGGAAGGTGGGGATGACGTCAAGTCCTCATGGCCCTTATGGGTAGGGCTTCACACGTCATACAATGGTCGGAACAGAGGGTCGCCAACCCGCGAGGGGGAGCTAATCCCAGAAAACCGATCGTAGTCCGGATTGCACTCTGCAACTCGAGTGCATGAAGCTGGAATCGCTAGTAATCGCGGATCAGCATGCCGCGGTGAATACGTTCCCGGGTCTTGTACACACCGCCCGTCACACCATGGGAGTGGGTTTTACCAGAAGTGGCTAGTCTAACCGCAAGGAGGACGGTCACCACGGTAGGATTCATGACTGGGGTGAAGTCGTAACAAGGTAGCCGTATCGGAAGGTGCGGCTGGATCACCTCCTTTCTCGAGCTAATACCGCGAAAGTTGAGCGTTCACGCTTATCGGCTGTAAATCAAGACAGACTCAGGGGTCTGTAGCTCAGTTGGTTAGAGCACCGTCTTGATAAGGCGGGGGTCGTTGGTTCGAATCCAACCAGACCCACCACTTAGTCTGGACAGTATCCTTGGGAAGTCTCTGTATGGGGGCATAGCTCAGCTGGGAGAGCACCTGCTTTGCAAGCAGGGGGTCGTCGGTTCGATCCCGTCTGCCTCCACCAATCTTCAATGACAAACGTTCAGGTCGTACTGATCTGAGTTTTTGTCATTGGCGATTGAGCCAGTCAGAGCGATTTGTACATCATGTACTTATCGGCTGTCGTTCTTTAACAATCTAGAAGAAGTAGTAATTTGGATAACGGAAGCGCTTATTTGAGATGGGCGTGGAAATTATCCGGGTTGTGATTGTATCGATGTATCTCAAGAAGATTCGAACTTAAATGTTCGGCTCAAATTGGAATACGGCACAAATGCGAGAACTCAACCTGTAGCGATTTGTCGAGTGCTATCCCCTACGGGGATGGGGCATCTCTAAGTGCTAAAGCACTAAGAGCTGCCGACACAAGGCAGACTCGTTATAGGGTCAAGCGAACAAGTGCATGTGGTGGATGCCTTGGCGATCACAGGCGATGAAGGACGCGGTAGCCTGCGAAAAGCTACGGGGAGCTGGCAAACAAGCTTTGATCCGTAGATGTCCGAATGGGGAAACCCACTCCTTTTGGAGTATCCATAGCTGAATACATAGGCTATGCGAAGCGAACGCGGTGAACTGAAACATCTAAGTAACCGCAGGAAAAGAAATCAACCGAGATTCCCAAAGTAGTGGCGAGCGAAATGGGAAGAGCCTGTACTCTTTATTTGTATTGTTAGTCGAACGCTCTGGAAAGTGCGGCCATAGCAGGTGATAGCCCTGTAGACGAAAACAGTATGAAAGAACTAGGTGTACGACAAGTAGGGCGGGACACGTGAAATCCTGTCTGAAGATGGGGGGACCATCCTCCAAGGCTAAATACTCGTGATCGACCGATAGTGAACCAGTACCGTGAGGGAAAGGCGAAAAGAACCCCGGGAGGGGAGTGAAATAGATCCTGAAACCGCATGCATACAAACAGTCGGAGCCTCGTAAGGGGTGACGGCGTACCTTTTGTATAATGGGTCAGCGACTTACGTTCAGTAGCAAGCTTAACCGAATAGGGCAGGCGTAGCGAAAGCGAGTCCGAATAGGGCGTTCAGTTGCTGGGCGTAGACCCGAAACCAAGTGATCTATCCATGGCCAGGATGAAGGTGCGGTAACACGTACTGGAGGTCCGAACCCACTAACGTTGAAAAGTTAGGGGATGAGCTGTGGATAGGGGTGAAAGGCTAAACAAACTTGGAAATAGCTGGTTCTCTCCGAAAACTATTTAGGTAGTGCCTCGTGTCTCACCTTCGGGGGTAGAGCACTGTCATGGTTGGGGGGTCTATTGCAGATTACCCCGCCATAGCAAACTCCGAATACCGAAGAGTGCAATCACGGGAGACAGACATCGGGTGCTAACGTCCGGTGTCAAGAGGGAAACAACCCAGACCGCCAGCTAAGGTCCCCAAATATAGCTAAGTGGGAAACGAAGTGGGAAGGCTAAAACAGTCAGGAGGTTGGCTTAGAAGCAGCCACCCTTTAAAGAAAGCGTAATAGCTCACTGATCGAGTCGTCCTGCGCGGAAGATGTAACGGGGCTAAGCTATATACCGAAGCTGCGGATGCATATTTATATGCATGGTAGGAGAGCGTTCCGTAAGCCTGCGAAGGTGCATTGTAAAGTGTGCTGGAGGTATCGGAAGTGCGAATGCTGACATGAGTAGCGATAAAGGGGGTGAAAGGCCCCCTCGCCGTAAGCCCAAGGTTTCCTACGCAACGTTCATCGGCGTAGGGTGAGTCGGCCCCTAAGGCGAGGCAGAAATGCGTAGCTGATGGGAAGCAGGTCAATATTCCTGCACCATTGTTAAATGCGATGGGGGGACGGATCGCGGAAGGTTGTCCGGGTGTTGGAAGTCCCGGTCGCTGCATTGGAGAAGGCGCTTAGGCAAATCCGGGCGCAGAATTCAAGGGTGTGGCGCGAGCTTCTTAGGAAGCGAAGCAATTGGAAGTGGTTCCAAGAAAAGCCTCTAAGCTTCAGTTTAACAGTGACCGTACCGCAAACCGACACAGGTGGGCGAGATGAGTATTCTAAGGCGCTTGAGAGAACTCGGGAGAAGGAACTCGGCAAATTGGTACCGTAACTTCGGGATAAGGTACGCCCTTGTAGCTTGACTGGCCTGCGCCAGAAGGGTGAAAGGGTTGCAATAAACTGGTGGCTGCGACTGTTTAATAAAAACACAGCACTCTGCAAACACGAAAGTGGACGTATAGGGTGTGACGCCTGCCCGGTGCCGGAAGATTAAATGATGGGGTGCAAGCTCTTGATTGAAGTCCCGGTAAACGGCGGCCGTAACTATAACGGTCCTAAGGTAGCGAAATTCCTTGTCGGGTAAGTTCCGACCTGCACGAATGGCGTAACGATGGCCACACTGTCTCCTCCCGAGACTCAGCGAAGTTGAAGTGTTTGTGATGATGCAATCTCCCCGCGGCTAGACGGAAAGACCCCATGAACCTTTACTGTAGCTTTGCATTGGACTTTGAACCGATCTGTGTAGGATAGGTGGGAGGCTATGAAACCGGAACGCTAGTTTCGGTGGAGCCGTCCTTGAAATACCACCCTGGTTTGTTTGAGGTTCTAACCTTGGCCCGTGATCCGGGTCGGGGACAGTGCATGGTAGGCAGTTTGACTGGGGCGGTCTCCTCCCAAAGTGTAACGGAGGAGTACGAAGGTACGCTAGGTACGGTCGGAAATCGTGCTGATAGTGCAATGGCATAAGCGTGCTTAACTGCGAGACCGACAAGTCGAGCAGGTGCGAAAGCAGGTCATAGTGATCCGGTGGTTCTGTATGGAAGGGCCATCGCTCAACGGATAAAAGGTACTCTGGGGATAACAGGCTGATACCGCCCAAGAGTTCATATCGACGGCGGTGTTTGGCACCTCGATGTCGGCTCATCTCATCCTGGGGCTGTAGCCGGTCCCAAGGGTATGGCTGTTCGCCATTTAAAGAGGTACGTGAGCTGGGTTTAAAACGTCGTGAGACAGTTTGGTCCCTATCTGCCGTGGGCGTTGGATATTTGAAGGGGGCTGCTCCTAGTACGAGAGGACCGGAGTGGACGAACCTCTGGTGTACCGGTTGTCACGCCAGTGGCATCGCCGGGTAGCTATGTTCGGAAGAGATAACCGCTGAAAGCATCTAAGCGGGAAACTCGCCTTAAGATGAGATATCCCTGGAGGCTTGACCTCCTTGAAGGGTCGTTCGAGACCAGGACGTTGATAGGTCAGGTGTGTAAGCGCAGTAATGCGTTCAGCTAACTGATACTAATTGCCCGTAAGGCTTGATCCTATAACAAGTCTGAGTTGATGATCGTCGGTGCTCAAGCACTCGCGACATCCCTGCCTGAACCAGATTCAGGACCTTGGAAAACACAGACAAGTTGTACAGCATTGAGTCCTCGTGTGCCGATACACACAACCCAATACTACTTCTTCAAGATTGGTCGTGGCGCTCAACCAGCGACGCGACAACCCCTTTAGCCTGATGACCATAGCGAGTCGGTACCACCCCTTCCCATCCCGAACAGGACCGTGAAACGACTCTACGCCGATGATAGTGCGGATTGCCCGTGTGAAAGTAGGTAATCGTCAGGCTTCCTCCTTCAGAACCCCCGCTGC
>NZ_JAAGPF010000037.1 GCF_017104645.1 Burkholderia sp. Ac-20379
ATGAAGGTAGAGGACAAGAGGTAGCGTGGCACTGGCAGTAGACGTGATAGTATGCTCACGAGGTAGAGATGTGATGGAGACCGAATCCACGACACCACGAGTTTATCGATGAACTAGAATGATGATTTAGCGGCAGATGATCCGTCAAAACACTACTTAATAAATACTAGAAGATGTGTATTTATATTTATGTGAATAAAATACACATATATTTTTTCTTTTTTTTTTTTTTTAT
>NZ_JAAGPF010000038.1 GCF_017104645.1 Burkholderia sp. Ac-20379
TGCTCCCGCCACGTTCGCGCCATGCCGGTTTCGTATCGTCCTCAGATTGCCGGTCGTCCGCCTGAAGAGGCGGGCCGGACGGCGCAAGGATCGGCGCTCAGCGCGCCACGCACAATATCTATCGGGTTCGGGGTGAGGGATGGCAGCAGACGCACGCACGGCACGGCAACACAACGGCGGGGTTTCGCGCGCCGTCCTCAAATCGAATCTGCGGCCGGTGTGCCGCGCCGTCGCGCTGCTGTTGGCGGCGGGCGTGACGACGCAGGTGCACGCGGCGGGCCTCGTCAACCTCGGTTCGGCCATGCCGCGCGCCTCGGGCAGCGCCGCCGGCGTCGCCGGGCTCGGGGCGATCAACGTGGGCATCTCGCCGGCCGCGGCGCTGCAGGCCAGCCAACCGTCGATTCGCAACCTCGGCTACACCGCGCAGGCCATCGCCGCGCAGATCGCCGCGCAGCACGCGGCCGCGGCGGCCGCCGCGAACGCGCTGTCGAACGTGCCGAACGGCCTGGCGGCCGGCGGCCTGCAGGTGGCCACGGGCGCCACTGCCGATACCAGCAACCCGGTGCTGTGGATCAACGCGAGCGGGCCGACGCAGAGCGTGGACGCCAGCGGCCACGTGACGGTCGACGTGCAGCAGACGGCGCAGAACGCCGTGCTGACCTGGCAGACGATGAACGTCGGCAAGCAGACGACGCTGAATTTCGATCAATCGGGCGGCACCCAGACCAACGGCGCCAATAACTGGGCCGTGCTGAATCGCGTGAACGACCCGAGCGGCCGGCCGAGCGAGATTCTCGGCAACATCACGGCGCAGGGCGCGGTGTACGTGATCAACCGCAACGGCGTGCTGTTCGGCGCGGGCTCCCAGGTCAACGTGCATTCGCTGGTGGCCTCGTCGCTCGATCTGCTGAACATGAACGACTACAACCAGTCGTTGATCGCCGCGCGGCCGGGCGCCGCGCAGACCACGCCGGCGCTGAGCGACAGCACGCTGGCCCAGGATGCGGCCGGCATCGTCGCCAGCAACCTGCAGTTCCTCGGCTCGTCGGCCGGTTCGACGGGCGGCCTCGCCGCCGGCGAGGCGGGCAGCACCGGCAACCTGGGCGGCAACAACACGACCACGCCCAACGTGGTGCTCGGCCTCGGCAACAACGTCAACCTCACGTCGGCGGGCCAGTACCGTTCGTGGGGCGACGTGACGATCGAGCAGGGCGCGTCGATCACGACCCATGCCAACGGCACCGCCAGCGACGGCGGCTTCGTGCTGATCGCGGCGCCCAACGTGACCAATGCCGGCAGCATCACCGCCACCGACGGCCAGGTGGTGCTGGCCGCGGGCGTGGGCGTGAGCCTGCGGCCGAACGTGAACCAGCCGCAGATCCTCTCGCCGGAACTGAGCGGCAAGCTCACGCTGCTCGACACCGCCGCCGGGACGAGCGCCGACATCACGCCGATCGGCACGCTGACCAACACCGGCATCGTGCAGGCCACGCGCGGCAACGTGAATCTGCTGGGCGGGCGGGTCGACCAGAACGGCGTGGTGGGCGTGACGACGAGCGTGAACACGCCCGGCTCGATCACCATCTCGACCGTCGACGAATATGCGTCGAACAACCCGAACGGCGCAGCCTATCTCGGCCAGGGCGTGGTCCTGGTCGGCGTGGGCGGTGCGGTGGGCGACGCGACGAACCGCGCCGGCATGCTGAGCTTCGGCCCCAACTCGGTGACGACGGTGCTGCCCGACACCAACGGCCAGACCGCCACCTCCGCGCCGGGCACGACGTTCGTGCCGGGCAGCATCGCCATGACGGCCGGCGCCGTGTGGTTCCAGGGCGGCTCGCTGATCGAGGCGCCCGGCTCGACCGTCTCGGTCGCGGCGCTGACCTCGACGTCGCAGGTGGCCTACAACGCCGATCTGCAGCAGCGCGCCGTGCCGGGCCGCATCTACCTCGACAACGGCGCGACGATCGACGTGTCCGGCCTGGCGAACGTGGAGCTGCCGATCTCGAGCATCCTGCTGACGATCGACCGGATCGGCGGCAACGAGCTGGCCGATTCGCCGCTGCTGCGCGACGGCTTCCTGTTCGGTCTCAAGGGCGTGGTGGTGGACAGCACGCTGACCGGCACCCGCAGCGACGGCGTGCAGTGGGTCGGCAGCCCGATCCTGAACCTGGCCGGCTATGTCGACCTGATCCCGCGCAGCGTCGACCAGTTGCTGACCAACGGCGGCAAGATCACGCTGGCCGGCAACGAGGTGATGACCGCGGCGGGTTCGTCGATCAACCTGAACGGCGGCTATGTCCACTACGACGGCGGCATGGTGAACACCACGCGCCTCGTCGACGCGAACGGCGCGATCGTGCCGATCGGGCAGGCCAGCCCGTACGACACCTATCTCGGCATCGCCGGCGCGTTCACCGAGACGCACGCGCGCTGGGGCATCACCAAGACCTGGTACAACCCGTTGCAGACGGGGGGCACCTATCAATCGGACTTCATCGTCGGTGGCAACGCGGGCACGCTCGACGTCTATGCGCAATCGGCCATGGTGCTCGACGGCGACATCAGCGCCCACGCGTTCGGCGGCGCCAAGCAGACGCAGGGCAACAGCCTGCCCGCCGGCGGCACGCTCAACGTGGGCGTCGATCCGTCCGGCACGTCGATCATCGGCCTCACCGCCGGCGGCAATACCGCGTCGGTGTCGTCGGGCGTGGCCGGCCTGGTGATCCTGCAGGATCAGGCTCCGCAGCTCGACAGCCTGGCGTCGGGCTTCTCGGTGTCCACCGCGCTCGATACGACGACGCTCGGCGCGTTGTCGAGCACCGATCCGAACAATGTGCTGGCGACCCAGGTGGTGCCGACCTCGACGCTGAACAAGGGCGGCTTCTCCAACCTGAACGTGACCGAGGACAAGGCCGCGGGCAAGGGCATTCTGGTGGCCGAGGGCACGCAACTGACGCTGCAGGCGGGCGGCTCGATCTCGCTGAAAAGCCCGAGTGGGGGCGCCGGCGTGACGGTGCTCGGCGACCTGAGCGTGCCCTCCGGCACGATTTCGGTCCTGGCGGGCGGCGATATCTCGGTCGGCCCGAACGCGACCTTGAGCGTGGCGGGGCAATGGGTCAACAACGATGTCCAGGCCGCGCCCGGCACGACCCCCGGCAATAGCGAATACATCAATGGCGGCAGCATTTCGCTGGCGACGCAGGAAACGTCCAACCGCGCCACGCAGGCCGACACGACGGGCTCGATCGTCCTGCAGACGGGCAGCGTGCTGGATCTGTCGAGCGGCGGGATGATGCAGGCCAATGGCCAGTTGCTGATGAGCAACGGCGTGGCCCAGGGCAAGGGCGGCAACCTGACCCTGCGCACCTACGACACGAGTGCGTTCGGATCATATGGCACGGGGGATGCCTTCGCGCCGACGCTGCCGGGCTCGCAGCCCACGCATGGCCGGATCGAGATGAACGGCACGATCCTCAGCGAAGGCTTCTCGGGGGGCGGCACGCTGACGCTGCAGGCGCCGGGCTTCCAGATCGGCGGCGATGCGGCGGCCATGCCGGCCTGGGATCTCTACCTGCCGGAGGGCTTCTTCGCGCAGCAGGGCTTCGGCAAGTATGTGCTGAATGCGCTGTACGACGTCACGGTCGCGCCCGGCGCGACCGTCGCCGTGACCCAACGCAATCTGATCCCCAACGCCACGGGCCTGCTGAACGCGGCAACCGGCGCCAATCTGTCGGCCGGCGGCCTGGCCGGCACCGGCACGCTCGACGCCTATCACCGGCAGGCCACCGATCTGGTGCTGACGGGCGGCGGTTATGCCGGCTGGCTCGACGCCAAGGGCGCCACGCCGACCTACGCCGGTGTGACGGGCGGCGTGACCGTGGCGTCGGGCGCGTCGATCGTCGCCGATGCGGGCGCGAGCGTCGGGCTCGGTTCGCCTGCACAGGTGGTCGTACTCGGTTCGATCGTCGCGCCGGGCGGATCGATCGTGCTCGATGTGGCGGGTTCGATCGGCAACCCCTATCTGCTCGACGGGCAGACGGCCGCAAGCCTGGCATCCAGCAACCGGAGCGTCTGGCTGGGGCCGGACGCGCGGCTGGATGTGGCCGGCGTGGCGCTCGCCAATCCGCTGGCCGTGCCCGTCAAGATCGGCGCGCAGGGCGTGCAGCCGGACACCGGCAAGGTGCTGGCCGGGGGCACGGTGAGCCTCGCGACCGACGGCGGCTACGTGGTCGCCCAGGCCGGCTCGACGATCGATGTGTCGGGCACGTCGGCGCAATTCGATGCGCTGCAGGCCAACGGCCGCTATGCGAAGCAGACGGTCTGGAGCGATGCGGGATCGATCACGTACGGGGCATCGTCCGGCCTGCTCGCCGACGCCACGCTCGACGCGCATGGCGGCGGCGGCGCGGGGCAGGGCGCGGGCGGCACCCTGACGATCCTGCCGATGCAGCAGGCGGACAAATCCGACAACATGGCCGTGGTGATTCGCCAGAGCGGCGACCTGGCGCCGGCCGGCCTGACGCCGGGAGGCAACCTCGCCACCGCCATCGACCCCACCACGGGGCAGCCGATCGGCGCCACGCCGGCCCACCTGCTCCAGTTCTCCGCCGACCGCCTCGACGGCTCCGGCATCGCCAACCTCGTGCTCGGCGACGCCAGCGCGGCCGGTGGCGGCGCCGTGGTGCCGTCGATCGTGTTCGCGGGCGACGTCAGGCTGGCGCTGCCGGGCTCCCTCACGCTCAATACCAACCGCATCGCGGCGATCGGCACGGGGCAACTGTCGAACCTGCTGGCGAATCCTGCGACGGCCTCGCTGCCCGCCCTGCTGGGTCAGGCGCAGCAGCCGGCGCTCGGCACCACGGTCGAGCTCGATGCGCCGTACGTGGCGCTGAAGGGGCAGGCGAACACGCTGGCGCCGGCGTTCGTCCCGGTTGCGACGCTGTCCGACGCCACGCTGAACGTCAATGCCGGGTTCATCGACCTGTCGAACCAGATTCAGTTGAACAATTTCGGCCAGGCCAACTTCGTCAGCAGCGGCGATATCCGCCTCAGCTCGACCAAGGTACAGGCCACCGGCGCCGCGAACGTCTTCGCGCCGGGCGTGCTCTATTCGCCCGGCAATCTCGCGTTCAAGGCGGCCGACCTCTATCCGTCCACCGGCAGCACCTTCATCATCGATGCCGCCGGCCCGGTGGATGCGGCCACCGGCCAGCAGACGCCCACCACCGTGACGTTCGCGCCGAACGGCGCCTCGGGCACGCCGCTGTCGGCGGGCGGCTCGTTGCTGGTCGACGCCACCGACATCGTTCAGGGCGGCACGCTGCGCGTGCCGTCGGGCAAGCTCGTGCTCGGCGTGGGCGACCCCAGCGACAGCGCGACGCAGAGCCTGTTCGGCGGCCTGCCGCTGCTGGCGGCCACCGATTCGGTGCGCCTCACCAGCGGCAGCGTGACCTCGGTCTCGAACGGCGGAATCCTCATCCCCTACGGCACCACGGTCGACGGCGTCGAATACCAGTTCAACCCGGTGTCGGGCGCGGCGGCCGCGGATCTCGGCGCACCGCCGGCGAAATACATCGGCCTCAACGCGGGCAAGGTGTCGCTCGAGCCGGGCGCGATCATCGATCTGTCGGGCGGCGGCGACCTGCAGGCGGTGGAGTGGGTGCCCGGCACCGGCGGCACCCGCGACGTGCTCTCGCAATACTCGATCAGCTACGCGAACTCGACCTCCGGCAGCGCGGTGCCGGTGAACGTCGGCGGTTCGAACGTGTATGCGATCGTGCCGGGCGCGCAATCGCCGGTGGCGGCCTACGATCCGGTCTACGCGCAGGGCACGCAGCCGTCCACCAATGCCAACGGCACGGCCAGCACCACCACCGCAACGCTTGGCGTGGGCCAGGCGGGCACGGGCGACGTGGTCGGCAAGTCGGTCTACCTGTCGGGCGTGCCGGGCCTGCCCGCCGGCTACTACACGCTGCTGCCGGCGAAGTACGCCACGCTGCCGGGCGCCTATCGCGTCACGGTGTCGAGCGCCTCGGGCGGCGTCGTGCCGGGGGCGAGCGCGACGCTGCCGGACGGCACCGTGCTGACGGCCGGCTACCTGGCCGATTCGGTGACGGGCAGCCGCAGCGCCACCCCCACGCTGTTCAGCGTGCAGTCGGGCGCGGTCTGGCAGCAGTATTCGCAGTACACGCTCACCAGCGCCAACAGCTTCTACGCGGCGCAATCCGTCAGCAAGGGCACCGTGACGCCGCCGCTGCCGGTCGACGGCGGCCAACTGGTGCTGGCGGCCACGCGGTCGCTGGCGTTGGGCGCCACGCTCAATACCGCGCCGGGCGCGGGCGGCGCGCCTGCCGAGGTGGATATCGCCGCGCAGGACATCCAGATCACCGGCAACGGCAGCAGCGCGCTGGCCGGGTATCTGCAGATCGACGCCGGCGCGCTCGATTCGCTGACGGCGGGCAGCCTGCTGATCGGCGGCACGCGCACGGCCACCAGCAGCGGCATCACGATCGCGCCGATCGCCAACAGCGTGGTGGTGTCGAACGACGCCGGCTCGTCGCTCACCGGCCCGGAGATCCTGCTCGTCACCCGCTCGGGCGCGGGCGGCGTCGACGCGAACGCGGCCAACGGCCTGCAGGTGGACGCCGGGGCCTCGATCGTCGCGGCCGGCAGCTATCCGGCCGGCAAGGACGCGCCGATCACGATCGCCGGCGACGGCGCCCTGTTGCGCGTGTCGAACGGCGCGCCGGTGGCGCTGTCGCGCACCGGCTCGACCGGCACCGGCCTCCTGACGGTCGGTGCGGGCGCGACGCTGGCGGGCGGGCAGTCGCTGCTGATCGATTCGTCGGGCAACCTGAAGGTCGATCCCACCGCGGTGCTGTCGGGCCGCGCGATCGCGGCCGACGGCGCGGCGATCACCATCACCAATGCGACCGGCAGCGCCGTGGACGGCCTGCCCGGTTTCGTGATCAGCCCGGCCGGCCTCGCGCAGTTCGCGAACGCCGATCAGGTCACGCTGCGCAGCTATGGCGCGATCGCGTTCCTGGGCGACGTCACGGCCAGCTTCGGCAATCGCGTCGATCTGAGCGCCGGCAGCTTCACGAGCGACGGCGGCAACGTCACGCTGAACGCGCCGCAGATCGCGTTCACCAACGAGGCCGGCGCACCCACGGTCACGCCGGTGGCAGGCAGCGGCACGCTGACCGTCAATGCCGGCGAGATCGATCTCGGCGCCGGCGCGAAATCGCAGAGCGGCTTCGGCTCGGTGAACATGACGGCGAGCGGCGGCATCGCCGGCCAGAACACCGGCAGCTTCGATCTGGGCGCGGCGGCGGTCACGCTGGCCGCGCCCGTGTATCTGGCCGATACCGGCTCGAACGAAACGCTCGCCACCACCGGCGCGCTCGCGTTGAATGCGGGCGCCGGCACCGCGCTGTCGCGGGCGTCGCTCGGCGGCGCGATCGGTTTCACCGGCGGCACGCTGATCGACAACGGCGCGCTGATTTCCGCGCCGGCCGGCAACGTGAGCCTCGAAGCCACCACCGGCAACCTGACGATCGGCAACGGCGCGGTCGTGAGCGCGGCCGGCGTGGCGAAGACCTTCTACGACGTCACGGCCTACGCGCCGGCCGGCAGCATCTCGCTGACCGCCGATGCCGGCACGGTGGACGTGCAATCCGGCTCGACGCTCGATTTCTCGGGCGCGAGCGGCGGCGGCGCGGCCGGCGCGCTGACGCTCTCGGCGCCGCAGCAGACGGTGGCGCTGAACGGCACGATCAAGGGCAACGCGGCCAGCGGCTATGCGGGCGGCTCGTTGTCGCTGACCAGCGGCAGCGCGGTGAATCTCGATGCGCTGGCCGGCACGCTCGCCTCCAGCGGCGTGAATCATGCGATCTCGGTGCGCAGCAAGACGGGCAACCTGACGCTGTCCGCCGGCAACACGCTGACGGCCGGCTCGGTGGCGCTGATCGCCGACGGCGGCGCGGGCAACGCGTCGGATACGGCGAACGGCAACGTCGTCGTGCTCGGCACGATCGACGCCTCGGGCAAGGCCGGCGGCGAGATCGACCTGTACGGCCACAGCGGCGTGGATATCGAGGGTTCGCTGCTCGCGCGCGGCTCGGATGCGAACCAGCGCGGCGGCACGGTGGTGATCGGCACCAATGGCGTGTTCGATCCCGCGGCGGCGAATCCGTACAACGCCACCTACGGCTACGAGAACATCGACCCGGCGCATGCGGGCACGATCCGCGTGGGCGCCGGCGCCTTGATCGACGTGTCGGGCGGCACGGCGGGCGGCTTGAGCGGCGGCACGGTCAGCTTCCGCACGCCGCTGCTGTCGGACGGCACGGTCAACCTGATCATGCCGGCCGGCGGCTTCCAGCCGGGCAAGGGCATTGCCGGCTCGCGCGCGACCTCGCTCGAGGCCTATGCCGTGTGGAGCACGGCCGACGCCACGGCCGGTGCGCAGCATTTCGACGGGATCGTCGATCCCGCGGGCTGGTACGACGCCAAGGGCAACTTGCTGGCCGGCACCTTCGTCGCGCAGAATGCGGCCGCGACGAAATTCACGTTCGCGCCGAACTCGACCGGCGATGGCGGCGGGACGGTCACGAACGCCACGACCGGCGTGTCGACGCTGCTGACTCGCGACCAGTTGCAGACGGGCGATGCGGCGATCGGCTTCGGCGGGCTGTCGAGCATGTATTTCTCCGCCACCACGCCGAATGCCACGCACGAATCGTTCTACGGCTACCGGAACGGCGACGCGACGGCGGCCGTGCCGGGCACGCTGATGGGGTTCGTGCAGCACGGGCTGGACGGCGTGGTGAACCCGCTCGTCGCGGCCGGCGTCGCGAATGCGCGCCTGACGCCGGGCATCGAGCTGGACAATCCGGGCTCGGCCGTCAACGGCGGCAATATCTCGGTGCTGACCAACTGGAATCTCGGGGCCGGCGCCTCGTCGACGGATCTGGCCTATCGCTACGACGGTCAGGCGCCGGTCGTGACGCTGCGCGCAGCGAACGACGTGACGCTGAAGGCGAGCGTGTCGGACGGGTTCTTCCAGATCGCCAATCCGCTCGGCGGCGGCGTCATCAGCGTGCCGCCGCTGTCGAGCTTCGGCGCCGTGTCGGCGGTGTTCAACGCCCCGTCGGGCGCAAACGGGGCCGCTTACGGTTACTCCCTCGGCTATTGGCTTCCGAAAGGGCTGGTTGCGGCGCCGGGTCACCCGACGGGCGGCACGGCCGACGAAGTCGCGGAGTACTACGCGTTGTATTCCGCCTACGAGAACTATCTGGTGTCGGCTCCGACCAGCTTGAGCGGGCAAATCACCGGAACGGATCCTCGCACCGACGTCGCTGAATTGATGCAGTCTATCCGTGGTGGACCGGTGATCGCAGGGCAGCCGGTTGCGCCGACGGCGCCCACGGCCGCGATGCAGGCCGCCGACCCGTCGTCGTATCTCGTCTACCTCCACGACTATCAGGATTATTTCGCCGCGGCCGTCAAGTTTTACGTGGCGAACCATGCATTGTTCGCGCTGAGCCTCCTTGCGCCGCCGGCGGTGCAGCCGGTTTCCGTCATCGCGGCATCGACCATTCCGGTGCCCGCGGTGGCCGACAACACGCCGTCGCCGGTCGCGTCGGCGGGCAATCCGCTGCCGATGCTCTCGGCTTCGCTGATCGGCGGCGGCAGCACGTTCCGCGTGATCGCCGGCGCCGATGCGAGCAGTGCGAATCCGGCGGCCCTGCAGGCGCTCTCGCAGCCCGGCTCGGCGGGCAGCGTCGTGCTCGACGGCTATACGAGCTATCTCGATGCCAACGGCCGCCAGATCCTGGCGCCGACGATGATACGCACGGGCACCGGCGCGATCGATATCGCGGCGTCGGGCGACATCGCGCTCTACGACACCTCGCGCAATTGGGCGGCCGATCCGTCGCTCCAGCTCGTGCCGGGCGTGATCTACACGGCCGGGCAACTGTCGGCGGGCGCGCCGGCGCAAGGCACGACGGCATCGGTCGTGCACGCCGGCACGGTCGGAACGAACTACCAGGACATCCTGCTGACGCCGACCGTGAATTCCGATGCCGCGGGCGACGTGACGCTGCTTGCCGGCGGCAATATCGTCGGCGCCGAGAAGCTGACGGATGCCACCGGCCTGGTCACGGGCGCCGCCGGCACCGATATCAGCCAGTTCTGGTGGCAGTGGATGCAGATCGGCAACCCGACCGGCAAGGTGGGCGCGACGAGCCCGGTCACGCAGACCGTCCAGACTTCGATCAACTTCGGCGGCTTCGATCAGGGCGTGATGAGCGTGGGCGGCAATGTGTCGGTGACCGCCGGCGGCGACATCTCGAATCTGTCGGTTTCGCTGCCCACCACGTGGTGGCTGACCAATGCGAATACGGACAACCCGACGGTCAATACCGTGGGCGGCGGCAATTTGACGGTCGGCGCGGGCGGAAGCATCCTCAGCGGCGCCTATTTCGTGGCCAAGGGCGCCGGCCAACTGACGGCGGGCGGCCAGATCGCCCCCAACTACTCGGTGCCGTCGGGCTCGCTGATCGTGCCGCCGGTCGACGTGTCGACCATCCTCGCGCTGCAGGACGCCACGCTGAACGTCAGTGCGCGTCAGGGCGCGAATATCGGCCAGATCGTCGATCCGTCCTACATCAAGGGCGGCCAGACCTCCGCCTTCGACATCCTGACCGACATGAAGGGGTATTCGACCGGCTCGAGCGTGACGGTGGCCGCCACGACGGGCAATGTCGCGATCGGAACGCTGACCAAGCCGGCGGTCATCGGCGGCGGGGCCGTCGCATCGTTGTCGTCGCCGGCCGGCGATCTGTCGTACGTCCTGCCGTCGGCGATCGGCCTGACGGCTTTCGACGGCGGTATCACGATCGCATCGGCCGGCGCACTCTCTCCGTCCGCGTCGGGCAATCTGGCGCTGCTTGCGGATCAATCGATTTCGATCTCGGGGTCGCCGCTGAACAGCAACGCACCGGCCGTGTTCGGCATGCTGGACAGCAACCCGGCGCAGATGCCTTCGCCGACCAATCCGAATGCGCAGGTGTTCCAGTTCACCGACAGCAATCTCGCGGCGCACGCGGCGAGCCCGCTGCACGCGGACGATACGACGCCGGCCCGCCTCTACAGCCTGAACGGCTCGATCGTCGATGGGGCGCTCGGCACGGTCAACGGGGTGGCGTACTACCAGAACCTGCTCTCGATCGGGATCGACAAGCCGGCCTTCATCCAGGCGGCGGACGATATCGTGAATCTGGCGTTCGTCGGGCAGAACCTGAGAAAGTCGGATATCACGCGGGTGGTGGCCGGGCGCGATATCTACGACACGCCGTTGGCGCCGGGCCAGCGGCAGTTCGTGATTCCGTCGATCGTGCTGGGCGGGCCCGGCACGCTGGATGTCGAGGCGGGCCGCAATATCGGGCCGCTGACGAACGTGCTTCAGGAGTACGCCATCGTCGGCGCGGGCGTGTTCTCCGGCTATACCGGTATCGACGCGATCGGCAATGCCGGCAACCCCTACCTGCCGCACGAGAGCGCCAACGTCAACGTGATGTTCGGCGTCGGGCCTGGCGTGAATCTCGCCACCTTCTCCGCCACCTACATCGATCCCGCCAGCGCGGTGGCGCGCGATGCGAACACCGCGCCGGCGCTGATCGCCTTCATCGGGCAGTACCAGGCCGGGCAGGCCGTCGACACCGGGCTGGTGAAGGATCAGCCCGCGGTGCAGCCGATGACGGCGGAACAGGCCTGGGCCGCCTTCAAGGACCTGCCGGCCCATGTGCAGCAGCTGTTTGCCGAGCAGGTGCTGTTCGGCGTGCTGACGAAGGTGGGCGAGGGCTACAACGATCCGGCCAGCCCGTTCTATCAGAAATACGTCAGCGGCTTCGACGCGATCAATACGCTGTTCCCGGCCGCGCTGGGCTATACCGCCAACAATCTGTCGGGCGGCTCGAACGGCGCGAGCCGCACGGCGGATACCGGCGATCTGGACATCCGCAGCACGACCATTCAGACCCAGCAGGGCGGCAGCGTGTCGATCCTCGGGCCGGGCGGCCAGGCGCTGGTGGGCAGCACGGCGGCGCCGCCGCAACTGCTCAACAGCAACGGCAAGGTGGTGGCCGGGCCGGGCACGATGGGCATTCTCACGCTCGAGACGGGCGACGTGAATATCTTCACCGACCGCAGCGTGCTGCTCGCGCAAAGCCGGATCTTCACCGAGCGCGGCGGCGACATGACGATCTGGAGCTCGAACGGCGATATCAACGCGGGCAAGGGCGCGAAATCGTCGTCGGACGTGCCGGCGCCGCAGTATGTCTGCGATCCGAACCACTACTGCACGGTGGATGCGCGGGGCGCGGTGACGGGCGCCGGCATCGCGACGCTGCAGAGCGTGCCGGGCGTGCCGATCGGCACGATCAACCTGATCGCGCCGCGCGGCACGGTGGATGCGGGCGACGCGGGCATTCGCGCCGGCAACATCAACGTCGCCGCGCTGCGTGTGGCGAACGCCGACAATATCCAGGTGTCGGGGAAGTCGAGCGGCATTCCCGTCGTGCAGTCCGTGAACACCGGGGCGTTGACCGCCGCCAGCTCGGCCGCGACGGCGGCAAGCCAGATGGCGCAGGATCTTGCGCGCGGCAATGCATCGGGCGGCGGCGTGCGCCGCTGGAAAATCACGGTGCAGGTCGAGGGCTTCGGCGAAACCGAGGAATCGCGGCGGCGCAAGCACAAGCAGGTCAGCTACGATCCGTCCAACGCGGTGTCGGTGGTGGGGTTCGGTCAGGCCGGGCCGACCCAGCGGGCGGCGCTGAGCGAGGGCGAAAGGACGAAGCTCGGCAAGCTTTGACGGAGCGTTCCCGGGAGGGCGAGCCCGCCGCGCGATGCGGCGGGCTTTTTTGTTTGGCGCGGACCGCGTTCGTGCGTGTCGAAACCGGGCAGGCCCGATCGCGCCGCGACGCGGCCGGGCCGTGGGCCAGGGCGCCGCGCCGGTTCGTGCCGTTATCGGCCGGTCACCTTCGAGCAGGCGGTGCCGTTGCCGATGTTCAGGCCGTAACCGTCGTTGTCGGTCACGAACACGTCCCAGATTGCTTGCTGGTAGTTCGCCGGTACGGTGTCGAAGCCGTTGCCGTGAATGATCGGCAAGAAGTTCGGGTTCGTGTAGTGCGTCGCGATGAACGTGGCGACAGCCTGCGTCACGTCCGGGTCCTTGTAGCACTGGCTCAGGATGATCTGGCTCGTGCCCGTCACCGGGTAGCCGACAGCCGGGTTGCCCGAGGCCGGCACCCAGTTCAGTTGGTTCGATGCCTGAGGTTTCACATCGCTCGGCGGCTTGATCGAGCCGAGCGCCGTGGTTGCGTTCGTGTAGGTTGGCGCGTAGTACTTGCCGTCCGTTGCGTTCACGAGGCTTGCCACCTGCAGTTGCGCGGCGGTGGCCGACGTCACGACCGGGCTTTGCGGAGCGAGCAGCGTGTTCGTGTAATCCGGGCTCAGGTAGGCAACCGTCGCGCCGTTGACGGTCGTGTTCAGCACCGCGTTACGTACGCCGCCGCTGCCCATGGCGCCGACGAAGTTCGACGGCACCGTGCCGCCGAACGAGTCGGCCATTGTCATCGAGTCGACGAACGCCACGTTCGAGTTGATGTTGCTGCCCGTGTTGTGGCAGACCAGCGACAGGTGGCGGGTCAGCAGTTCGGTCGTGCCGCTGCCGTCCTGACGGTAGATCACCTTGATCGGGGCCGCTTTGTAGTTGCCGCCTTCCGGATTGGCGACGCCGCTCCAGTCGGTGATGCGGCCCGAGAAGATGCCGCACAGGTCGTTGTCGTTCAGCGCGATGCTGTGGGGTTGGTTCGGGGTCGTTTGCGGAGTCGTTGTGCTCGTGACATCCGGGGCGTGGATCACCGGAATCGCGATTGCCGTGACGAGGTACGGGATCTGGATCAGCTTGCCGTCCGTCGCGGCACGGCTGTAGCCCGAGATTTGCGACGAGAGCAGGGCGGCGTCGCTGTTCGCGAAGTCGACCGTGCCGATCACGCCCGAGCCGAAGAACGTCGTTTGGTTCTGGAGGAAGGCGTTCTGGCCCGCGCCCGAACCGACCGAGAAGTACGTGAACGCACCAACGCTCGTGCTGAAGTTGGCGATTTCGGTGTTGATCATCGGTGCGACGAGCGTCGAGCCGCCACCTTGAACAATCGGGCCGGCCATGGCGGCCGTTGCACCGAGGCCCGATACGGCGAGTGCCACGACCTGGCAAATCTTGCGCTTGCTGGACTGCATGAGCATGCTCCTGAGGAAATGATGGCGCTGTCCGCCGTTGCCGCGGGCAGGTGGTTTGAGGTCGCGAAAAAGCGGATCGAAATACCGAACGGCGGTCTGAATGCGTGTGCGGCTCGACGGTGCGGTGCGCCGTCGTCCGATGGGTTCCGTTCGCCGGCCGGCGCCAGTTCGAACAGCGCAAAAAACTGCGCCCCGGGTTACCGGGGCGCAGCTGTGTTGCCGGATGCGATACCGCTTGCGCGGGATTTAGCGGCCGGTCACCGTCGAGCAGGCCGTGCTGTTGCCGATGCTCAGGCCGTAGCCGAGGTTGTCGCTCACGAACACGTCCGAGATGGCTTGCTGGTAGAGCGACGGCACGGTGTCGAAACCGTTGCCGTGAACGATCGCCGCGAAGTTCGGGTTCGTGAAGTGCGTCGCGATGAACGTGGCGACAGCGTTCGTCTTGCTCGCGTCCTGGTAGCACTGGCTCAGGATGATCTGGCTCGTGCCCGACACCGGGTAACCGACAACCGGGTTGCCGGCGGCCGGCACCCAGTTCAGCTGGTTCGAGGCGCGAGCCTTCGTGTCGACCGGCGGCTTGATCGAACCGAGCGCCGTCGTGGCGTTCGTGTAGTTCGGGGCGTAGTACTTGCCGTCCGTTGCGTTCACGAGGCTTGCCACTTGCAGTTGCGCGGCGCTGGCCGACGTCACCACCGAGCTTTGCGGGGCCAGCAGCGTGTTCGTGTAATCCGGGCTCAGGTAGGCAACCGTTGCGCCGTTGGCGGTCGTGTTCAGCACCGCGTTACGCACGCCGCCGCTGCCGCTGGCGCCGACGAAGTTCGACGGCAACGAGCTACCGAACGAATCGGTGAACGTCAGCGAGTCGACGAACGCCACGTTCGAGTTGATGTTGCTGCCCGTGTTGTGGCAGACCTGCGACAGGTGGCGGGTCAGCAGTTCGGTCGTGCCGCTGCCGTCCGTGCGGTAAACGACCTTGATCGGGGCCGCTGCGTAGTTGCCGCCTTCCGGATTGGCAACGCCGCTCCAGTCGGTGATGCGGCCCGAGAAGATGCCGCACAGGTCGTCGTCGTTCAGCGCGATGCTGTGCGATTGGCTCGGCGACGTTTGCGGGGTCGTCGTGCTCGTGACGGCCGGGGCGCCCACCACCGGGATCGCGATTGCCGTGACGATGTACGGGATCTGGATCAGCTTGCCGTCCGTCGAGGCGCGGCTGTAGCCCGAGATTTGCGACGAGAGCAGGGCGGCGTCGCTGTTCGCGAAGTCGACCGTGCCGGTCACGCCAGCGCCGAAGAACGTCGGTTGGTTCTGCAGGAAGGCGTTCTGGCCTGCGCCCGAGCCGACCGAGAAGTACGTGAACGCGCCAACGCTCGTGCTGAAGTTGGCGATTTCGGTGTTGATCGTCGGTGCGACGAGCGACGAGCCGCCACCTTGGACAACCGGGCCGGCCATGGCGGCCGTTGCACCGAGACCCGACACGACGAGTGCCAGGACCTGACAAATCTTGCGCTTGCTCGACTTCATGAGAATGCCCCTGAACGAAGATGAAATGGAATTGCTGTTCGCTGTTGCTGCGGCCAGACGTTGTGATGCCGCGAAAGAAATGTAGATTGAAAATCTGAAAAACAGTGTGAATTTTTAATAGCATAAGGTCCGTAACATTTTTGCCCGATACGTTTTTTCCGTTTTTATAAAATCAAAAAGAACCTTGTGCCGATGCCGCTGCCGGCGCGGTGTAACGCAGCATCGAGGCAGTTGCGTGGCGAATGTTGCCCAACATTTCGTGCGCCCGGCGTGTGCCCCGCATTGGCCGCTTCAATTGTCATGCGATGAAATCGATTCGATTTCTATTTTTAAAGACGGCGGCCGGTTGCCGAATTGGCGTGCATTGATGGTTGCGTTGTTTAAATGATCGGCGTCGGATCCGGTTGAATGCCGATTCGATATTCCGAATTAAAAAAGGTAGCCCAACATCCGTCACAAATTTGCACGGGTTCGCTGCTTAGTCTTGGCTGGCAATCGCGCTCGCATTCGACGATCCGATGGAGCGAAGCGAGGCGCGTTACCGGGGAACACTGACATGTCGGCATTCCGTTACGAAGCGATCGACCAGGCGGGGCGCACGCTCAAAGGCGTGCTGGAGGCGGACAGCGCGCGCGCGGGGCGCGGCCAGTTGCGCACGCAGGGCCTCACGCCGCTGTCGGTCGAGCTGGCCGCTTCGCGCAAGCAGGGCGAGCGCAAGCAGCGGCTGGCGATCGGCCGCAAGCTTTCGCAGCGCGAGCAGGCGATCCTGACCCGCCAGCTCGCGAGCCTGCTGATCGCCGGGCTGCCGCTCAGCGAATCGCTTTCCGTGCTCAGCGAGCAATCCGAGCGCGACTACGTGCGCGAACTGATGGCCTCGATCCGCGCCGAGGTGGTGGGCGGCCACTCCTTCGCCAACGCGCTCACGCAGCATCCGAACGATTTCCCCGAGATCTATCGCGCGCTGGTGGCCGCCGGCGAGCACACCGGCAAGCTCGGCATCGTGCTGTCGCGTCTGGCCGACTACATCGAGCAAAGCAACGCGCTGCGGCAGAAGATCGTGCTGGCCTTCACGTATCCGGGCGTGGTCACGATGATCGCGTTCGGCATCGTGACGTTCCTGCTCAGCTACGTGGTGCCGCAGGTGGCCAACGTGTTCACCAGCACCAAGCAGGCACTGCCGACGCTGACGATCCTGATGCTCGCGCTGTCGAACTTCGTGCGGCATTGGTGGTGGGCGTCGCTGGCCGCGCTGGCGGTGGTGGTGTTCGCGATCGGCAAGGTGCTGGCGCGGCCCGCGCCGCGCCTGGCATTCGACACCTGGGCGCTGACCGCGCCGCTGTTCGGCAAGCTGGTGCGCGGCTACAACACGGTGCGCTTCGCCAGCACGCTCGGCATCCTGACGGCCGCCGGCGTGCCGATCCTGCGCGCGCTGCAGGCGGCCGGCGAAACGCTGAGCAACCGCGCGATGATCGCCAAGGTGGACGATGCGATCGTGCGCGTGCGCGAGGGCATCTCGCTGTCGCGCGCGCTCGGCAATACCAAGACGTTTCCGCCGGTGCTGGTGCACCTGATCCGCTCGGGCGAGGCCACCGGCGACGTGACCACCATGCTCGACCGGGCGGCCGAAGG
This sequence comes from Burkholderia sp. Ac-20379, assembly GCF_017104645.1. GTDB lineage: Bacteria > Pseudomonadota > Gammaproteobacteria > Burkholderiales > Burkholderiaceae > Burkholderia. The sequence goes on from NZ_JAAGPF010000038.1 coordinate 17,458, forward strand.
CGAATCGCGCGAACTCGAACGCAAGACGATGTTCCTGACGAGCCTGCTCGAACCGCTGCTGATCCTCGCGATGGGCGGCGTGGTGCTGGTGATCGTGCTGGCCGTGATGATGCCGATCATCGAATTGAACAACATGGTGCAGTGACGCCGCCGCGGCGGCGCGCTTCGATACGAGGACGAAGGGATGACGGTGAATCGGATCCGGCGTGCGGCCGGTGCGGCACGGCGGCGGCAGCGCGGCTTCACGCTGATCGAAATCATGGTGGTGATCGCGATCCTCGGCATTCTCGCCGCGCTGATCGTGCCGAAGATCATGAGCCGTCCCGACGAGGCGCGCCGCGTGGCGGCCAAGCAGGACATCGGCTCGATCATGCAGTCGCTCAATCTCTACCGGCTCGACAACGGCCGCTATCCGTCGCAGGAGCAGGGGCTGGGCGCGCTGGTGCAGAAGCCCACGGTGGATCCGGTGCCGGGCAACTGGAAGGACGGCGGCTATCTCGAACGGCTGCCGAACGATCCGTGGGGCAATGCCTACCAGTACCTGAGCCCCGGCACGCACGGCGCGATCGACGTGTTCAGCTACGGCGCGGACGGCAAGGCCGGCGGCGAGGGCAACGATGCCGACATCGGCTCGTGGCAATGAGCGCGGCGTGACGGCGCGCGCGACGCGTGGGCCGCGGCGCACCGGGCGTTCGCGTTCGGAGGCCGGCTTCACGCTGATCGAGATGCTGGTGGTGCTGCTGATCGCCGGCATCCTGATCGCGGCCGTCACGCTGGTGCCCACGCGCAATCGCCGCACCGAACTGTCGGAAGATGCGCAGCGCCTGGCCACCTTGCTCGAATCGGCCGGCGACGAGGCGCAGGTGCGCGCCGTGCCGATCGCGTGGCAACCGATGGGCGGCGGCTACCGGTTCCTGCAGCGCACGGAGAACGGCGAATGGGTGCCGATGAGCGACGATCTGTTCCGGCCGCGGCGCTGGAGTTCGGACGTCACCGGCGTGGCGATCCGCTATAGCGACGGCGGCCGCGCGATCTCGCGCGTCGTGATCGGCGAGGAGAGCATCGATGCGCCCGTCACGATCACGCTGTCGTCGGAGTCGATCCGGCTCGATGTGATGTCCACGGGGATCGGCAACTTCATCGTCCGGCGGCCGTAAAACGGCGACGACGCCGACGACGACGACGCGCGCGCGTGCGATCGCACCGTGCCGCACGCGTGCCGAGCGCCGCGCGAGGCCCGTTCCGAGCGCGCCGCGCGGCGCATTCTGCGATCGCAGCGCGGGCCGCCGAAGCCCGCGGCGCGCGGTGTCCGGAGACGGTGCGAGGATTGCTTCGTTTTCCTGCACAGGTCACCGGACTGTCATACGTGCCACTCACAATCGAATGTCCGATCGCCGCGGCGCCGGTCATTCGGCACGGCGCATCGGCCGGGTCGCGCGATTCACCTTCGGCCAGGGATTCATGACACGTTTTCGGGCGCCGGTTGGCGTGGTTGCGCTCAGCGTCTGTCTGGCCGTGCTTGCCTGGCCTGGGTGTCGAGCGATGGCGCAAACCGCTTCGAACGAAGTTGAACAACCGGGCGGCGTGCGGCATTTCGAACTTCCCGCGCAACCGCTCGCACGGGCGCTGCTCGGCTTCGCCCGCATCAGCGAGCTGGTGGTGCTGGCGCCCGCACCGTTGCTGGAAGGGCGGATCAGTACCCCGCTCAGCGGCGATTTCCAGCCGCGCGACGCGTTGCGGCGCGTTCTGGCGGGCACGGGCCTGCGAGCCGATTTCTCGCAACCCGACGAGGCGATCATCGTGCCGGATCGGGCGCCGGCTGCCGCGGCGCCGGAGCCGGAACCCGCGCAGGCCGACGCCGCGCTGCCGATCGATGGTGTTGACGGATACGAAGAACGCCGCGCCTACGCGGCATTGATACAGACCAAATTGATCGAGGCGCTGTGCGCAAAACCGGGCACCGTGCCGGGCGCGTATCGGTTCGCCGCGCAAGTACGATTAGACGAGAGGGGGGCTGTCGTGGCTGTGAACCAGGTGGCATCGAGCGGAGAGGCCGCGCGCGACGCGGCGATCCTGCGAGCGTTACGTGTCGTGCAGATCGACGCGGTTCCCCCCGACGGCCTGCCGCAGCCGGTCACGATCCTGCTGCGTCCGGTCGGAGGCGGCGTGCACTTCCGCTGCCCGACGGCGGCATCCCGGAACTAGGCGGCCATGTCCGATTCATCCAGCGCCGGCCTGCGCAAACTGATCGCGTCGCGCTATGCCCATCTGGTGCGGCGGCTCGAACGCGCGACCGGCTCGAAGGACAACGCCGCCGACGCGCTGCACGAAACCTGGCTGCGCCTCGAGAACGCGAACGTGTCGACCCAGGTGGGCAACCCGGATGCGTATATTCTCGGGATGGCGAACAACGTCGCGATCGATCAGCATCGCCGCGAACGCCGCCATCTGCATGAGGACGACATCGAGGCCGTGCTCGAATTGCCCGACGAGCTGTCCGATCCCGAGCGCATCGTGGCGGCGCGCCGCAAGGTCGAGACGCTCAAGGATGTCCTGAACGGGCTGACGCCGCGGCGCCGGGCGATCCTCGTGGCGGCGCGCGTCGACGGCCTGTTGAATCGCGAGATCGCGGAGCAGTTCGGCATTTCGTTGCGTCTCGTCGAAAGCGAACTGAGCGCCGCGATGAAGTATTGCCTGCAGAAGATGCAGGAGGAAGGCGACGCAATCCCGGGGGCGCGCGGCGGTCCCCGTAAATTTTGAGCAACCCGACGATGACGAGAGCCGAGCACGACCCCGCCGACGACGCGCACGATATCGCCAGCGCGTGGCTGTTGCGGCTGCGCTCCGGCGACGCCGGGCCTGCCGATGCCGCCGCGTTCGAGCGTTGGTCGGCCGATCATCCGCAGGCGGCGCGGCAACTGCGCGAAACCTGGAGCCTGCTGCGCGCCGCGGCGGGCGAGGTGGCGCAGGAGGAGCGCGCGCGCGGCGGTGCATGGCGTGGCGTGGCCGAGCGCGAGCGCGCCATGCGCACCGGCCGCCGGGCGTTCGTCGGCTTCGCGGTGGCGGCGGGCGCGTCGTGGCTGGCGATTCGGCCGCCGCTCGGCTTGTGGCCGTCGGTCGGCGATCTGACGGCCAATTACCGCACCGCCACCGGCGAACAGCGCCAGATCGCGCTGTCGTCGCGCGTGACGGTGGAAATGAATACGCAGACGCGGCTCGATACCATCGCGGCGCCGGGCGCGCAGGGCTTCGAGTTGGTATCGGGCGAAACCGAGATCGATGCGCAGGCGCCCGTCCCGGGGCGGGCCGAGCAGCTCAAGCCGGTCACCGTGGTGGCCGGCAGCGGCCGGATCCAGGCTGCCGTGGCGCGCTTCAACGTGCGTCGCGGCAACGACGGCCAGGTGTGCGTGACCTGCCTGTCCGGGCAGGTGGCGATCGATCATCCCCACGGGCGCCGCGTGCTCGGCGCCGACGATCAGGTGACATACGACGACCGGCGCGTCGACGCCGTCGCGCGCGTCGACACCGGGCCGGTCACGGCCTGGCGGCGCGGCGTGCTGGTGTTCAACGACGTGCCGCTGTCCGACGTGGTCGCGCAGATCAACCGCTACCGGCCCGGCAAGGTGATCCTGCGCAATGCGGCGCTCGGCGAGAACCGCATGCAGGCGCAGTTCCCGATCGCGCGCGTCGACAACGTCATCGATCTGCTCGGACGCATGTACGGCGCGCGCATCACGCGCCTGCCCGGCAACATCGTGTTGCTGAGCTGAGGCCCCCACCGCCTCGCCGGCCCCGCCGCCGTTTCACGGCCGATCGCCGCTCGGGTTCCGAGCGGCTTTTTTTCGTCCTCCGCCTGCCGTTCCCGGCCCCGCCATCGCGAAATCCGCCGATTGGTCTGCGGGTTGGGCGCGTTCGTACCGACTAGATGAATGAGGTGCGTCGTATTTGCGACCGCGGCCGAAGCGCTGGCCGCTGTACGTGTTTGAGCGGAGGGTGGCGGAACTGGGCTGCGGACATCGTGCTTCGGGGGACGGCAATATGATGAGAGCGTCGATAACGGAAGAATGGCTGGCGGGCGCGCCGCGCACGAACGACGACGAGATCATTCGCGAAGGGGCCGTGCGCTGGCTGTTGTGGCTGCGCGCCGGCGAGGCGGCGGAACGGGAATTCTCGGCGTGCGAGCGCTGGTGCGCGCAGAGCGCCGCGCATGCATCGGCGATGCACGAGGCGCTATGGCTATGGGCCGCGCTGCGGGCGATCGACGGGCCGGATCTGCAGTGAGCCCGGTCGACCGTGCGGCCCGCGTGCGGTGCGGCTGCCGGTCAGAGATCGGCGGGCGTCAACGCGGTACGGCCGCCGGCGGGCGCGGTGTCGTAGCGGCCGATGGCGCGCGCCAGGCGTTGGCGGCCCAGTTCGAACGCCAGCCGCAGTTGCTGCGGGCTGGAGCCGGCCGCGCCGAAGCATTGGCACAGCGTGTCGGCCGTGAGCGAGAACGCGGCGTAACCCCAGCCGGATGCGTAGGCGGAAAACCAGAGGGTGGACCCGCCGGAAACGATCGGCGTGGTCAGGTGGACGGCGGGCGAGGTCATGGCGGCGGATCGATCGGGAAGGTCGCGGAATCAGGCCGCCATTCTGACATATGACATCGTACCAAGGGGGCTTCCGTCGCACGCGATCGATGCCCGTTCTCGCGGCGCGATCGACGCGAATAAAAAGATTGCGGGTTAGGCGGCCCCGCAGCGACTTTGTAAACGAGGGCCGTGCAGTGGCGAGCGGACGCGCGGCAAGCGCGGCGTCCGGATCGGCACGCGTGGCAGTGGCCGGGAACGTCGGGGCGACATGACCCCGACGCGGTCAGTTCGGCGCCGGGCCGTCGTCGCGTGCATGGGCACGCGCGGCGGCCCAGGCGGCGTCGAGCGGGTCGTCGTTCGCCCGATGCGGCGCGAGCAGGAACGGAAAGCGTTCGACGAACGAGGCGGACGCCTGCAATGCCACGATATGGTCGATCATCCAATGCAGCATTTCGCCACCGCGCCGAATCTGGTTCGTACGCCAGCGAGGCATCGTTTCGAACAACGCCGCGAACGCGCTCCAGCGCGAGGGGCGATCGTTGTCGCCGGGGCGGAAGTAGGTCGCGAGACGAACGTCGGCGTGTTCGTCCAGTTCGCCCACGAATATGCCGCGCGGCGTCGGCACGGCCAGTTGTTTCCAATGCTCGGCCAGCGCCAGGCCGCGAATCGCGCGGGCCATCACGAACGCGATGGCCACCTCGTTCTCGATGCCGGCCAGCGCCGGCGCGCCGTTGCGCTGCATGCAGCGCGCGATGGCGTGCGGCCGGATGGTGGCCGAGGCGAAGCTGCGCAGCACCAGATCGGGAACGGTCAACTGCAATTCGAATTCGCGCATGCCGTGTTCGGCGCTCATCGTCGCGAAATTGACGAACAGCCCCTCGCGGCCGCCCAGCGCACCCACGTACGGTTCGAGGCCCAGCCGCCGGAGCCGCGGCGCGACCTGGCGCGCCAGCAGGCGCATCAGGTTGCGCCGGCCGCGCTCGCCGTCGTAGGCGTCGAGCGTGCGCGTGATCACGTCGCTGATTTCCCAGCGCCGCGCCTCGGCGACGAGCCGCGGCGAACCATTCAAGTCGAAGCGTGCGCGGCCGTGGGCCACGCGGGGGTCTACGTACATGCGGAAGGCCTTCGCGGGATCGGCGGACGGCGGGGGACGCGCTGCCGGACGTCCCCGATGCTCATGCGCCAAAGCCCGCGAGTCAAGTTCGACGCTACATGCGCTGCCCGGCCTGCGTGCCGCGCCGCGTTTCCCTTTCCAAGAGCAGAGGTGACCTGGTGATACGCACTGTGTTGGAACGCTTTCTGGAACACAGCCCGATCGCGATCATGGCGCGGCTGATGATGCAGTGCGCGGTCGACGATCAGTGGCTCGATGCGGGGGACGATCCGCAGGCCGCGCTCGATCACGAGCCGTTGCGCGAGGCGCTGCTTGCGCGGGTCGCGGAGGCGATGATCGCGATCGGCGCGGGCGCGGCCTCGTTCGCCATGTCGCCCGAGTTCGCGCCCGCGGTGACGGCGCTGCACGACCGCATGAGCCGGCTGCGTTCGGGCTGGGGCCGCGCGCTCGTCAAGGACGGCACGGCGCTGCTGCTGCCGCTCGCTCCGCGTCTGCCCGCCGAATGGGCCGACGCGGCCGGCGGCTTGCGCTTGCGCGTGCTCGACGGCACGGCGCTGCCGGCCGGGCTGGCCTGCCGGCCCGGCCACGACGGCTGCCGGTTCGGCATCGACGCCGACGAACCCGGCGGCCCGTGCGCGTTGCCCGTCTACGATCCCGAATCCGGCCTGGTGGTCGATCTGGTGCCCTACGAGCGGGGCCGCGTCAACGAACGCGCGTTCGCCGGCGCGTTGCTCGAATCGCTGCAGCCGGGCGAACTGTGGATCCTCGACGGCCGCTTCGGCACGGCCGGCATGCTGTCGTGCTGGCCGCGCGGCAGCGGCTGGTTCCTGCTGCGCGAGCATGGCTGCGAGCCGGCCTGGCAGGCGGCCGGCGAGGCCATCGACGCCGGGCTGCTCGACGGCGGGCGCCTGACCGAACGGCCCGTGACGATGGCGGGCGATACCGGCGCGGCCTACCGGTGCATCGAATGGCAACCGTTCGATGCGGCGAGCGAACCGTTGCGCGTGCTGACCAACGCGCCGGTGGCATGGCTCGATACGGCCCGCGCCGTGCGGCTGGCGCGCGAGCGCTGGCGCGCCGCGTTGCCGCTGCCGGCCGATGCGATGTTCGACGGCGCGCTGTACGCCGATCTGCCGGTGCGCGCGCTGCCGCTCGCGCTCGGGATCGTCGCGACCGCCTGGAACGTGTGCAGCGTGATGACGACGGCGGCCACCGGCGAGCTCGATCTCGAGGCGCGCGATGCCGCGCGCCTGCCGGCCCAGATCGCCGCCTCGATGCGCTCGGCCTACGCGGGCATGATGATCGCGCTGCCGCCGGCCTGGTGGCGGCGCTACGACCATCTCTCGATCGGCACGCTCGGCTCGCTGGCGAAGCTGCTCGCGCATCATGTGGACCCACGCAGCGACCGCCGCAAACGGCGCGATCACAGCCTGTCGGCGAAATCGCGCGCGCAGCTTCGCGCGGCGACGCTCGACCGCCTGCTGCACGACGAGCACGACGGCCTGACCTCGAACGTCTTCAGCCTGCGCACGGTCGCGATGGCCACGCGCGACTTCAGCAGCAATCCGTCGAAGGCGCTGCGCCATGCGGGCGAGGCGCTGGTGATGGTGACCAAGTACAACCGGCCGATCGCGTTGCTGGTGTCGATCGAGGATTGGAATCGGCTGCTGGGCGAGGTGCGCGAGACCAGCGTGAGCCGGCTGTCGCTCGACGGCGGCGGCCCGGTGCAGCGGGTGCCGTCCGCCGGCACGCTGGGCTACGGCGGCGACGTGCCGTTGAATTGAGCCGGTGCGGGCCGGGCGCGCCTCGCGTGCGCCCGCCGCGTTGTTGCGATACGGCGATACGGCGATACGGCGATACGGCGATACGGCGATACGGCGATACGGCGATACGGCGATACGGCGATACGGCGATACGGCGATACGGCGGGCGAACCGCTCAGGCGGTCACGCGCCGGACCCACACGACCGAGGTCGACGTGAACTGGCCGGCGCTGAAGCGGGCGATCAGGGTGTCGATCCGCAGGTTCAGGCGGGGCGAGTGGATGCGGCAGTGCACGAGGAAGTAGCCGCTGTCGACGCCGATCATCGCGCCGGCCGGCAGTTGGCTGCTGCCCTGAACCGGGTTCAGGTAGGCGGCCAGCTCGCCGGTGTTGACGAAGTAGGCGGAGCCGCGATGCGTGGTGAGGCGGTGCGCATCGCTGCGCGTGAGGGTCGGGATGCCGGCCATCAGCACCGGCTCGGCCGCGGTGTTGACGTTGACGTTCGTCAGGTCGGGCAGCAGGGTGACGTACGGCGCCAGCGCCGCAATGGTGGCCGCGCTGTAGCCGGGAATCCGGGAGAGATCGTCGACCGTGACGAGCTGCAGCGGCCAGCCGTCGGGGCCGCCGTTGCGACGCAGCGAACGCAGCATCGCGTCGCTGGTCTGTTTGGCGAGCGAGGGATCCAGCGACAGCGCGTCGAGCAGGCGGCGATAGGCAAGAATGCCGTCGTTGTTGGCCTGGTAGGGCTGGCCGACGGCGGGGCGGGATACCAGGTTCATCAGGTTGAAGCGCGATTGCGCGTCTTCCACGTGGCCCGAGATATAGGCTTTGGCGAGATCGGCATTGACGCCGAGCGCCTCGCGCGGCAGCAGATCGGCCAGTTGCACGTCGGCCACCGGCTCGGACCAGGCCTGCCCGGCGAACGTGACGTTCGTCTTGACGCTTTGCTGGCGCAACTGCGCGCGCGCCCACTCGACGGCCGCGCGTTCGGCCCATAGCGCCTGAGTGGAGAGCCGCTGGTTTTCCACGTCGTGGGTGGACACCTGCTGCCGCCATACGACGCCCGCCGCCAGCGTGGCGGCCAGCGCCACCACCAGCAGCACCGTCACGATCGCGATGCCGCGTTGCCTTGCCGGCGAGGCGGCACGGCGGGGCCGGGTGCGGTTCATGGGCGTCGCTCCGTCACGAGTCGAACGCCAGCCAGGTGTGCAGCAGACAGGCCGGCAGCGAGGCGGTGGCGCCGAAGCTCGCGGCCAGCGCGGCCAGCCAGATCGCGGGGGGCGGTTCGAGCACGCTGTCCGGCGTCGCGGCCAGCAGATCGACCAGCTCGGTGGCCGGGCGGGAACCCCACAGCAGCAGCGCGAACAAGCCGCACGAGAGCGTCATCGCGCCCGCGAACAGATACGCGGCGGCGTTGCGTCTCGCGTAAAACGGCGCGCGGTGATGGCGCTGATTCGTCGCCACGATCGAGATGCCGATCGACACCGGCACGACCGCCATCGCCGCGCCCCAGAAGTAGGGCTGATCGCTGTCGGGGTTGATCAGCAGCAGCGTGCCGATGATCCAGAACGGCGGCGCGAGCAGCGTCGAGAGCAGCCACGACGTCAACTGCCGCGGCAGCCACGGCGCACGCCAGCGCAGGGCGCGCGCATGCGACGGCATCATGCCGCGCGGCCGCGCGACGAAGCCCGCCGCCGTGGTGGCGGCGAGTTTCGCGACAAGCCAGCGCCGAACTATCGAAGCGATCGACATGAAAGAACCGTGCAGATTTTCCGTGATGGGGCGCGATCCGCCGGCTACCCGGGCGGACGTTCCGATGAACGCCCCTTAACCCTCTAGACGGATCGAACGCGCCAGACCCGCAGAAAATTTGCAACCGGTTCGCAGATTCGCCGATCGAGCCGGCGAATCCGCGATCGGCATCGGTATTTCGTTCCCCATCGTATCGAATGTCCTTTCGGTGTCACAAAAAATTACCGGTTGTGATCGGACGATATGCGTGCGGTGGGCGCAGTGCCGGCCGCACGGTGCCGGCGGCGCGAGAGAGGGCGCATCCGGCGGAGCCGTCATATCCGATTGACCGAACGGAAGCGGGCGGCAATCGCGTCATACAGACGTCGCACCAGGACGCGCCGCGTGGCCGGAACGCCACGCCGATGCCGTGCACCGCGCCGCCGCGTACACGTTCGCGTCGATTCTGTCTTGCCGCGCGTTGCGTCGTTGCGCGCACGCCGAACATGCCGGCGTCTTCCTCCCTCTTTTTGAATCGACGCGCGGCGCGCGCCTGAACCGCATGCCGCCGAAACGCGCGTCGTGCGTCGTACCGAGAAAAATTCTGCGGCATACCGCGCAGCGATTCGTCTAGTAGCTGTGACCCGCATGCGGCGCCCTGGAACCGGCTGGATGCCGGGCCCGCAGCGAACGGTTGGCCATGACAAATGGGTGGGGAGCAATTGGAATCGAACGGAAACGGGCAGGCGGGCGCCTATCGTGGCGAGCCGCCGACAGCGGAGGAAATCGCCGCGCCCTACATCAACATGCGCGATACCGGCCGCTTCATCGAGGTGCTGTCGGGGCTGGGCTGTTCGCTGGCGATCAGCCGGCGGCCGAGCGGCGTGGCGCTGGTCGGCGCCGACGGCGGCGTGCCGACGCTGTCGGCCTGCCTGCTGCCGCGTTCGATGGGCATGGCCGTATCGGCGAACCGTCTTGCCGTCGCCGCCCAGCACGAACTGATGATCTTCGCCAACGTCGCCGCGCTCGCGCCGCATTATCCGGAGCGCCCCGGCCATTACGACGCGATGTACGTGCCGCGCCAGACGTACTTCACCGGCGATCTCGATCTGCACGACATGGTGTTCGACAAGCAGATCGTATTGGCGGTCAACACGCGCTTTTCGTGCATCTGTGTCATCGACGGATTCTTCAATTTCACGCCGATCTGGCAGCCGCCGTTCGTCACGTCGCTGGCGCCGGACGATCGCTGCCATCTGAACGGCATGGCGTTCCACGACGGCAAGGTGCGCTACGCAACGGCGCTGGCCCGCAGCGATGCGCCGTTCGGCTGGCGCGAGCAGATGGCGCACGGCGGCATCGTGATGGAGGTGCCGTCGGGCGAGATCGTGGCATCGGGCTTGTCGATGCCGCATTCGCCGCGCGTGATCGACGGCGTGCTGCATGTGCTCGAAGGCGGCCGGGGCCGCGTATTGCGGTTCGATCGCGGCACCGGCGAACCGCGCGAGCTGGCCCGGCTGCCGGGCTTCACGCACGGCCTGGCCGAGCATGGCGGCGTGCTGTTCGTCGGCTTGTCGCGGCTGCGCGAGCGGCGCGGCCCGCAGGGGCTGCCGATCGAGGAGAGCCGGCACGCGCTGGTGGCCGGCATCGCCGCGCTCGATGCGAAGAGCGGCGCATTGCTCGGGATTCTCGAGTTCTTCAACGGGGTGGACGAGGTCTTCGACATCCAGGTGATGCCCGGCGTGCGACGCGCCGAAATTCTCGGCGCCGAGCAATGGCTCGCCACGCCGTCGATCGTCACCATGCACGGCGGCTTCTGGCAGACGCAGCCGCGCGAGGATGACGAAGCTGCCTTGCGAGTGCAATGAGCGCGCGATGAACAAGAAAGTTTGCGGGTTGTCGCCGGTGACATCGTCCTTATCGGTAAGCAGCCGAAATCGCGGCGACGCGGCGCGCGAAACCGGCCGCGCGGCAACCGGCCATGCGGCCGTGCGGCCCGAGCATCGAGGCGGCGCGATCTGGCTCACCGGCCTGTCCGGAGCGGGCAAGACGACGCTGGCCGAGGCGCTCGCCGTGCATCTGCGTTTGCTGGGTCAGTTCGTCGTGGTGCTCGACGGCGACCGGATGCGGGCCGGGTTGAATCGCGATCTCGGGTTCGGCGAAGCGGATCGCTTCGAGAACGTGCGGCGCCTGGCCGAAGTCGCGGCGGTGGTGGCGGATGCCGGCGGCGTGGCGGTGGTGGCGGCGATTGCGCCGTTGGCGGCGATGCGCGATGCGGCGCGGGAACGCATCGGGCGCGCGTATCGCGAGGTGCATGTGCGCGCGCCGCTGGGCGTGTGCGCCGCGCGCGATCCGAAGGGCTTGTATGCGCGTGCGCAACGGGGCGAATTGCCGGGATTGACCGGCGTCGATGCGCCCTACGAGCCGCCCGCCGATCCCGATCTGGTGATCGATACGGCGGAGGCGACGCGGGAGCAGTGCAGCGACATGTTGTTGTGGTTCACGCTCGATACGTTCCGGGTGCGATCGCGCGATGCGGGAGCGGGCGGCGCGGGCTGACGGCAGCGGGAATCGAAGTGGATGTCGAACGGCGAATGAGTAGCGATATTAATCAGGATGGCTGATTGATTGCCACAGTCCTGAAATGAGAAGCGAATAGTGCGAGCTGCCCGGCAGCGCGAGAAGTTGTATTCGAGACCACAAGGGGAAAGGCGCATGCCGCCGAGATTCAATCATCATCCGTGCATTCCGCCGCGGCTGCGACGCCGGCATCTGGCGGGTTGCGCGTTGCTTGGCGGCCTGGGCCTCGCGACCGGCGCCGGTGCGCAGGAAGCGCCGGCCGCCGGTCATGCGCCGACGGCGGACGCGAGCCGTCCGGCGGATGCGTCCGCCATGCGCTTCGACATCAACGAGTTCATCGTGCGCGGCAATACCGTTCTGCCCGCGCTCGACATCGAGAAGGCGGTGTATCCGTACGAAGGCCCGGGCCGCTCCCTGGACGATGTCGACGCCGCGCGCGATGCGTTGACGAAGGCCTATCAGGATCGCGGCTATCAGTCGGTCGTGGTGGATCTGCCGCAGCAACAGGTGAAGAACGGCGTGGTGCTGCTGCAGGTCACCGAGGCGAAGATCGGCAGGGTGCGCGTGCAGGGCTCCAAGTACACGTCGCCGCAGAATATTCGCGACGCGGTGCCCGCGCTTGCGGAAGGCAAGGTGCCGGATTTCAATTCGGTGCAATCGCAGTTGGGCGCGCTCAACAATTCGAACGATCGCCAGGTGCTGCCGGTGCTGAAGCCCGGCGTGATGCCGCAGACGGTCGACGTCGATCTGAAGGTGGACGATCACAGCCCGCTGCACGGCTCGATCGAGCTGAACAACGACAACAGCCCGGGCACGTCGCTGCTGCGCACCATGGGCACGCTCAGCTATTCGAACCTCTGGCAGCTCGGGCACATCGTTTCGGCCACCTACGTGCTGGCGCCGCAGCATCCGGCCGACGCGCGCGTCTATGCGTTCTCGTATCTCGCCCCGCTCGCCGATACGCATTGGAGCTTGCTGGGCACGATCGTGCACTCGGACAGCAACGTCGCCGCGCTGGCCAGCACCAACGTGCTGGGCAAGGGCACGACCTACGGCTTCACGGCGATCTACACGTTGCCGGGCAGCGATACCTACGGCCACAACCTCAGCATCGAGATCGATCACAAGCACTACGACGAGACGGTCACCGTGCTGGGGCTGACCTCGTCGTCGCCGCTGACCTACGTGCCGATCTCGGTCACCTATTCGGGACAACTGAATCTCAAGCAATCGCAGACGTCGTTCTCGGCGGCGCTCGTGACCAATATCCGCGGCCTGGGCAGCGGCTGGAACGATTGGGACGCCAAGCGCTACAACGCCACGCCGGATTTCATCTACGGCAAGTTCGACCTCAATCACACGCAGAACTTCAAGCACGACGTGCAGGCCAACCTGCACGTCAGCGCGCAGTTGTCGAATTCGCCGCTCGTGTCGAGCGAGCAGTTCGCCGCGGGCGGCATGAACACGGTGCGCGGCTACATGCAGGCCGAGGACACCGGCGACAGCGGGGTGATCGGCTCGTTCGAGCTGCGCACGCCGTCGCTGGCCCCGCATCTGAGCAGCCGGATCGACGAATTGCGGTTCCATGCGTTCGTCGACGCGGCCCACTTGTGGCTGAACAGCCCGCTGCCGGATCAGATCTCGAGCTACAACCTGCTCAGCGTCGGCCTGGGCATGCGCATGCAGGTGATGAAGTACGCGAGTGCGAATTTCGAGGCCGGCTGGCCGCTGAAGGCGGGCATCTATACACGGCAGTACAGCCCCCGGTTCGATTTCAACGTTCGACTGGGCTTCTGACGGATTTTTGATCGTGCCGGGCCGATGCGGCAGGCGGCGCAAACGGGGAGTGGATCGTGAAGCGAGTGATGGTGTTCATGTTGGCGGCGTTGCTGGGCACGCTGCCGGGAATCGCAAATGCGTGGTGGCAGAACGATTGGTCGTTCCGTAAGGCGATCACGATCGACGCAAGCGCGAAGGGGGCGAACCTCAACGAATCGGCCGGCCGCGTGCCGCTGCTGATCCGCCTGCATTCGGGCAACTTCCAGTTCGACGGCCTGGCCGACAACGGCGCGGATATCCGCTTCGTGGCGGCCGACGACAAGACGCCGCTGAACTATCAGATCGAGCAGTACGATCCGGTGCTCGGCGTGGCGCTGATCTGGGTGGACGTGCCGAAGATGCCGGCCGGTTCCGCCGAATCGATCTGGATGTACTACGGCAACAAGAAGGCGCCGGACGGCAGCAAGCCGGCCGAGGTGTTCGATGCCGATTACGCGCTCGTCTACCACTTCAACGGCGCGGCGGGCACGCCGCCGAAGGACGCCACCGCCTATGCCAACAACGCGCAGGCGGCGACCGTGCGCACGGTCGAGGACGGCATCGTCGGCAAGGGCGTGAGCTTCGACGGCAACGGTTCGCTGACGCTGCCGGCCACGCCGTCGCTGAACGTGGCGGCCGGCGGCGCGTTCACCTTCAGCGCGTGGGTCAAGCCCGCCGCGCTGGCCTCGAACGCGCTGCTCTACAGCCGCCGAGACGGCGCCAACGCGCTGCTGATCGGCCTCGACAACGGGCTGCCGTTCGCCGAGATCGACGGCGGGGGCGCACCGGTGCGCATCGCCGGCACCGCACCGCTGACGGCGGCCCAGTGGGCGCACGTCGCCGTGACCGACGACGGGCACACCCTCGTTGTCTACGTCAACGGCAAGCAGGTCGCGCAGATCGCCGGCACGCTGCCGGCCCTGACGACCCCCGCCGTGATCGGCGCCGACGCGCCCGGCGCGCCGGCCGGCTTCTCGGCCTACGCCGGCGCGCTCGACGAGCTGCGTCTGTCGCGCATCGCGCGCCCGGCGGCCGTGATCGCCATCGACGCGCTGGCGCAAGGCTCGGAATCGAAGCTGATCGCCTACGGCAACGACGAAAAGCAATCGGGCTTCGGCTTCGGCTACTTCGGCGTGATCGTGCATTCGGTGACGGTGGACGCCTGGGTCGTGATCGGCATCCTGCTGGTGATGGCGCTGGTGTCGTGGGTCGTCATGTACAACAAGGCGCGCTACGTCGGCCTGGTCGACAAGGCCAACCTGTTCTTCACGCAGCGCTTCCGCGAGATCGGCGGGCGTCATCTGACGGGCCTCGCCCACTACGACGAGAAGAGCGCCGAAGGCCGCCGCCTGTTCCAGTCCTCGCTGTATCGCCTGTATCGCGCCGGCGTGCACGAAATCCACGCCCGCGTGGATTCCACCGGCCGCACCGTGATCACCAGCGAATCGATCGAAGCGATCCGCGCCTCGATGGACGCGACGCTGGTGCGCGAGAACCAGCGGCTGTCGAAATCGATGGTGCTGTTGACCATCGCGATCTCGGGCGGGCCGTTCCTGGGGCTGCTCGGCACGGTGGTGGGCGTGATGATCACGTTCGCCGCGATCGCGGCGGCCGGCGACGTCAACGTGAACGCCATCGCACCGGGTATCGCGGCGGCGCTGCTGGCCACCGTGACCGGCCTGTTCGTCGCGATTCCGGCCCTGTTCGGCTACAACTATCTGCTGATCCGCAACAAGAACGTGACCGCCAACATGCAGGTGTTCGTCGACGAATTCGTCACGCGCCTGGCCGAAGCGCACCGTTCGCCGGATCACGCGGTCCTGGCTGACTGACCGACGCGGGGAGACCACCATGCAGGTTCAGGACGACGACAAGCCGTACGACGACATCAACATCACGCCGATGCTCGATCTGGCGTACGTACTGCTGATCATTTTCATCATCATGACGACCGCTTCGGTGCAGGGGATCAAGGTCGATCTGCCGAAGGCGAGCTCGTCCGCGAGCCTGGCCAAGCCGAAGACCAAGGCCATCACCGTGGCCGACTCGGGGCAGATCTTCCTCGACGCCTACCCGGTGACGATGGACGAACTCGAAAGCCGGCTGCGCACCGAGAAAGCCACGAATCCCGAGTTTCCGATCGTGCTCAAGGGCGACGCGACGGTGCAGTACCAGCGCGTGATGGACGTGCTCGATCTGCTGCGCCGCCTCGATCTGTCGCAAGTCGGTCTGGTGACCGGCAAGGCGAAGGGCGGCTAGGGACCGGCGATGGAGATGAACTATGAGGGCGGGCCGCCCGAGAAGGGGCCGCGGCGGTTCGTGAAGCCGGTGGCGATCGCGCTGGTGGTGGCGGGCGTGATCGCGCTGATCTGGCGTTTCGCCGGCGATACGGCTGGCGTCAAGCGCGTGAGCGCGCCGCAGGTGACGACGGTGATTCCGTTGCCGCCGCCGCCCCCGCCGCCGCCGCCGAAGAAACCGCCTCCCGAGAAGGTCAAGGAGGAGGTCAAGACGCCGGTGGACAAGCCGACGGTCGCGCCGAAGCCGTCCCAGGCGCCCAAGCCGTCGGACAACCAGCCCAAGCAGATGACCATGAATGCGTCCCCGCAGGCAGGCGCGGGCGGCATTCCGATCGGCGGCGGCGATGGCATGGGCGGCAGCGGCAACGGCGGCGGCGGATTCGGCAACACCAGCTACAACCAGTACGCCGGCTATCTGCTGCAACGCGTGATCGAGAACGACAAACGCGTCCAGGAAATGAACGGCACGCACTATGCGGGCGCGCTCAACATCTGGATGGACCCGACCGGCCGCATCAAGCGCGTGACGATGGCCACCTCCACGGGCGATCCGAAGATCGACGCGGCGATCGTGGCCGCGGTCGAGTCGAGCGGCAAGCTCGACGAGGCGCCGCCGGCCGACCAGGCCTACCCGGTCGTCGTCAAGTTGCAAGGGCGCATCTGATCGCGCGCGGAATTCATGGGGCAGGCCCGCGGGGGCGGGCGCTGCCGGACAGAACAGACAGTGTTCGGAGCACTTAGATGATTCGAAAGATGAAGGTACGGGGTGGGGGGCAGCTGTGGGCCGGCGCGCCGGCGCGGTTGTCGTGCATCGGCGCGGCGGTATTCACGCTCGGCATGATCGGCGCGGGCAGCGCGCAGGCGCAATCGCTTGAGGCGCAGGCCGCGGCGGGCCAGGCCGCGCCGACCGAGAGCGTGGTGATCAACCTGATCAACCTGCTGGTCAAGCAGGGCGTGCTGACCCGGCAGAGCGCCGCGCAGCTGATCAGCGAAGCGCGCACGGAAGCCGTGCAGGCCAAGGCGGCGGCGAGCCGCGCGCCGGTGGCGGGCGCCGCGGTGGTGAACGCGCCGACGCAGCCGGGCGACGTGGCCGTGCCGTACGTGCCGCAGGTGGTGCGCGATCAGATCCGCGATCAGGTCAAGCAGGAAGTGATCGCGCAGGCCAAGCAGGAAAACTGGGCGCAGCCGAACACGTTCCCCGATTGGGTCTCGCGCATCAAGCTCGACGGCGACCTGCGCGTGCGCGACGAATATCACTTCTATGGCAGCCGCAACGCCACCAACGTGACCAACTTCGGCGCGCTCAATTCGGGCACGGGCTTCGACATCAACCCGAACACCAACACCACGCAGTTGCCGACGCAGAACACCACGCAGAACCGCAACAACCTGCTGCGCTATCGCGCGCGCCTGGGCGTGACGGCGCTGCTGTCCGAGCAGCTCAGTGCCGGCGTGCAGCTTGCCAGCGGCAACGACGCCAACCCGGTGTCCACCACCGCGACGGCGGGCGGCGGCTTCGCGAAGCGCAACATCTGGCTGAACAAGGCGTTCTTCGCCTACAAGCCCACGCCGTGGATCAACGTGATGGCCGGCCGTTTCGACAACCCGTTCTTCAAGTCGGACCTGCTGTTCTCCGACGATCTGGAAATGGACGGTATCGCCGCCAGCGCGCGCCACGCGCTGCCGGGCAATCCGGACGTCACGCTGTTCGGCACGTTCGGCCTGTTTCCGATTCAGTACACCAGCGAGAACTTCCCGTCGAACAGCAGCGACAAGGTCGGCGGCGACACGAAGTGGATGTTCGGCGCGCAGGTGGGCGCGGAGTGGAAGATCAACGATCAGAACCGCCTGAAGGGCGCGGTGGCGTATTACGACTTCCAGAACATGCGCGGCACGCTGTCCTCGCCGTGCGCGCTGTATCTGGGCGCCACGAGCTGCAGCACGGACAACGAGGCGCCGTCGTACGTCGGCGGCGGCAACTCGCTGGTGGCGCTGCGCAACATCGTGCAGAACCCGAACCTCGCGCCCGGCATGACGGCCGATCCGCAACTGTTCGGCCTGGCCTACAACTTCCGCCTGCTCGACCTGAAGGCGCAGTGGGACACGGTGATCGCCAACCGCTACAAGCTGCGCCTCGACGGCGAGTTCGTGCGCAACCTGGCCTACAACTCGAACAAGGCGTTCGCGGGTGCGACCACGCCGGTCAACAACTACGAATCGACCTCGATCAACGCGACCCAGGGCGACTACCGCAGCGGCCCGAACGGCTTCCTCGCGAAGGCCACGTTCGGCGATCCGGAACCGCACGACAAGGGCCAGTGGAACTTCTCGCTCGCCTATAAATATCTGCAGCCCGACGCCACGCTCGATGCCTTCACCGATCCGGACTTCCATTTGGGCGGCACCAATGCGCGCGGCTACATCCTCGGCGCGGCCTATGCCGTGGCGCGCGACACCTGGGTGTCGGCGCGTTACCTGAGCGCGCGTGAGGTGTACGGGCCGCCGGTATCGATCGACGTGCTGCAGCTCGAGCTCAACGCACGTTTCTGACGGAGCGCCGCATGAAACCGAACCGATACGCGCGGCTCGCCGCCGGCCTGCTGGGCGCGATGCTCGGCGCGGCGGCGTTGCCGGCCCATGCGCAGAGCATGGAAGACAGGTTGCGCACGCAACTGCGTGCGACGACCCAGCAATTGCGTCAGTTGCAGGACGGCCAGGCGCAGCTCGAAGCCGACAAGGGCGCCGCCGAGCAGGCGCGCGACAAGGCGCTCGCCCAGCTCAAGGATGCGCAGGCGCAACTGGCCGCCGCCAAGGGCGAGTCGAGCGGCGAGGCCGCGGCCAAGCGTTCGCTGGCGCAGGAGCGCGCGGCGCACGAGCAGGACACGCAGGCGCTCGCGAAGCTGAAGGCCTCGTACGCGCAGTTGCAGGGCGCATCGCACGATCAGGATGCGCAACGCAAACGGTTGCAGGACGATTTGCAGGCGCGTGACACGCAACTGCAAACCTGCCGTGCCCACAATGCGGATCTGTACCGCGTCGGCCACGAGATTCTCGATGCCTACGAGCATGTGGATCTCGGCACCGTGTTGTCGACGCGGCAGCCGTTCGCCACGTCGGCGCGCGTGAAATACGACGACATCGCGCAACGCTACGGCGACGATCTGTACGCCGGCAAATACGACCCCGCTGCGCGGCCCGCACCGGCAGCGAAGGGCGAGCACTGACGAGCCGGCCTGGCCGGATCGATTGGCAATACCAACGGAAACGACATCATGGCTGATATGAAGCAGGGCAACGACGAAGCGCGCGGCGCGCACGACGTGGCGATCGAATCGATCGGGGTGGAGCAGCTCGCCGAGGTGCTGCGGCGCGCCGGTTACCGCGTGACGCTGGCGGAACAGAACGGCGCGGCGCAACTGATGAGCGCCAGCCAGGGCGTGGGCTTCGCGGTGCGCTTCGGCAATTCGGCGGGCGGTGCGCCCGCCACCCCGGCCGAGGCGCGCTTCTTCGACTACACGATGAGCTGCGTGCTGCAGGTGCAGGGCGAATTGCCGGCCGAACTGGTGGCGGACTGGAACCGCACCAAGCGTTTCGCGCGGCTGGCTAACCACGGCGCGTTCCTCGCGCTCGAGATGGACGTGATCGTGGCCGGCGGCGTGTCCGAACGCTACCTGCGCTCGACCATCGAATTGTGGGATCGCCTGGTGCAGGAGTTTCTGCTGCATCTGCGCAATCGTCCGGCGATGGCCGAACAGGAAGCGGCCGCGCGCGTGCAGCAGGGCGACGCCGCGGCAACGCCGGAGCCGGCGTCGGACGCCGTTGTACCGGCCAAGGGCGCGCGCGGCAAAGCCGAAACGGTATGAGCCTGCTCGCGCGATGGGCCGGCGCGTTGCGCGCGACGTTCTCCGGTGCGCCGGGCGTCGTCGCGGCGCGCGCGATCGATCGCGACGACGCCCCGGCAGACTGGCGCGCCTATGCCGAGCAGGTGTCGCGCTGCATGTGCGAGGCGCTCGATGCACCCGACGCGCCCGATGCGCCGGGCGTCGCGCCGGCCTCGCTGGCGGTGCTCGACGATTATGCGAGCGCCCGCGTGGCGGCCGGCGATCCGTCGCCGG
>NZ_JAAGPF010000414.1 GCF_017104645.1 Burkholderia sp. Ac-20379
TGCGCCCGCCGGCGATCACGCGGCCGCCCGCGGCGGCGATCGCGATGGCCGTGGCGCGGCCGAGGCCCGACGAGGCGCCGGTGACGAGATAGGTGCCGCCGGCCAGGCAGCGATCGGAAAAGACGGTCATGTTTCGATGGTGTCGACGACGGCGAGCGGCCCCGTCACGAGCGAGGCCGAAGCCCACGAATAGCCGACCCCGAAGCCGAACATCGCCAGCCGCATCGCGCGCGTGGCGAGCGCCTCGCGCAGGTCGGTGGTCATCAGCAGCGGGATCGAGGCGCAGCTCGTGTTGCCGTAGGCGTTCAGGTTGAGGGGCACGCGCTCGGCCGGCAGCCCGGCCTTCTTCGCGAGATGCTTCAGCATGAACAGGTTCGCCTGGTGGAACAGGAAGGCGTCGTGGCCGTCCACGCCGTGCCCCGAGAGCTCGAGCGTGCGCGCCACCAGCGGCGGGATCCGCTTCAGCGTGAAGTTGAAGATCTCGCCGCCGTCCATGTACAGGTGCGCGGGCGAGCGGCCCGCCAGGCGCGGATCGTCGGCCGGCGCGGGGCGGCAGCCGCCGGCCGGCACGATCAGGTTCGGCGCGCCGCCGCCGTCCGAGCCGATCACGAAGTGCGCGTCGGGCGCGTTCGGGTCGGCTTCGAGCGCGGTGACGGTGCCCGCGTCGCCGAACAGCAGCGCGGTGGCGCGGTCCTCGGGATCGACCAGCTTGCTGATCGTGTCGCCCACCGCCAGCAGCACGCGCCGCGCCGCGCCGCTGCGGATCAGGTTCATGCCGAGCCACAGCGCCTGCGGATAGGCCGAGCAGCCGAGGTTGATGTCGAGCGCGATGGACGCGGCCGGCAGGCCCAGCGCGGCCTGCAGCACGAACGCGGTGCCGGGCAGGCGGTAGTCGGGCGTCTGCGAGACGAAAAGCACCGCATCGACGTCCTCGCCGCGCCAGCCCAGCCCCTGCAGCAGATGCGCGCCGGCCGCGCGGCACAGGTCGCCGGCCGTCTGGTGCTCGGCCGCGCGGCGGCGGCGTTCGACGCCGATCATCTTGACCACGTCGCGCACCGCCGCCTCGCCGAAGCGCTCGACGAACGCCGTGTTCGGCACGTCCTGCGCGGGCAGGCACGACACCACGCCGGCCAGGCGGACGCCGCCTGCGCGCAGTTCCCGGCCGATCGGGGCGAGCGGCGCGTTCAAGCTCAGCCCTTCTGCGCGGCGATCAGCGCGTCGATGTCGGCGACCGTCTTGCACTCGCCGAGCGCCTGGCCGCTCAACAGCACGCCGAAGCAATCGTCGGCCAGCGCGATGGTCGAGACGATCGCGAGCGAATCCCAGTTGTGCTCGGCGAGCACCAGGGCGGGCGACACCTCGGCGGTATCGATTTCGAAGACTTCCGCGAGACCTTCGTAGAATGCGTTCATTGCGTTTCCTGCTAACAGTTCAACAGACAGCCGGCCCACGAGTAGCCGACGCCGAATCCGAGCAGCATCGCACGCGTGCCGCGCGCGAGCCTGCCGTCGGCGCGCAGTTGCTCGAGGGCGAGCGGCAGCGTCGACGACACCGTGTTGCCGGTGTGCTCGACGAGGATCGGAAAGCGATCCTCGGGAATCTTCATCTTCTTGCGCAGCGCTTCGAGCATGAACCGGTTCGCCTGGTGCAGCACGAAGCAGCCGATGTCGTCGCGCGCGAGGTTGGCGCGCTCGAGCAGCCGGTCGGCCGCGCGCGGCACTTCGGCCAGCGAGAACGCCATCACCTCGGCGCCGTTCATGTACAGGTGTTCGTCGGTGCGCACGTTGCCCGAGGCGTCCTCGCGCTCCACCGCGCTGGCGGCGCTGCGCGGCTCGCGGAACAGGCCCGCGCGCACGATCAGGTTGCCGGCGCCGCGCCCGTCGGTGCCGAACACGAACGGGCCGATCGGTTCGGCGCCGCCCGCGTCGCCGTGTTCGTCCACGCCGATCGCGGTGGCGGTGGCGCCGTCGCCGAACAGCGTGCGCACGCTCTTGTCGAGCGGGTGCAGATATTTCGAATAGGTGTCGGCCGTCAGCAGCAGCACGCAGCGCGCCGCGCCGGTTTCCACCAGGCCCTTGGCCAGCGACAGCCCGTAGACATAGCCCGAACAGCCGAGGTTGACGTCGAACGCGCCCGCGTGGGTCGGGATGCCGAGCCGGTGCTGCAGGATGCAGGCCGAGGCGGGCAGGATGTAATCGGGCGCCTGCGTGCAGAGGATCACGAAATCGATCTGCGCCGCGCTCACCGTGCCCTTCGCGAACAGCCGCTGGGCGGCCGCGAACGCGAGGTCGGACGCGGTTTCGCCGTCGGCGGCGATGCGCCGTTCGCGGATCCCCGTCTTCGCGAGGATCTTCTCGGCCGGCCACTCGGGATAGAGCGCCGCGAGCGCGTCGTTGCCGAGCACGCCGTCGGGAAGATGGCTCGCGATGTCGAGGATCGCGGCGCGCGAATTCATCGGCCGGCCTCGGCGATCAGCGACACGACGCGCTCGATGTTCGCGTCGGTGAGCGCCGGATAGATCGGCAGGCACAGCACGCGGCGCGACACGTCGCGCGCGACCGGCAGGTTGTCCGGATGCGCGGAAGGCAGCCCGCGGTAGTTCGGAAAATCCGAGATCAGCGGATAGAAATAGCGGCGGCTGTAGATCTCGTGATCGCGCAGGTGCTCGTAGAGCGCGTCGCGCGAGAGCGGGAAATCGTCGTCCACCAGCACCGGGAAGTACGAGTGATTGACCACTTTCGCGTCCACCGGCGGCACGCAGCGGATGCCCGGCACGTCGGCCAGCAGTTCGCGGTAGCGCGCGTCGATCTCGGCGCGGCGCGCGAGCGCCGCATCGACGTGCTCCAACTGCAGCAGCCCGAACGCCGCGTTGATCTCGCTCATCTTGGCGTTGATGCCGGGCGCCACCACCGTCACTTCGTCCACGAAGCCGAAATTCTTCAGGTGATCGATGTGCTGCTTGGTCTTCGCGTCCGGGCAGATGATCGCGCCGCCTTCGAAGGTGTTGAACACCTTGGTGGCGTGGAAGCTCAGGATCGACAGGTCGCCGTGCACCAGCACGCTGCTGTCGTGCATCTGCACGCCGAACGCGTGCGCGGCGTCGTAGATCACCTTCAGGTTGTAGTTGTCGGCGATGCGGCGGATCGCTTCGACGTCGCACGGCCGGCCATAGCAGTGCACCGGCATGATGGCGGCCGTCTGCGGCGTGATGGCCGCCTCGATCTTCTTCGGATCGAGGTTCAGCGTGTGCGGATCGATGTCGACGAACACCGGCTTGATGCCGTTCCACAGCAGCGAGTGCGCGGTGGCGACGAACGAATACGGCGTGGTGATCACCTCGCCCGTGATGCGCAGCGCCTGCAGGGCCGTGACCAGCGCCAGCGTGCCGTTCGTGAACAGCGCCAGGTGCTTGACGCCGAGATACTCGCAGAGCGCCTTCTCGAGTTTCTGATGGAACGGGCCGGCGTTGGTGAGCACCTTGCTGTCCCAGATCTGTTCCAGATACGGCAGGAACTCGGCCAGCGGCGGCAGGTGCGGCTGCGTCACATAGATGCGCTCGTCGACGACAGGTTCGACTTCGACGGCGCGCAGCGGCAAGGCGTTCATCGTGCTTCTCCGGTGAGAACGGCGGGTTCGGCGGCTGCCGCGCTGGATTCGGCGGAGCGCTCTGGCACCGTGAACGGTGCGGCCGGCTCGCCGGCGCACCAGCGCCGCCAGGCCATGCGCATCGCGTCGGCCACGCCCTGCGCGACGCGCGGGGGCTGGAAGCTCGTCATGTTGCGGCAGCGTTCGCGCATGCTGCTGCGCAGGGCGGCCAGCTCCTGCGGATTGTTCGCGAAGGCCACGGCCTTGGCGACGAAATCGTCGGTGTCGCGCGCCACGAACTGGTCGAGGCCGGCCGACGACATCCACACCGCGCCGGCGCTGCCCGCGAGCGTCGCGCCGCGGATCGTCACGGTCGGCACGCCCATCCAGAGCGCGTTGAGCGCGGTGGTCGAGCCGGTGTACGGGAACGTGTCGAGGCAGAGGTCGACGTGGTGATGCTGTTGCAGATAGACGGCGATCTGCGCGCGCGGCTGCAGGTCGAGCCGGTCGTGCGCGATGCCTTCGGCGGTGAACCAGTCGAGCAGCATCTCCGTGCCGCCGTCGTTCGGAATGGCCCCGATCCGCATCCGCGCATTCGGCACGGCGTGCAGCACGCGCGCCCACACCGCGATCACGTCGTGACGCAGCTTGTTCAGGCGGTTGAAGCTGGCGAACGTCACGTGCCCGTTGTGCAGCGCCGGCAGCAGGTTGACCGGCGGCGCGTGCTCGGCCGGCTTGAACGTGCTGTTGGCCGGCATGTGGATGATCTTCTCGGTGAACTGGCGCTCCATCTCGCCGAACGGGATCGCGTGGCGGTCGGCCAGGTAGTAGTCCATCGCTTCCAGGCCGGTGGTGCCCGGATAGCCGATCCACGAGATCTGCACCGGCGCAGGCTTGCGCGCGAACACCGGCAGCCGGTTGCGGCCGGTGTGGCTGGACAGGTCGAGCAGGATGTCGATCCGGTCGGCGCGGATGCGGTCGACCAGACGATCGTCGGTGAAGCCGGCCACCGTCGTCCAGTGCTGCACGCAGGCGCGCAGCCGCACCGTGATCTGATCCTCGAGCGTGTGGTTGTGATAGACGTGCAGCGAGAACGTCGGATCGTCCTTCAGCGTTTCGAGGATCGGCAGTGCGTACGAGGCCACCGCGTGATTGAACATGTCGCCCGACACGATGCCGACGCGCAGCTTGCGCTCCGGATCGCGCTTGTTGGCATGGTTCGGCCAGCGCGCGAGATACGGCGCCTCGTGGATCTTCGCGAACTCGCGGTGTTCGGCGAACAGCGCCGCGGTATCCAGCCCCGGGTTGTGGGTGCGGCAGAACAGCAGGTTGCTGTGCACCGCGGCGTCGCGCGGCGCCAGTTCGTGTGCGCGGCCGAAGCAGGCCTCGGCTTCGGCGGTGGCGCCCAGTTCGCTGAGCGCGACGGCCAGCGAGCCGTGCATCTGTACGGAATTCGGCGCCAGTTCGACCGAGCGGCGGCCCGCCTCGATCGCCTCGACGGTCCGGCCCGCGGCCGTCAGCGTGGCGTTCAGCACGCGCCACATTTCGGCGTTGTCCGGATCGAGCGCGATCGCGCGGCGGATCTCGCGTTCCGAATCGGCGAGGCGGTTGGCGAGGCGCAGCACGTCGGCATGCAGCAGGCCCATCGCGACGTCGCTCGGATCGAGCGCGGTGGCTTGCGCGAGCGGCTCGATCGCTTCCAGATACTGGCCGTCCTTGTGCATCGCGTTGCAGAGCGAGCGCCAGGCCAGGTTGCTCGACGGGTAGCGCTGCGTCAGCGAGCGCGCGAGCTTGATGGCGTCGCCGTAGCGTGCCTTGTTGTAGAGCGCGTTGAAGCGGCTCATGTCCTGCGTGGTCGGGTGGCGCAGCACGCCGCCGCGCGTTTCGGCGGCGGGCGCCGCCGCCGCGGCTTGCGCGCGGGCCGGC
>NZ_JAAGPF010000415.1 GCF_017104645.1 Burkholderia sp. Ac-20379
CGTCCGCCGGCTTGGCCGCCTCGCCGCCCGCGGATTCGCCGCCTGCCGCGCCGGTGGCCGGCGCGCTTGCGCCGCCGGAGCCGCCGCGGAAATCGGTCACGTACCAGCCCGAACCCTTCAACTGGAAGCCGGCGGCCGTGACCTGCTTGCGGAAAGCATCCTTCCCGCACTCAGGGCACACGGACAACGGCGCGTCGCTCATCTTCTGGAGCACGTCCTTCGCGAAACCGCACGCATCGCAACGGTAGGCGTAAATCGGCATGATCTTTTCCCGCGGAAACTAGAAACGTCTTGCAAAACCTTGAATTATATCCGAAAGCCCGGGCCACTCCGTGGCGTCGGGCACCGTGCCACCCAGCGTCAGGCGCCGGCCGCCAGCAGGATCAGCACGCGCGCGACGATCGCACCGACGCCCACTGCGATGCCGAACACGAGCAGCGCCTGCAGCAACCGGTTGGTGCGCTTCTGTTCGAGCAGGATCTGCTGCATCAGTTCGTCGTTGGCCGAGCGCGGCGAATCGTGCCGCTCGGACAGCGCATGATGGATCAGGCGCGGCAACTGCGGCAGCGTCTTGCTCCATTGCGGCGCCTCCACCTTGAAGCGCTCGTACCAGCCGCGCAGGCCGATCTGCTCGGTCATCCAGCGCTCCAGATACGGCTTCGCAGTCTTCCAGAGATCGAGTTCCGGATCCAGCGAGCGGCCCAGGCCCTCGACGTTCAGCATGGTTTTCTGCAGCAGCACGAGTTGCGGCTGGATCTCGACGTTGAAGCGGCGCGAGGTGGAGAACAGCCGCATCAGCACCTGGCCGAGCGAAATATCCTTGAGCGCGCGATCGAAATACGGCTCGCAGACGGCGCGAATCGCGCTCTCCAGCTCCTCGACGCGCGTGTTGGGCGGCACCCAGCCCGATTCGAGATGCAGCGTCGCGACGCGGTGATAGTCGCGCTTGAAGAACGCGAGGAAATTCTGCGCGAGGTAGTTCTTGTCGAAATCGGACAGCGCGCCGACGATCCCGAAATCGAGCGCGATATAGCGCCCGAGCTGCTTCGGATCGAGGCTCACGAAGATGTTGCCGGGGTGCATGTCGGCGTGGAAGAAGCCGTCGCGGAACACCTGCGTGAAGAAGATCTCCACGCCTTCGCGCGCGAGCTTCGGAATGTCGACGCCGGCCGCGCGCAGCACCTCGACCTGGCTGATCGGCACGCCGTTCATGCGCTCCATCACGAGCACCGATTGCGAGCTGTAATCCCAGAACATCTCGGGCACCAGCAGCAGATCGAGCCCGGCGAAGTTGCGGCGCAGCTGGCTGCCGTTCGCGGCCTCGCGCATCAGATCGAGCTCGTCGTGCAGGTACTTGTCGAATTCGGCCACCACCTCGCGCGGCTTCAGGCGCCGGCCGTCGGGCCAGAGCCGTTCGGCCCAGATCGCGATGTCGCGCAGCAACGCCATGTCGGAATCGATCACCGGCAGCATGTTCGGCCGCAATACCTTGACGGCCACTTCCTTGCCGGCGTGTGCGCCTTCCTTGAGCCGGGCGAAATGGACCTGGGCGATCGACGCGCTGGCGACCGGCACCGGATCGAATTCGTCGAACACCGAACTGATCGGCGCGCCGAGCGACTTCTCGACCAGCGACATGGCCAGCGCCGAATCGAACGGCGGCACCTGATCCTGGAGCCGCGCCAGTTCGATCGCGAAATCGGGCGGCAGCAGGTCGCGCCGCGTGGAGAGCACCTGCCCGAACTTGACGAAGATCGGGCCGAGGCTTTCCAGTGCATGACGCAGGCGCACTGCGGGCGGATCGGAAAACTTGCGGCCGATCGTGGTGATGCGCAACAGCAGCTTGATGCGGCGATCGTCGATGCGCGACAGCATGACCTCGTCGAGACCGAAACGGATCAGCGTGTAGACGATTTTGATGAAACGGAAAATGCGCATGCGTGACGGTCCTTCAGTGCGCGCCGCGCGAGCTGCCGCCCGCCCGTGCGCCCAATCCTTGTTCGAGTCGTTCGACCCGCTTCTCGACACGGGCCAGCGCATCGCGGGCCCGCGCCAGTTCGGCGTCGAAATCGGCCAGCGCGGCACGCCGCACGACCTGGGGGTCCTCGTCGAGGAAATATTCGGTCAGTGAATCGAGCAGATTGCGGCCGGTGCGACGGGCTTGATCGCCCGCGGAGCGAACCAGCGTGGCGATCCGGTAGGCGGCTGCATCGCCCACCACGCGCGCGAGATCCTCTTCGGGCTCCCAGCGCAGATGCTCGGCGAGCTTGGCCAGTTGGGTAGCGAATTCGGCGTCGCCTTCGAGCTTGACGTGCTTCATGACGGCGGCCTGGCCGCCCTGCACGAAGGCCGTGACGGCGTCGAACGGCGAGCGCTGCGCACCGCCGAGCGCGATCGAGACATCGACCTGCGGCGCCTCGTGCGCCTCGACGGCCGCGAAATACCCGTCGGGCTGCACCAGCAGCACGAGCGTGACGGGAGCGAACTCGAGTCTGGCGGTTTTCCCAGCGTAGGGAATCAGGCGATCGCGCGCCCAGGATTCACGGGCGAGCAGATGGTTGACGGCAGCGGCGACAGACTTGGCGGCAAAGGTCATCGGACTGAGTAAAAAAACCCGCGCAGGCAGGGTGCCCACGCGGGTTTCTATTGTAACGTCGGATCGGCTCCGCCCTGCTCCAGCTTCGGGCCGGATCGCGCGGAGCCGGAAATCCGCGAGGCTCAGTGCAGGTTGATCTGCTGGATACCGGCCAGCAGCCAGCCTTCGTTGCCCGATTTCGTCAGATTCCACACTTCCTCGAACGGCTCCGGGCCGGCATTGGCCGATTCGCGGATCAGGCCGTGGAAGCGCACGCTGGCTTCGGACTGGCTGCCGTTCTGCTCGACGCTGAGCAGTTCGGCATCGAGCTGCACCACGTCCGTCTGGTTCTTGCCGGCGCCGCGCGAGGCCAGATCGACCTTCACCTCGGCGAACATTTCCGGCGTGGTGAATTCGCGGATGTCGGCCATGTTGCCTTCGTCCCAGGCCGCCTGCAGGCGGATGAAGTAGACCTTGGCATTGCGCACGAACGCTTCGGTGTCGAAGCCGGCCGGCACCGATGCCGCCATCGCACCGGCTGCCGTGCCTGCCGCCGCACCGCCGAACACGCCGGCGGCTTCGTTGGCGTAGCTGCTCGACGAGGCCGGTTGCGGCTGGGCCGAGTAGCTCGGGCTGGCATAACCGCCGTTCGCGTTCGAGCCGGTGTCGTAGCCGCCGCGGTTCATCGACGAACCCGCGCCCGCGTAGGCCGGTTCCGGCTTGCGGTTGCGATTCATGATCTTGCGGACGATCCAGATGCCGATGAAGGCCAGCAGCGCGATGATGATCACGTTCGCCATCATGCTGGCGAACGCGCCGCCCAGGCCGAAGTGCGACAGCAGCGCCGCGATGCCGAGGCCGGCGGCCAGGCCGGCGATCGGCCCGAGCCAGCGCGAGCGGTTCGGCTGCGCGGCCGGGGTCGGCTGCACGCCGCGCTGGGCCGGTGCGGCCTGCTGCATCGGCTGCTGCGCCGGCGGCGTGGCCTGACGTTGCTGAACCATCTGGGATTGGCGGCCGATGCTGCGCCCGCCGCCCATGCGCTTGGCTTCGGCATCGAGCGACGCGAATGTGCCGGCCGTCAGCAGGCCGACCATGAACAGCGTGCCGATCCGTCGCGCCCACGGCCCCGGCTGCTTGCTGCGGTTGTTGAACGAACGGGAATCAGACATCACCATCTCCAGATTGAAAGACAATTGTATGGATGGAACCCCTTAGTACTTGGTTCCTAGGTGTAACGCTACCACGCCACCTGACAAATTGTAATATTTGACAGCGTCGAGGCCCGCCTGTTCCATCATCGTCTTCAGGGTGTCCTGATCGGGGTGCATCCGGATAGATTCGGCAAGATACCGGTAACTGTCTGCATCTTTCGCGAATTTGTCGCCAAGCCACGGTAATACTTTGAAAGAATACACGTCGTAGGCTTTTTTCAGCGGCGCCCAGACTTTCGAGAATTCCAGCACGAAAACCCGCCCGCCCGGCTTCGTCACGCGGCGCATCTCGGCCAGCGCGGCATCCTTGTGGGTCATGTTGCGCAGCCCGAACGCCACGGTCACCAGATCGAAGTAGTTGTCCGGAAACGGAATTTTCTCGGCGTCGCACAGCAGCGACGGCGTCACCACGCCCTTGTCGAGCAGGCGATCGCGGCCCACGCGCAGCATCGATTCGTTGATGTCGGTGTGCCAGACCTCGCCGGTCGGGCCGGCGGCCTTCGCGAAGGACTTGGTCAGATCGCCGGTGCCGGCCGCGATATCGAGCACCTTGAAGCCGGGACGCACGTTCGCCTGCGCGATCGTGAACGCCTTCCAGGCGCGGTGCATGCCGGCCGACATCAGGTCGTTCATCAGGTCGTAGTTGCTCGCGACCGAGTGGAACACCCCCGCCACCTTTTTCGCCTTGTCGCCCTCGTCGACGGTTTCGAAGCCGAAATGGGTTTTGCTCATCGCGTGAATCCTCTGGAAATGGCAAGACGGCGCCGGATGCGGCGCCGTCGGTTCAGTCGGTGATGGTCAGTGGCAGTGGCCGCGCGCAGCGCCCGCCTGGGGCATCGGCGCATCGCGTTCGACGCCCGCCGCCTGCAGTTTGTCGAAATACTCGCGCCAGAGCGCGTCCTGGCGCGTCGCCAGCTCGTACAACAGATCCCACGAATAGATGCCGGTGGAATGGCCGTCCGAGAAGGTCGGCTGCAACGCGTAGTTGCCGACGCCTTCGAGCGCCGTGATCGTCACGGTACGCTTGCCGGTCTGCAGCGTTTCCTGCCCGGGGCCGTGCCCGCGCACTTCCGCCGACGGCGAAAACACGCGCATCAGTTCGAACGGAATCCGGAAGCTGTCGCCATTCGGATACTGCAATTCGAGCACGCGCGACACCGCGTGCACGACGACGCCGGACGGAACCGGCGTCGTCGGGGTCAAGCCGCTCATGAATCCCTCGCGTTCAAAGCCTGTTCGATTTCCTCGTGCACCGCATTGTGCAGCAGCGTGGCCTGCGCCGTGCGCAAGCGCAGCAGCGCGTCCGACACCGAGCGCTGACGCGGCGCCCACACCGGCTGCGGAAAGTGGGCGTCGTTCGAGAAGCGCGGAATCACGTGCCAGTGCAGGTGCGGCACCTGATTGCCGAGGCTCGCCAGATTGACCTTGGCGGGCTGCATCACGCGCCGCACGGCGCGCTCCACCGCCACCACCACGCGCATCAGGCGTGCGCGCTCGGCCTCGGTCAGATCGGAAAGCTCGGCGACGTGCGCGTGCCAGATCACGCGGCAGAACCCGGGGTAATCGGTTTCGCCGGTCGCCAGCACGACGCGCAGCGCATCGTCCTTCCACAACAGCTCGCCGCCGTCTTCCCGGCAGAATACGCAATCCATCGTCAGTTCCTTGCTGATGGGACGCCCCGACTTTACACCAGGACCCGCTCGATCCCGCCGTTGTTCGCGTGGTTCACGTAGTCCGCCATCCAGTTCTCGCCGAGCACGTTGCGGGCGATCTCGACGACGATGTAATCGGCGTCGATGTTGGCGTCCTCGTTGTAGCGCGACAGGCCCTGCAGGCACGACGGGCAGCTGGTCAGGATCT
>NZ_JAAGPF010000416.1 GCF_017104645.1 Burkholderia sp. Ac-20379
TGTCCGCGGCCGGCGCGATGCGCGTGCCGGCCGTCTCGACCACCGGCGCGGCGCAGCCCGAGCGATGCCCGTCACAGGCTCGAACCACCTTGATCCAGCCGCGCAGCAGCGCGACATGCGCGTCGCGCGTCAGCATCGCGCGCGTGCCGGGGCCGAGCGCGAGCAGGTTGCCGCTCGCGTCCTGCAACTGGATCGCGCTGCCGGGCGGCGTCTCGACGATGTCGTCCTGCGCGAAGCGCTGGCCCGCCTGCGCCGTATACACGCTGGCCGCATGGATCGTCCTGACGGGCGCGCCTTGCGGATCGGCGTGCACGAACGTCCAGTCGGCCCGCGCGAGCGGCGCGACCGCGAGCAGCGCCAGCGGCGCGAGCCGCAGCGCGCCGATTCCTGCCATCCATTCGAAGGTTCCTGAAAGTTTCATTGCGTGCGATGCCGTGAATCCGCGCCCGGTTGAGCCCGGTTGAGCCCGATTGATGCGCGGGTACTGACTGAACAGCCGGCCCGGCCGGTTTATTCCATCGGCGTTCGGCCCGCCGAAACGCATGCGCCGTGGAATATCCCGCGCATGCCGGGTGTTCTGGTTCACGCAAGCTGAAACACGAACCGGCACGCGACCCGCATCGCTCGAACCGCTGAAAAAAAGTGGAATAGACGGCGACCCCGCGCTGTTCTGTGAGCGTGGACGACGGTCGCGGCACGACGCGGGTCCATCGCGATCGGGGTGTGCCGGCTGGCCGCGTCGAATCCCTGAAACCCAATGCACCTGAAAGGAGCCAGCGCATGGCAACGAGGCAGAGCAGTCAGAAATTCATTGCCCGCAATCGGGCGCCGCGCGTACAGATCGAGTACGACGTCGAGCTGTACGGCGCGCAGAAGAAAGTCCAGATCCCGTTCGTGATGGGCGTGATGTCGGATCTGTCCGGCGCGAACGCCGGCGATCTGCCGCCGATCGAGGAGCGCAAGGCACTCGAAGTGGACGTCGACAACTTCGACAGCCGCATGCAGTCGATGAAGCCGCGCGTCAACTTCAACGTGGCGAACACGCTGACGGGCCAGGGCAATCTCGAAGTGGACATCACGTTCGAGAGCATGGACGACTTCTCGCCGGCCGCCGTGGCGCGCAAGGTCGAATCGCTCGCGAAGTTGCTGGAGGCGCGCACGCAACTGGCCAATCTCGGCACCTACCTCGACGGCAAGGCCGGCGCGGAAAAGCTGATCGAGCGCGCGCTCAAGGATCCGGCGCTGCTGCAATCGCTGAGCGCGGCGCCGAAGCCCGCCGGCACCGAACCCGAACAGGAGTGATGGCGACATGGACAGCCAGCAACAACTCGCCCCGGCCGGCGCGCAGCTCGAGACGAGCGGCGCCAGCGATTTCGCGGCCCTGCTGAACAAGGAATTCAAGCCGAAGAACGAGCGCGCGAAGGAGGAAGTGGAAGCCGCGGTGCGCACGCTCGCCGAACAGGTGCTGCAGGACGCGAACGTCGTGTCCGACGACGTGACGCAAACCATCAACGCCTACGTCGCCGAAATTGATCGCAAGCTCAGCGAACAATTGAACCGCATCATGCATCACGCCGATTTCCAGAAGCTGGAAGGCGCGTGGCGCGGGCTGCATCACCTCGTGACGAATTCCGAAACGGATCCGATGCTGAAGATCCGCGTGATGAACGTCTCGAAGAAGGAGCTCGGCAAGAACCTCAAGCGCTTCAAGGGCGTGGCCTGGGATCAGAGCCCCGTGTTCAAGCGCGTGTACGAGGAAGAATACGGCCAGCTCGGCGGCGAGCCTTACGGCTGCCTGATCGGCGATTATTACTTCGACCACAGTCCTCAGGATATCGAACTGTTGCGCGGCATCTCGCAGATCGCCGCGGCCTCGCACGCGCCGTTCATCGCGGCCGCCGATTCGTCGCTGCTCGGCATGGAGAACTGGAACGAGCTGGCGAACCCGCGCGACCTGTCGATGATCTTCACGACGCCCGATTACGCCGGCTGGCGCTCGCTGCGCGAGATGGACGACGCGCGCTATCTCGCGCTGACCATGCCGCGCACGCTGGCGCGTCTGCCGTACGGCGCGAAGACGGACCCGGTCGAGGAGTTCGATTTCGAGGAAGACACCGAAGGCGCGGATTCGGCCAAGTACACCTGGCAGAACGCGGCCTATTCGATGGCGGTCAACATCAACCGCTCGTTCAAGCTGTACGGCTGGTGCACGCGCATTCGCGGCGTGGAATCGGGCGGCGCGGTGGAGGACCTGCCGGTGCACACGTTCCCGAGCGACGACGGCGGCGTGGACATGAAATGCCCGACCGAGATCGCCATCACCGATCGCCGCTCGGCCGAGCTCGACAAGATGGGCCTGATGCCGCTCGTGCATCGCAAGAACTCCGACGTGGCCGCGTTCATCGGCGCGCAGTCGGTGGCCAAGCCCGAGGAATACGACGATCCGGCCGCCACCGCGAATTCGAATCTGTCCGCGCGGCTGCCGTACATGTTCGCGTGCTGCCGTTTCGCGCACTACCTCAAGTGCATCGTGCGCGACAAGATCGGCTCGTTCAGCACGCGCGAGCAGATGGAGAACTGGCTGTCGAACTGGGTCATGAACTACGTGGACGGCGACCCGGTGAATTCCAGCGAGGAAACCAAGGCGCGCAAGCCGCTGGCCGCCGCGCAGGTGATCGTGGAGGAGGTGGAGGACAACCCCGGCTACTACACCTCGAAGTTCTTCCTGAAGCCGCATTACCAGCTCGAAGGGCTGACCGTGTCGCTGCGTCTCGTGTCGCGGCTGCCGTCCGGGCGCGCGACTTAAGCGGCATTCCGGCCGGCGCGGCGACGCGCCGGTCCCATCGTTCGTCGAACCGGCGAGCAATCTCATCAGCAACGCACAGAGGCAACTATGGCATTCGACATGCACCTGAAATTCGGCTCTGGTTCGGTCACGATCCAGGGCGCATCCAACCACTCGAAGCACAAGAACGAGGTGCCGATCATCGCGTGGTCGTGGGGCGTCAGCAACACCGGCAACCTGCACACCGGCGCGGGCTACGCGTCGGGCGGCAAGGCCAACATCCAGGACATCACCATCACGAAGTACATCGACAGCTGCTCGAACGCGATCCTGAACGCCTGCTGCACCGGCGCGCGCCTCGAAACCGCCTACCTGTACGTGACCAACGCCACCGGCCAGCAGACCGATTTCGTGACGATCGAACTGAGCGAGGGCGTGCTGATCACGTCGGTGTCCACCGGCGGCACCGGCTCGGACGAACGGCTGACCGAGAACATCACGCTGCACTTCGGCAAGTTCAAGTATTCGTTCCAGCCGCAGGACGACGAAGGCAAGGCCAGCGGCGGCACCAAGGATTTCACGTACGACATCCAGCAGGTCGCCAAGCAGTAAGCCGCATCGCCGTATGCGCACCGGAGCCGGGCCGCGCGCCCGGTTCCGTTCCCAGCCCCGCCAACCAAGGAATGTTTCGCCGTGAGCTCCCTTCCTGTCACCGCCAGCCCCGAAACGCTGCTCGCCAGCGGGCAGCTGGACGAAGCGCTGCGCGCGCTGTCCGCCGAGGTCAGAAGCCGCCCGGCCGACGCCCGGCTGCGCGTGTTCCTGTTCCAGTTGCTGGCCCTGCTCGGCGAATGGGCGCGCGCCGAGCGGCAACTGGCGGTCGCCCATGAACTCGATCCGCAGAACGCGCTGATGGCCAGCGCCTACGGCGCCGCGCTGCGCGGCGAGATCGAGCGCGCGGCCGTGATGGCCGGCAGCGCGCTGCCGCCGATGGTCGGCGAGGCGGAGCCCTGGCACGTGCCGCTCGTGCAATCGCTGGCGGCGCTCTGCAGCGGGCACACGAAGGACGGCCTGGCGTTGCGCAACCAGGCGTTCGACGCCGCGCCGCCGGTGGCGGGGCGCATCGACGGCGAGCCGTTCGACTGGATCGCCGACGCCGATCCGCGTTTCGGCCCGTGCCTCGAAGTGATCCTCCAGGCCGGCTACACGTGGGTGCCGTTCTCGCAGGTGCGCTCGCTCGATTTCGACGCGCCGAGCGACCTGCGCGACAAGGTCTGGGCGCCGGTGCGGATCGGCTGGCAGGCCGGCGGCGAGGCGGTCGGCTTCGTGCCGTGCCGCTATCCGGGCAGCGAGCATTGCAGTGTGGCCGCGCTGACGCTCGCCGCGCGCACCGCGTGGGTCGAGCAGGATGCCGACTGCTTCGTGGGCCAGGGCCAGCGCATGCTGGCGACCGACCGTGCCGAGCATTCGCTGCTCGACGTGCGCTCGATCACGTTCGACGCGCGCCAGGAGCCCCGCGGTGGCTGAACTCACGCCGCAGGAGCGCCTGCAGCCCTCGCTGCTCGACCGCCTGACCGACCTCGCGCCGCACGAGCCCGACGAGAGCCGCGAGCAGCGCGTGATCACCGCCGCGCGGCTGCGCGAATGCGTGACGCGCGACATCGCCGCGTTGCTGAACTGCACGCGCCAATGGGACGGCGAGCGGCTCGACGCGCTCGACGGCCTCGATCACGTGCGCAACTCGGTGCTGAATTTCGGCATTCCCGATCTGGCCGGCGCGACGCTGGCGGGCATCGATTCGGGCACGCTGCAGGAGCGCATCCGCGTCGCGCTGCTCGATTTCGAGCCGCGCCTGATCGCCGACACCGTGCAGGTGCGCGTGCACGCCGACGACACGCGCATGGACGGCCGTTCGCTGAGCTTTCGCATCGAGGCGCAGATGTGGGCGCAGCCGATGCCGCTCGGCCTCTACCTGCGCACCGACGTCGATCTCGAAACCGGCGAATTCCGCGTCGCGCAACACTTCGGCTGACCGTCATGGATCCCCGTCTTCTCCGTTACTACAACCGCGAACTGCAGCACGTCCGGGAAATGGGCGCGGAATTCGCGCGCGCCTACCCGAAGGTGGCCGGCCGCCTCGGCATGGAAGGCTTCGAGTGCGCGGACCCTTACGTCGAGCGCCTGCTCGAGGGGTTCGCGTTCCTGGCCGCGCGCGTGCAGCTGAAGCTCGACGCGCAATACCCGGTGTTCACCCAGCATCTGCTGGAGATGATCTATCCGCATTACCTCGCGCCGATTCCGTCGATGGCGGTGGTGCAACTGCATCCCGACGCGAGCGAGGATCTGCCGCCGGCCGGGCACGCGGTTGCGCGGCACACGGTGATGCGCAGCCTGACCGGCTTCGGCGAGCGCACCGCCTGCGAATACCGCAGCGCGCACGACGTGACGCTGTGGCCGCTCGAGCTGACCGAGGCGCGCTACTTCGAGACGCCGGCCGCGCTGGCCGCGGCCGGCCTCGTGCCGCCGCGCCACCGCCCGGCGCGGGCCGGCCTGCGGCTGCGGCTGCGCCCGCTGGCCGGCGTGCAGGGCCGCATGCTCGCGCTCGACCGGCTGCCGGTGTACC
>NZ_JAAGPF010000417.1 GCF_017104645.1 Burkholderia sp. Ac-20379
CTCAGCGCCCGGCCGGCTGCGGCCAGGCGAAGCCCGCCTCGCCCGGGCCCGGGCCCGGCAGGCCGGCGCTCGCGCCGAACAGCAGGCTGCGCGGGTTGCGGCTGAATTCATCGGCCGCATCGCGCACCGTGCGCGAAGTTTCGCCGATGTTCGAGCTCAGCGCGTTGACGCGCGGCAGCGTCTCGTAACGCACGCTCGCATTCAGTTCGGACAGCGTCTGATTCATCGAGGTCAGCGCAGTTCCCGCCTGTTCGGCGGCCTTGCCGGCGCGGTCGAGATTGGCGGCGAGCGGGCCGCGCGGCGCGAGCAGCGAATCGGCCGAGGCCAGCGCCTGATTCATGCGGCGCGTGGTTTCGGGCAACTGCGCCGTGACCGGTTCGAGCGAATGCGTCAGCGCGCTGACCCCGTCGGCGGCCTGCTGCACGCTCTTGGCCGTCGATTCGATTTGCTCGCGCATCTGCGGCGACAGCATCGCGTTGACGCTCGACGCGGCCACCTCCATCTGCTTGAGCAGCACGTCGCCGCGCTTCTGGAGCTGGTCGAACAGGCTCGGATGGAGCGGGATCTGCGCGATCGCCTTGTCGGAGGTGGGCAGCGGCGCGGGATCGGTGCCGGTATCGTCGAGCTGCACGAACGCGATGCCCGTCACGCCCTGGAAGCCGAGGCTGCCGTAGGTCGAGCGCGTGATCGGCGCGTCCTTGTCGACCAGGATGCGGATGTCGATCTCGCCCGGGTGCGCGCGGTCGAAATGGATCGACGCGACCTTGCCGACGCCGAGCCCGCGATAGCGCACGTCCGCGTCGGGGAACAGGCCCGTCACGTTGGTGCGCGCGACGAGATCGTAGGGAATCCGCACCGTGCGGTCGACGTTGAACCAGAACACGGTCGCGATGATCGCGAGCAGCAGCCCGAGGGTGAACAGCCCGGCCCAGAATGCATGAGATTTGTTTTCCATTCGCGATTCCTTCCAGTTACAGCTCGACGCTGGAGAGCGCCGGCTCGAGCGCCGCCTTCGGCAGCTTCGCGCGCCGCTCGGGCGGCAACGCCTGCAACGCGCGGCGGCCGCGCAGTCCGAGGAAATATTCCTTGATGAACGGGTGATCGACGCTGGCCGCCTCCTCCACCGGCGCGGCCACCAGCACCTTGCGGTCGGCGATCACCGCCACCCGCGTGGAGAGCGCCACCATCGTGTCCAGATCGTGCGTGATCATCACGACGGTCAGGCCCAGCGTGCGATGCAGCGTGGCGATCAGGTCGACGAATTCGTCGGAGGCGCGCGGGTCGAGCCCGGCCGTGGGCTCGTCGAGGAACAGCAGCTCCGGCTCCAGCGCGATCGCGCGCGCGATGCCGACCCGCTTGACCATCCCGCCCGACAGCGCCGACGGCATCTTCGAGGCGTGCTTGCACGGCAGGCCCACCATCTCCAGCTTCAGCATGACGATCTCGTGCAGCAGATCCTGCGGCACGCGGCCCAGCTCGCGCAGCGGCTGGGCGATGTTGTCGAACACCGTCAGCGACGAGAACAGCGCGCCGTGCTGGAACAGCATGCCCGAGCGGCTGCGCATCACGCGCGCGGAATCGGTGTCGAGCGTGGCGATGTCCTGGCCGAACACGCGCACGGTGCCCGAGGTGGGCCGCTCCAGCCCGAGGATCTGCCGCACCAGCGTGGTCTTTCCCGAGCCCGAGCCGCCGACGATCGAGACGATCTCGCCCTGCCGCACGTCGAAATCGAGGTGTTCGTGGATCACGTTGCGACCGTAGCGCTTGGTCATGTCGCGCACTTCGATCACATAGTCGGGCGCGCCGTCGGACGCATGCGCCGCGCTTGCCGGCTGCATGTCGCCCGCGGCGGCGCCGGTGTCGCCGGCGGAAGTTGGCCTGTCGTTCATCATCCGAGCCCCACGTTCTGGAACAGGATCGCGAACACGGCGTCGGCGAGGATCACCACCGTGATCGAACTGACCACCGAGGTGGTGGTGCCCTCGCCGAGGCTCTGCGAGTTGGCCTTGATGCGGAAGCCGAAATGGCAGCCCACCAGCGCGATCAGCATGCCGAACACCACGCCCTTGCCGATCCCGATCCACAGGTTCGCGATCGGCACCACGCTCGGCAGCGAGCGCACGAAGAAATTGGCGTCGATGCCGAGCACCAGCTTGGCCGCCAGCGCGCCGCCCGACAGCGCGACGATGTTGGTCCACATCACGAGCAGCGGCATCGCCACGCCGAGCGCGATCACGCGCGGCAGCACGATCCGCAGCCCGTGCGGGATGCCCATCACGCGCATCGCGTCAAGCTCCTCGGTCACGCGCATCACGCCGATCTGCGCCGTGATGGCCGAGCCGGAGCGCCCGGCCACCAGAATGGCGGACAGCACCGGCCCCAGCTCGCGGATCACCGACAGCCCGAGGATGTTGACGATATAGCGGTTCGCGCCGAACTGCTGAAGCTGCTGCGCCGACAGGTAACTGAGCACGATGCCGATCAGGAACGCGACCAGCGCGGTGATCGGCAGCGCCTTCGCGCCGGCGTTGTAGACGTTGGCCGAGATTTCCGTCCACGGCATGGTCTTGGGGCGGCGCAGGATCGAGCCGAAATCGAGAATCACGCGCCCGAACATGCCGATCCCGCCATACAGATGCTCGCCGAACTGCATCAGCGACAGCCCGAAGCGCGTGATCGGATCGTGGCGCACCACCGGCTCGGGCGCCTCGCGCACCTCGTCGAGGCGCTGGATCCGTTCGAAGATGGTGCGCTGATTCGCGGTGAGCGCCACGCCGTCCGGCAGCCGGTGGCCCCAGACGCGCCAGAGCGCCTGGCCGCCCACGTGATCGAGCCGCTCGATCGACGAGAGATCCCAGCGGCCGCCCGGCCCGTCCTGCGCGCCGCCGCGCGACAGTTCGCGCGCGAGCTTTTCCGCGCGGCGCACCACGGCGCCGCGGTTGCGTGCAAGGGCCAGCGCTGTCCATTGCCCGGACAGGCGCACGGTCTTGTCGCCGCTGCCGGCATCGACCGACAAACCCGGTGGTGTCTGGAAGTCCAAGGAACGGGCGTCTCGAAAAAAGTGACAGCGGCCATTGTATCGAACCCCATCTGCGCGCGCGCCAGAAGCGGGATCGGCACTTGCCCGCCCCCGGCGAGGCCGCCCACCGAGGAAATCTTC
This sequence comes from Burkholderia sp. Ac-20379, assembly GCF_017104645.1. Classification (GTDB taxonomy): domain Bacteria; phylum Pseudomonadota; class Gammaproteobacteria; order Burkholderiales; family Burkholderiaceae; genus Burkholderia. The sequence continues at coordinate 3,161 of NZ_JAAGPF010000417.1, forward strand.
CAGTTTCCGGTCGACAAGCTTTCATTACGCCGTCATGAACGCTTTCGATACTTGCGAACGGTTCTGGCCGACGGCGTCCGCGCGCCGTTCATTCCGCCCCTAAAAAAACAGACAGGACATTCCGATGCGTTTCGATTCGCCGTTCCGCGTTCGCGCGGCGCATGCGGCCGTGCTCGCCGCCACCGCCCTGCTCACCGCCTCGTTGCTGTCCGCCTGCGGCAGCGACGACGACAGCCCCGCCGCCACGCCGTCCGCCGCCGCGCAAGCGCCGGCCGGCACGCGCGCCACGCTGGCCGTGCTGGAAACCACCGATCTGCACACCAACGTGCTGTCGTACGACTATTTCAAGCTGGCCGCGGACAATTCCATCGGCTTCGAGCGCGTCGCCACGCTGATCGCGGCCGCGCGCAAGCAATACCCGAACACGCTGCTGTTCGACGACGGCGACACGATCCAGGGCACCGCGCTGTCCGACTACCAGGCGCTGGTCAAGCCGGTGGCGTGCGACCAGACGCTCGCGATCTACAAGGTGATGAACGCGGCGAAGTTCGACGGCGGCGCGATCGGCAACCACGAGTTCAACTACGGGCTGCCGTACCTGTCGCAGGTCACCGGCAACCGCTTCGACATCGACGGCCTGCCCGATCCGTCGCAGCAGAAAACCTGCGCGGGGCCGAACTTCCCGCAGGTGCTGTCCAACGTGATCAGCGCCAAGACCAACCAGCCGCTGTTCCAGCCGTACACGATCGTCACCAGGACGGTCAGCGCCACCGCGCCCGACGGCACGACCGTCAGCGCGCCCGTCAAGGTCGGCATCATCGGCTTCACGCCGCCCGCGATCATGAACTGGGACAAGCGCTGGCTCGACGGCAAGGTCTACACGACCGGCCTCAAGGAAGCGGCCGAGAAATACATCCCCGAGATGCGCGCGAAGGGCGCGGACCTGATCGTCGCGATTTCGCACGGCGGCCTCGACAACTCGCCGTACTCGCCGACCATGGAAAACGGCAGCTGGTGGCTCGCGCAGGTGCCCGGCATCGACGCGATGCTGATCGGCCACTCGCATCAGGTGTTCCCGGACGCCACCAGCACCGTCGCGCAGTTCAACCTGCCGGGCGTGGACAAGGTCAAGGGCACCGTCAACGGCGTGCCGACCGTGATGGCGAACTACTGGGGCAAGCACCTCGGCGTGATCAAGCTCGGTTTGGCCTGGGACGGCACGCGCTGGAACGTCGACAAGACCCAAACCACGGTCGAGGCGCGCTCCACGCAGAACGCCGACAAGACCTACGTGGCGGCCGATCCGAGCGTGTCGGCGGCGATCGCGGCCGAGCATCAGGCCACCATCGACTACGTGAAGACGCCGGTGGGCAGCACCGACTACCGCATGACGACCTACTTCGCCGACGTGGGCGATCCGGGCGCGATCCAGATCGTCAACGAGGCGCAGGCCGATTACGTGTCGACCTACGTGCAGGCGAACCTGCCGCAATACGCGTCGCTGCCGGTGCTGTCGGTCAGCGCGCCGTTCAAGAGCGGCTTCGGCGGCGGCAACGATTTCACCGACGTCGCGCCGGGCGGCCTGGCGATCAACAACGCGGCCGACCTCTACCTGTATCCGAACACCGTCTATGCCGTGAAGATCAGCGGCAGCGACCTGAAGAACTGGCTCGAGACGGCCGCCAAGCGCTTCAACCGGATCGACCCGTCGCAAGCCACCGTGCAGCCGCTCGTCAGCAGCTTCCCCGGCTACAACTTCGACATGTTCACGTCGCCCGACCTGAGCTACGAGATCGACGTCTCGCAGCCCGAGGGCAGCCGGATCCGCAACCTGCTCTACAAGAACGTGGCGCTCGACGCGAACGCGCAGTTCATCGTCGCGACCAACAACTATCGCGCGAGCGGCGGCGGCAACTTCCCGGGCCTCGACGGCAGCAAGACGATCTTCGCGTCGCCCGACGCGAACCGCGACGTGCTGATCTCGTACATCAAGAAGCGCGGCACCGTCACGCGCACGGCCGACGGCGCGGCGCGCAGCTGGCACTTCACGAAGCTGCCCGCCTCGGTCGCGCACGTGAAGTGCCAGCTGCGCGCCG
>NZ_JAAGPF010000418.1 GCF_017104645.1 Burkholderia sp. Ac-20379
GAAAAAAAAAAAACAATATAAGACACTGTCTTATTAGCGGCTCTTCTGTTAGTCAGAAACAATGTTCTCGCCATCAGATATGTTTCTGTAGCATACATTATCACTCTTCATTTGATACATATACTCAATATACGTGTATTCGTTTCTATTTCCTATTATGCAAATGTATCTCACATCTGTGCTCTCCATCCGTCTTTGCACATAAGTATCACATGTGATACTATCATGCTACTATACT
>NZ_JAAGPF010000419.1 GCF_017104645.1 Burkholderia sp. Ac-20379
CAGGTGCGCGAGCGCCGTGGCGGCCAGCGCCCAGGCCGCCAGCCCGGCGGCGAGCGCGAGCGGCCAGCCGCGCGTGCGGCAGGTCCAGGCATAGGCGAAATTGAAGGCTTCGGATGCGAGAATGGCGGCCAGCGCGAGCAGCGCGGCATGCGCGCCGAACGCGGGGCCGTGTTCGAGGACGAGCAGGAACAGGATCGGGCCGGCCACCACGGGCAGCCCCGCCAGCCAGCCCGCGATCGATGGCCCCCACCATGCGCCCGACATCGAGACGACCAGCAGGAACAGCGGGACGAGCGTCAGCTTGAGCGTGAGCATGGCGGCAGCGGGTAAAGCCAGATGATACCCGCGCGGCGTGCGCCGCCGATGTCGTTGCACGTCACCATAACCACAACTTGAATCGAGAGAACACGGATGGCCACTCCCTCCAAACTGCTGTTCCTGCCGGGCGCATCGGGCGACACCGGCTTCTGGCATCCGCTCGCCGAGCGCCTCGCGCATCCGGCCGAGCGCGAGATCGTCGCGTATCCGGGCTTCGGCGGCGAGCCGGCGGACCCGTCGATCGGCGGCATCGACGATCTGCTCGAGCGCGTGCTGGCCCGCATCGACCAGCCGACGGCGCTGATCGCGCAATCGATGGGCGGCCTGCTGGCGGTGCGCGCCGCGCTCGAGCGGCCCGAGCTGATCACGCATCTGGTGCTGAGCGTGACGTCGGGCGGCGTGAACATGGCCGGCGTGGGCGCGCAGGATTGGCGCACCGGTTTCGCCGCGAGCCATCCGCATCTGCCGGGCTGGTTCCTGTCGAATCATGAGGACTACAGCGCACGCCTGCACGCGATCCGCCAGCCGGCGCTGCTGATCTGGGGCGATGCGGATCCGATCAGCCCCGTCGCGGTGGGCGAGCGCCTGCGCGACGCGCTGCCCGATGCGCACCTGCACGTGGTGGCGGGCGGCCAGCACGATTTGGCCCGCGTGCATGCGGCCGCGCTCGCGCCGCTCGTCGACGCGCATCTGGCTCGCTGAGTGGCCGACTCGCTGAGTTAGCGGGTTGACGCCCGCCGGGCGCGTGCCGGTTTTCGCCCGGCACCGCCCGCGCATTTCTCCTTCGTCTTCCCGCTCGGCTTCCGCCACGCACCGGCACCGCGTTTTTCCCTGCGTTTCCCCCTCCCTGCGCCCGGGCCCGCATATTGCGCGGTCTTCCCTCGACGATACGCCTCGCGCGCGCCGCACGCGGCCAGGCCGCCTGCCCGGCGTCGCGCCGTGTCGCGATGGCGTCGCCGATCGCCGCGGTTTGTAGTTTTTGCAGACCGCGCCCGCGACGCCGCACGAACGCGGTGTGTGCGGTCGCGCACCGAACCGTCCCCACCTCACAACCTGCAGTGGAGAAAACGCATGGCCAAATCGAAAACGTCCCAGCCTGCCGACGCCATCGGCAACGGCGGCGAAACGCATCAGCGGCACACCGGCGGCGGCAAGGGCAAGCAGGCCCACCCGGAGGTGCTGACCACCAACTTCGCGGTGCCGATTTCCGACAACCAGAACAGCCTGAAGGCCGGCGAACGCGGCCCGGCGCTGCTCGAGGATTTCGTGCTGCGCGAGAAGATCTTCCACTTCGATCACGAGCGGATTCCCGAACGCATCGTGCACGCGCGCGGCAGCGGCGCGCACGGCGTGTTCACCTGCACCAAGGCGATTCCCGAGCTGACGCGCGCGAGCCTGTTCCAGAAGGCCGGCGGCGAGGTGCCGGTGTTCGTGCGCTTCTCCACGGTGGCTGGCGGCGCGGGCTCGGTGGATACGCCGCGCGACGTGCGCGGCTTCGCCGTCAAGTTCTACACGCAGGAAGGCAACTGGGATCTGGTCGGCAACAACATCCCGGTGTTCTTCATCCAGGACGCGATCAAGTTTCCCGACCTGATCCACAGCGTGAAGATGGAAGCCGATCGCGGCTATCCGCAGGCCGCCTCGGCGCACGACACGTTCTGGGATTTCGCGAGCCTGATGCCCGAGAGCACGCACATGCTGATGTGGGCGATGTCGGATCGCGCGATTCCGCGCTCGCTGCGCATGATGCAGGGCTTCGGCGTGCACACGTTCCGCTTCGTCAACGCGAAGGGCGAGGGCACGTACGTGAAGTTTCACTGGACGCCGGTGCTCGGCGTGCAATCGACCTGCTGGGACGAGGCCGTGAAGATCGCCGGCGCGGATCCCGATTACCATCGCCGCGATCTGTTCGAGGCGATCGATGCGGGCGACTTCCCCGAATGGGATCTCGGCGTGCAGGTGTTCGACGAGGCCTGGGCGGCGAAGCAGCCGTACGACGTGCTCGACGCCACCAAGCTGATCCCCGAGGAAGCGATTCCGCTGCAGACGATCGGCCGCCTCACGCTGAACGCCAACGCGAAGAACTTCTTCGCGGAGACGGAACAGGCCGCGTTCCTGCCGTCGAACGTGGTGCCCGGCATCGATTTCACCAACGATCCGCTGCTGCAGGGCCGCCTGTTCAGCTATCTCGACACGCAGAAGTCGCGGCTCGGCACCACCAACTTCCATCAGATCCCGATCAACGCGCCGAAATGCCCGTTCCACAACTTCCAGCGCGATGGCCTGATGCAGACCCAGGTGCCGGAAGGGCGCGCCAACTACGAGCCGAATTCGCTGGCCGAGGCCGGCGAGGCGGGCGGGCCGCGCGAGGCGCCGGCCGAAGGCTTCAGCACGTTCAAGGCCAACGACGAGCGCAACGATCCCGCCGAGAAGCTGCGCGTGCGCGCCGAGCTGTTCGCCGATCACTACAGCCAGGCGCGCATGCTGTACCACTCGCTGGAGCCGATCGAACAGGCGCACACGGCGTCGGCGTTCGTGTTCGAGCTGTCGAAGGTGTCGCTCGAGCACGTGCGCACGCGCATGCTATCGCGGCTGCGCAATGTCGACGAATCGCTGGCGCAGCGCGTGGCCGGCGGCCTCGCGATGCCGTTGCCGGACGCCGCGCCGGCCGCGCGCGAGCCGGTCGACATGAAGCCGTCGAAGGCGCTGTCGATCGTCGGGAATGCCAAGCACACGCTGAAGGGCCGCAAGGTGGGCGTGCTGTTCGACGAGGGCTCGGACAAGGCCGAGATCGACGCGCTCGTGAAGGCCATCGAGGCCGACGGCGGCCGTGCGATGCTGATCGCGCCGAAGGTGGGCGGGGTGCCGGTGAAGGGCGGCACGCTGACGGCCGACGGGCAACTGGCCGGCACGCCCTCGGTGCTGGTCGATGCCGTCGCGCTGGTGCTGGCCGAGGACGCCGCGACAAAGCTCGCGCAGGATTCGGCGGCGGTGTCGTTCGTGCTCGACGCCTACGCGCACCTGAAGGCGATCGGCCACACGGCCGGCGCGCAGCCGCTGCTCGAGCGCGCCGGCGTGCAGGCCGACGCGGGCGTGACCAATCTCGGCAAGGCGTTCGTGAGCGCGGCCGGCAAGCGTTTCTACGATCGCGAACCGAAGGTGCGCACGCTGGCCTGACGTGCCACGCGCACATGAAAAAAGCCGGATGCGGGGCATTGCCCCCGCATCCGGCTTTTGATGTCGCGTGCTGCCTGGCGCTTACAGGCCGACCGAGATCAGCCCCGGAATCGCCACGTCGGGATTGACGTCGGCCTCGTAATCCACGCCCGCGATCTCGAAACCGAACAGGCGCAGGAATTCGTGCTTGTAGCCGGCGAAATCCGTCAGTTCGTAGATGTTGTCGTTGGTGACCTGGCTCCACAGCGCCTGCACCTTGGCCTGCACTTGCGGATCGAGTTCCTTGTAGTCGGCGCGCAGGCGGCCGTCTTCGTCGATATGCGGCGTGGCGCCGTACATCGTGTCGTGCAGCAGGCCGTACACCTGCTCGATGCAGCCCTCGTGCGTGCCGGTTTCCTTCATCACCTTGAACAGCAGCGACAGGTACAGCGGCATCATCGGGATCGCCGAGCTGGCCTGCGTGACCACCGCCTTCAGCACCGCCACGCGCGCGTCGCCGCCGTTGGCCGCGAGCGTCTCGCGCAGGCCGATCACGGTGGTGTCGAGATCCTTCTTGGCCGCGCCGATCGAGCCGTTCCAGTAGATGTCGTGCGTGATCTGCTCGCCGAGATAGGTGAAGGCCGTGGTTTTCGCGCCCGGGGCCAGCACGCCCGCTTCGTTCAGCGCGTCGATCCAGAACTTCCAGTCCTCGCCGCCCATCACCGCCACGGTGTTGTCGATTTCTTCCTGCGAGGCCGGTTCGAGCACCGTGTCCTTGATCACTTCCTTGTCGGTGTCGATGCCGCGGAACGTGACGCTCTTGCCGATCGGCTTGAGCGTGGAGTTGTGCACCACGCCCGTTTTCGGGTGCGTGCGGCGCGGCGACGCGAGGCTGTAGACCACCAGATCGACCTGGCCGAGATCGGCCTTGAGGGTGTCGATCGTGACGCGCTTCACTTCGTCGGAGAACGCGTCGCCGTTGATCGTCTTGGCGTAGCGGCCTTCGGCCTTGGCGAACTTCTCGAACGCGGCGGTGTTGTACCAGCCGGCGGTGCCCGGCTTGGTTTCGCTGCCCGGACGCTCGAAGCAGACGGCCAGCGTGTCCGCGCCCGAGCCGAAGGCGGCCGAGATGCGCGCGGCCAGGCCGTAGCCGGTGGACGCGCCGATCACCAGCACTTTCTTCGGGCCGTTGGCGATCGGGCCTTGCTTGACGACGTAATCGATCTGTTCTTTGACATTGGCTTCGCAGCCGACCGGATGAGTCGTCACGCAGATGAAGCCACGCACGCGCGGTTTGATGATCATGAAAGCCCCTGAATACGGTAAGCGTCGAACGTCGACGGACAGAAATGCCGTGCATTGTAATGGAAGCCCCGGACGGCGCGAACGGCGGCATCCGGCCCCGGCGCGGGGCGCATGGCGATGCGGGCGCGAGCGCGGCGACGCGATCGCGCCGGACGTGGGACACTCGCAGCGGGTTTTTTCGCGCGGCACGGCCCCGCTCCGAGGCGCGGCCGGCGGCGTTTCACCGCTTCACTGCTTCACCGTTTCGCGAACCATGATCCGATTGCTTTCGATGTCGGGCAGCCTGCGCGCGCTGTCCTCGAACACGGCCCTGCTCGACGCCGCCGCCGCGATCGGCGCGCCCGGCGTGAGCGTGCAGGCCTGGCGCGGCCTCGACACGCTGCCGCACTTCAACCCCGAGCGTCAGGACGATCCGCCGCCGCCCGTGCAGGCGCTGCACGACGCGGTCGCGCAGGCCGACGGGCTGCTGATCGCCTGCCCCGAATATGCGCGCGGCATACCGGGCGCGTTCAAGAACGCGCTCGACTGGCTGGTGGCCAGCGAGGGCTTTCCGGGGATAGCGGTGGCGCTGTTCAACGCGTCGCCGCGCGCGTCCGATGCACAGGCGGCGCTGCGGCTGGTGCTCGCCACCATGTCGGCGCATTGCGTGGCGGACGCCTCGATCGCGCTGCCGTTGCTCGGGCCGCCGCGCACGGCGGCGCAGATCGCGGCCGATCCGGCGCATCGCGAGGCGATCGCCGGGGCGCTTGCCGCGATGCGCGAGCGGATCGCCGAGCG
>NZ_JAAGPF010000420.1 GCF_017104645.1 Burkholderia sp. Ac-20379
TGATCCGGCGTGGCTGCGCTATGCGCAGTTCTGCGACGCGGCGGCCACGGCCCCGGCCAGCACCGCCGCGATCTCCGAGGAGGCGCGCTTCGACCGGCTGCTGCCGGGCGAGGGCGGCCTGCCGTTGCAGGCGTTCGTGCAGGCGCTGCCGCCCGGCATTCCGCTCGCGCTTGAAGTGCCGAACCGCACGCTCGCCGCGCAGGTCGATCTCGACGAACGCCTGCGGCGCACGCTGGCCGCGGCCCGGCGCGTGGCCGAACGCGCGGACGCGGCGCGCCGCCCGGCCTGAATCGCGATGCAAAGGATGCCAAAGCGTTCCCGGGGCTGATACGATTCGGGCACCCCGAAGCCGGGCGTGCCCGGCTTGCCTCTCTCTTTGCGAAGGACGCGCGGCGATGCCCATGCCGATGCTCGACCGAATCGGCCCCACCGGGGCCGGCATCCTGATCATGCTGCTGGCCACCGCGATCTTCGCGGGCAGCGACGCCACCGCCAAGCTGATCGGCCCGTCGATCCCGCTGCTCGCCATGCTGTGGCTGCGCTATCTGTTTCAGGCCGTGGTGCTGGGCGTGTGGCTCGTGCGGCGCGGCGTGGCGCAGATGCGCTTCGCCGGGCCGATGCGCCTGCAGGTGCTGCGCGCGCTGCTGCTGCTGACCAATTCCGCCGCGACGTTCGCGGGCCTGCGCTATCTGCCGCTGCCCGTGTCCACCGCGCTGGTGATGATGGCGCCGCTGTTCACCACGCTGCTGGCCGTGATGCTGCTCGGCGAGCGCGTGCCGCTGCCGCAATGGCTGATGGTGGTGCTCGGCTTCGCCGGCATGCTGATGATCGTGCGCCCGGGCGGCGACGCGTTCTCGTGGGCGGTGGGCTTTCCGATCGCCGCCGCGCTCAGTTTCGCGTGCCTGCAGGTGGTGTCGAGCCGGCTGTCGAAAGGGGGCGACGCGATGTCCACCAATTTCCTGACCGCCGCCGTGGCCACCGTGGCGCTGAGCGCGCTGGTGTTCGCCGCGAAGGCCACACTGCTGCCGCAGATGGCGCAGGTGAGCGTGTCGAGCTGGCTGCTGCTGACCCTGATGGCCACGTTCGCGACGCTCGGCCAGGTCGCCATGCTCAGCGCGCTGGGCCGCGCGCCGCTCTCCACGCTGACGCCGTTTGGCTATGCGCAGCTCGCGTTCGCCACGCTGCTCGGCTGGGCACTGTTCGGCAACACGCCCGATGCGGTGACCACCTACGGCATCGCCGTGATCGCGGGCAGCGGCATCGGCACGGTGCTGCTGCGCTATCGGGCGAACCGCGCCTGAGCGGGCGGGGCGGCCGCGCGCCGCTCCTGGTCCGGCGATCGTTCGGCCATCGCGGCCGTCATTGTTCCGATCTTTTTGCACCGTTCGCGTGCGAATCTTCTCCTTGCCCGCCGTTTTCGCGCCGCCTCCGCATGCGTGCAATCCCGTATTTTTGAGCCGTTGACATATGACGTCTCACCTAATACTTTGACGTCAGCCGCGCGCCATTGCGCGAGGCGAACCCGCAAGCGGCACATCCCGTCTCGCCCGGCCTCGGCCGGGCGGCGTGGCGGCGCTCGCGCGTTCGAAACCACAACCCGCAGGCTTTGCAGAGGTCAACATGGACTTTTCGCTTTTCCGTCGCCGTTTCGTCTGGGCTGTTCCCCTCGTGGCGGGCGCGCTTCACGCCGGCGGCGCGTACGCGGTCGACGTCACGATCGGTTTTGCCGCGCCGCTGACCGGCGCGTCCGCGCATTACGGCGAGGATCTGCGGCGCGGCGTGCAGCTCGCGATCGAGGACGCCAACGCGAAGAAGCTCGTGATCGGCGGCCAGCCGGTGCACTTCGTGCTCGACGCGGAAGACGATCAGGGCGACCCGCGCATGGGCTCGCAGGTGGCGCAGAAGCTGGTGGATTCGAAGGTGGCCGGCATCGTCGGCCACTTCAATTCGGGCACCAGCGTGCCGGCCTCGCGCATCTATTACAACGCGGGCATTCCGATGGTGTCGCCCACCGCCACCAATCCCACGCTGACCGCGCAGGGCTTCTCCACCGTGTTCCGCGTGACCAACTCCGACGCGCAGATGGGCCAGCTGGCCGGGCACTCGGCCGTCGAGGCGCTCAAGGGCAAGGTGATCGCCGTGATGGACGACCGCACGGCGTTCGGGCAGGGCATGGCCGACGAGTTCGTGAAGGGCGTGCAAGCGGTGGGCGGCAAGGTGGCGGACCGCGAGTTCGCCACCGACAAGGCCGTCGATTTCCGCGCCCAGCTCACGCGCATCAAGTCGTTCAACCCCGACGTGATCTTCTGGGCCGGGCTCGATCAGCAGGCCGGCATGGTCGCCAAGCAGATGCGCCAGCTCGGCATCCGCGCCGTGCTGCTCGGCGGCGGCAGCTTCGAGAACGAGACGTTCCTGAAGGTGGCCGGCGACGCGGCCGACGGCGCGGTGTCGTGGGATTACGGCGTGCCGCTCACGAAGATGAAGCTCGGCAAGGCGTTCGACGAGAAGATGCGCGCCAAATTCAACGAGGGCGTGGTGGCCTACTCGCCGGCGGCGTACGACGCCACCAACGTGCTGATCGCGGCCATGCAGAAGGCCAATTCGGTCGATCCGAAGGCCTATGCGCCGGCGATCAAGGGCGTGTCGTTCGAGGGCGTGTCGGGCAACATCGCGTTCATGCCGAACGGCGACATGAAGGATCCGGCCGCGACGTTCTACAAGGTGGTGGGCGGCAAGTGGGTGCCGCAGGCGATCGCCTACGGCGACCGCGTCGAGCCGTTGAAGAACTGAGGGCAGGGGGCGCGGCAGGCCGCAGGGCGCGCCGCGCAGCCATGAAGAAACGGAAGGGGCGGCCTTGGCCGCCCCTTCTCGTTGACGTGCGTTGACGCCGCGTTGGCGCGGCGCTCAGTCGGCCTGCGCGTCGTGTTCGGCGCGGGCGCCGGACAGGTTGTGATAGCGCTCCAGGCTTTCGTTCAGGTGGCGGCGCATCGCGCGGCGCGCCGCGCTTTCGTCCTGGCGCTCGATCGCGACGAGGATGTCGTGATGCTCGCGCTGAATCCGCTTGATATACGTCTTGCGTTCCTTCGCGTTGGCCTTCGCGTGCTTGAGCCGCAGGTCGATCGTGATCTCCTGGCCCAGCGATTTGAGGATCGACGTGAAGTGCGGGTTCTCGGAGCAGGTGGCCACGGCCAGATGGAATTCGAAATCGGCGCGCGCGCATTCCGCGTCGTCGTCCACCGCCACGATCTCCATGCGCGCATACACCTCCTTCAGCGCCTTCAGGTGCGGCTCCGAGCGGCGCCGCGCGGCCGAGGCCGCCGCTTCGGCTTCCACGCCGATGCGCAGTTCGAGCACGTGCATCGAGTTGTCGAGCGTGGCGCTGTCGAGCGACAGCATGGTGTCGGCCGGCGCCGCGCCGTCGAGCACGAACACGCCCACGCCGTGCCGCGCCACCAGCTTGCGGCCGAGCTTCAACGACGCCACGGCCTCGCGCACCACGGTGCGGCTCACGCCGAACTCGGTGCACAGCTCGGGTTCGGTGGGCAGCTTCGCGCCGGGGGCGTATTCGCCGCGATCGATCTTGTCGTTCAGCGCCTGGATGACGAGCTCGGTGAGGCTGCGTCGGCGGCCGGAACTGGCGGCATTCTTGAGGAGGGTTTCAGCGTCCAGAGTCATTCCGTGTACTCACACTGGAAAAGGATGGCTCTGCAATTGACGGATGCAGACAAACCGCGCCGGCGCGGCCGTCTGGAGAACAGTCGCCGGCGCCGTATGACATATTATGACTCTAGCATACTCGGCCGGCCCGGCCGCCCGCCCCACGGCCTTGCCGCGGGCGGGCCGCGTGACATCAGGCGTAGATGTAGCCGCCGCTGACGATCACGTTTTCGCCGGTGGCGTAGGTGTTGCGGCTGCTCGCCATCATCACCACCCACTGCGCGATTTCCTCCGGTTCGGCCGCGCGGCCGAGCGGGTTGGCCGCGGCCAGCTCGCCGAGAAAGCCGAGCGTGCGGGCGCGTTCGGTGGCGAAGCCGGCCGGCGCGACCGAGTTCACCAGGATGCCGTCCTTCGCCACTTCGTGCGCGAACGATTTGGTCAGGCTAACCACGGCCGCCTTGGTGGCCGCGTAATGGCCGTTCTGCGGGTGCGCCTTGAACGCGTCCACCGACGTGATGTTGACGATGCGGCCCGCCACGTTGGTCTCCACCTTCGGCCGCGCGCGCATGTGTTCGATCGCGGCCACCATCATGTGATAGGTGCCCTTCACGTTGACGGCGTTCTCGAGATCCCACTCGTCGTCGGTGATCTCCAGCAGCGCCTTGCGCGGGTAGATCGCCGCGCTGTTGACGAGGCAATCCACGCGGCCGAGGCCGTCCAGCGCGCGGCCGAACGCGGCGTGCGCCGAATCGCGGCGCGTGATGTCGCCTTCCACGCCCACCACGCGGTGGCCGGCCTCGGTCAGCGCGCGCACGGTATCGGCCAGCAGCGCGCCGTTCTTGTCGATCAGCGCCACCGCTTCGGCGCCGTCGGCCAGCATCAGTTTGGCGACCACCAGGCCGAGGCCCGATGCGCCGCCGACGATCACGACTCGTTGATTCTTCATGAGGGAATGACTCCGGAACCGGTTGGATCGATCCGTTGGATCGGTTAGCTAGACGAAACGATTTGCGAGCCGCCGACGGCCTGATCGGTCGGGAACACCTCGAGGCGCGAGACATCCACCGCGTCGGGCAGCGCGAGCGCCGTGGCGAGCAGCGTGGCGATCTGCTCGGGCTGGATCGAGCGGTAGTCGTCGTAGAGCTTCGCGTTGGCCCCGTCCGCACCGAGCGCGGTGCGGTAGAGGCTGGTTTGCACGCGGCCCGGCGCGATCTCGGTCACGCGCACGTGGGTGCCGAGCAGGTCGCAGCGCAGCGAATCGCAGAACAGGCTGACGGCCGCCTTGGTCGCGCCGTACACGGCCGTGTTCGGATGCGGGAAGCGCCCGGCGCTCGAGCCGATGAAGAACAAGTGGCCGCGGCGGCGCGCGATCATGCCGGCCAGCGCGAGCTGCGCGATGCGCAGCGGCGCGCGCAGGTTCACGTCGATCATCGCGTCGATGTCGGCGGCCGGCGTGGCGGCGAAGCTGCCGAGCGCGGGCAGCAGGCCCGCGTTGTTGACCACCACGTCGATCTCGTGGGCGGCGAACAGCTCGGCGAGCGGCGCGGGATCGTTGAGGTCGAGCGGGCAGGGCAGCGCGCCGCATTCGGCCGCGAGCG
>NZ_JAAGPF010000421.1 GCF_017104645.1 Burkholderia sp. Ac-20379
GGCAGCCTGCTCGGCGGCTTCACGCCGGCCGGCCTGCTGCTGCAAGCCGGGATCGGCGCGGGCACCTGGGCCTTCGAACACCGCGCCCAGATCAAGGGCTGGTTCTCGGGCGGCGCCGGCAAGGACGGTGCGGCGGCCGGCGACGGTTCGCCGAAACCGGGCGCGGCCGCCGCCGCCGCGGCCACCGATTCCGCCAAGGCGCCCATCGCGCCGCCGGGCGAACCTTCGAAGGTGCCCAGCATGATGGTGACCACGCTGACGGCCAGCCAGTTGCTGGTGGCCTCCAGCCTGGCGAGCGCGGCCCTGTTGCCGCCGCTCGCGCATCCCGCCGTGCCGGACCGCTCGACGATGGCCTTCGACCTGCGCGCCCCGCTGAACGGCGCACGGCCGCCCGCGCCGGCGGTCGTGACGGTGCCGGCCGCGCCGGCCGTGATCAACATCTACGCGCCGGCCAATGTCGACGCGCGTGCCGTCGCGCAGCTTGTCAGGGAAGAACTCGACAAGCGGGATCGCGAGCTGCGCCAACGCGCCACCGCCGCCCTGCACGATTAACCGGAGTCCTCACCATGCTCATGTCCCTCGACCAGTTCGTGTTCAGCCTCACCTCCGCGCCGTTCCAGCAGTTGGCCCGCGCGCGCGGCTGGAAGCACGCATCGAAAACGCGGATCGGCAAGCGCGATGCGCGCCAGTACGTCGGCCCCGGCGACGACACCATCACGCTCGAAGGCCTCGTCGCGCCCGAGACGATCGGCTCGATCGCCTCGATCGACGAACTCGCCGCGATGGCCGACCACGGCGACGCCTACGTGCTGGTGGACGGCGGCGGCAACGTCTACGGCGCCTACCTGATCACCGCGCTCAACGAGACGCAGACCTATCACACGCCCGACGGCACGCCGCGCCGCATCGCGTTCACGCTGACGCTCACGCGCGTCGACGACAGCGAGCTGCGCATGACCGACGACAAGGCCGATCCCGCCGCCGGCAACGGCGCAACTGCCTCCACGTCCCAGACCCAGGTGGCCTGATGCCGAGCAACTCGAACGAACGCACCCCGGGCGAACGGCGCCGCATCGCGCGCGTCGAATCGCAGCCCGATTACCGGGTCACGCTCGACGGGCGCGACATCTCGATGCTGTTCGCACCGCGCCTCGAATCGCTGACGATCACCGAAAACCGCGCCGATCAGGCCGACACGGTCGAGATCACGCTCGACGACACGCGCGGCGACCTCGCGCTACCGGTGCTCGGCGCCGAGCTGAAGGTCGCGATCGGCTGGCTCGGCGAACCGCTGGTCGACAAGGGCACCTTCATCGTCAACACGGTGACCTGGTCGGGCGCGCCCGACACGCTGTCGGTCAGCGCGCACTCGGCCTCGATGAGCGACGGCATGCAGCAGCGGCGCGAACGCAGTTGGCACCAGCAGACGCTCGGCGCGATCGTGCGAACGATCGCCGCGCGCTATTCGCTGCAGCCGGTGGTGGGCGCGGCGCTGGCGTCGGTCCGGATCGCCCACGTCGACCAGACGCACGAATCCGACATGTCGTTCCTGACGCGCCTGGCCAAGCGCTACGACGCAGTGATGAACGTCAAGGACAAGCGGCTGCTGTTCATGCCGATCGACACCGGCAAGAGCGCGAGCGGCACGCCGCTCGCGGTGCTTGCGCTGACGCGCGCCGACGGCGATCGCCACCAGTACGGCTCGGCCGAGCGCGACAAGTACGATGCGGTGCGCGCGAACTATCACTCGAACGGAAAGGGCCGCCGCCTGTCGGTGACGGTGAAGGGTGCGACCGACAAGAACGTCAAGGTGCTGACCGACGATTACGCCTCGCAGGAAGAGGCGATGGCGGCGGCCCAGGCCGAATACAAGCGGATCCAGCGCGGCAGGCAGACGCTCTCCTATTCGCTCGCGCGCGGCCGGCCCGACGTGTTCCCGGAAACGCCCGTCAGCTTCAGCGGGCTCAAGCCCGAGCTCGACGCGGTCGAATGGCTGATCAAGACGGCGCGGCACACGCTCGACAACAACGGCCTGCAGACCCAGCTCGATCTCGAGACGCGCGAGGACGCCAAGGCGGAGAAAAAATCCGCCGGTCAGACGGCGTCGTGAGCAGGGAGCGGAATGGAGCCGGGCGATCGGCACGGGGCATGCGGCACGCGACGCGCAAGACGGCCGCCGCATCGAACAGGGCGCGGCCGGAAGAAGGAGAACGGTGATCGGGGAAGCGTCGAGCCGGGGAACCCGGCCCGCTCGGCGGAGATGCCGATTGAAGTTGTGCCGCGCGCGGCTAGCGCTGTGCCGAGGCCGCGCCGCCGCGGCCTTCGTCGCTGCGATCGAGCAGGGCGCGCATCTGGCCGAGCGTCGTCATCGCGGCCAGGGCCGCCTCCAGCACCACGCCCATCGAATCGATCGCGGTATCGAGCGCCGCGCACGCCTGCTCGCGTTCGTGCGCATCGAGATGTGCGGTCGAGTGCAGGTTCGGCGCAACGAGCGGGCGCGCGGCCGGATTGCCCGGCCGTTCGGCCAGCGGTGCGGCGCCGTTCATGCGTTCGACGGGTTTCGTGTTGCTGTGCATTTGTTCTGGTCTCCCACGGACACGTTCGACAACAGCGCCGCGCGGCAGCGGATCGCCTCGGAATGGCAGCGCATGTCAGGATAGGATAATACTGTACATCCATACAGTATCAAGCTGTCGAATCGCTCAGGAGAAGCTGACGATTGCCTCGCAGATGGCCGGAATCGGGCGGCCCGCGCGCCCTTCGGTACTTACTTCTTCGGCTTGCCGGCGCGCTCGGTCTTGAGGCGCTCGACCTCCGCCATGGCCCGCTCGACGTTCTCGGCCATGCGCTGATCGAGCGCAGCGCGACGGTTTTCCGCGAGCCGTTTGACGCGCGGCGCGCCCGCGCCTTCGCCGCTCAAAATCATCGAACCGGTGTTGATGCATGTGGCGATAAAACCATGCACGGCTGCCTGGCCCGCCTCGTTGAGCTGGCGGTAGCCGTCGATCAGCTCGCCCTCGTCGGCGGGCAGCATCGCGGGGCTGGCCTCGCCCGTCAGCACGTACCAGATATCGACGCCCACCTCGCGCAGCGCCAGCAGGTAGCGCGCGTCGGGCGCGCTGACGTCGGCCTCGTAATTGAGCTGCGTCTTGTGCTTGAGGCCTCCCAGCGCGGCAAATTCGGGCTGACTCAAGCCCAGGCGCATCCGCTCGCCGCGCAGCCGTTTCCCCACACTATCCATTTAAATTCCATTCAAGTTGTTGACGTCCATAAAAATGGATGACACACTGAGCCGACACTAACGCAAGACTAAGCGAGCCAGTATACCGACCGTGAAGACCGCCAAAGGCCCCCGCCGCTCCCCGCGTTTCCCGCTCTCGGGCAAGCCCCTCTACGTGCATCTGTCCGAACCCGAGCGCGTCGAGCTCGAACGTGCGGCGCAGGTGCAGAACCGTTCGCTGTCGAGCACCGCGCGCACGCTGTTGATCGGGGCGATGCGCGCGGCGCGCGTGGCGGCCGGCAAGCCCGAGGGATGATCGCGAGGCCCGCCTCGCGCCGCAGCGCCCCTACCCCATACCAAGTCGAACCCTGCAGCGAACGGCCGGCCGCGGCCTCGCTCAACGCCTCGCCCGGAGGATCCCGATCATGCGCATCCTGAACCGCTGTCCGCATTGCCGGACGCGCGCCACCGCGCGCACCAGCCGCGAAATGTCGCCCACCTTTCGCGAAGTCACCTACCAGTGCAACAACGTCGAATGCGGCCACACCTACGTCGTGAACATGGAGTTCGCGCGCACCCTCTCGCCCTCGGCCATGCCCGACCCGACGCTGCAACTGCCGCTCTCGCCGCACGTGCGTGAACGCGGCGAGCAGCAGCTCGACCTGCCCGTCTAACCCCGCCCTTCCGCGTTTCGTCGTCCCCTCGCATCGCGCCCGCGTGGCGTGAGGGGCGCCGTTTGCCCGAACCAAGAGAAAACCATGACGCATCCCGTTCCAGGGCCGATCGCCGCGGCGTTCGCCCAGGGCACCCTGTTGCCCGAAATCGGCGCGCCGTGCGGCCCAGCCGCCGCATTCGCCGCATTCGCCGCCGCGCCGCTGCCGCCGTTCGTGTCGTGCTTGCCGCATGCGCCGAGCAACAGCGAGGCGCCGAGCAGCAGGGCCGGCATCGCGCCGCGCATCGAAGCGGCGGAGCCGGCGGCGCCGGAGGGGAACGAACGGGACGGGCTGGCTGAATTCATCGGCGGAACAGGTCGGTGATCGGGTCGATGCAAAGCGCGTAAACACGGCAAAAATGCCGCAAAAAAGCGAGGCGCGCAGCGCGCGGATGTTACCAGATATTTCGATTCGATCCGGACCCCAAGCCGCTCGAAACGGGCCGGCCCGCGCCGCTCGACGCCTCCATAAAACGCTTTGCCTTCAAAGGGTTAACCGAACACAACCGGGCCGCCGCGCGGGCGTCTTTTCCCCGCAACGGGCCGCGCTCGCGCCACGATCCGGCGCGGGTAGCCGCCATGACGTGCGAATCCCGGCGACGGATTTTCGGCCGCGCTCCGTTCAACACAGTACGACGCCGCCGCGCGTCGTTTCGTTGCCGATCCAGGGAGAAAACACCATGAGCCAAATACAACGACTGTTCCATCCGGCCCGCCTCGCCGCCGCGCTCTGCTTGACGCTCGCCACCAGCGCCTTCGCCCAGGCCGTGATCGTCGCGCCGATCGCGCCGCCCGCGCCGCGCTACGAAGTGGTGCCGGGGCCGCGCGCCGGTTACGTCTGGGATCACGGCCGCTGGCGCTGGAATCACGGCGCCTACGTGTGGGTGCCGGGCCACTGGCAGCCGGTGCGCGTCGGCTACCACTGGGTGCCGGGCCATTGGGTCGCGCACGGCCCGAACTGGCACTGGGTGCCGGGCCACTGGGCCTGATTTCCGGGTCTGATTTCCGGCCTCGATTCCCGACCTGGATTTCGAGCCTCGATTCCCGGCCAGCTTCCGGTTCCGATTCGCCCAAGCCGCATTCCATCCCGACATGCCAAGGAGTCCCCAATGAAACTGATCGCCGTTCTCGCGCTCGTCGCGGCCACCCTGTCCGCCTGCGTGGTGGTGCCCGCACGGCCGGTTCATGTGCGCCCGGCCGCGGTCGTCGTATATTGATCGCGCGCGGCACGCGCGGCGCGGCAACCCGCGCCCGCGTTCCGCCGCCCGTTCGCCATGAGCG
>NZ_JAAGPF010000422.1 GCF_017104645.1 Burkholderia sp. Ac-20379
TAAAAAAAAAAAAAAGTAAAATATGAATGGTGAATGTGTGATATATAATAAAAAACCAAAAGATGACAAGAACTGACATTAGAGACGGTAATCTAGCCCAGTACGTGAGAACTGCACATAGTCAGCGCTTACACATTACTAATGTATTGATGCTGTTCGGATCACTGCTTGCTACACTTATGATCTTACGTCGTATGCGATCTAATTCGACATACGTTGCGTTCTAGTAGCTGA
>NZ_JAAGPF010000423.1 GCF_017104645.1 Burkholderia sp. Ac-20379
GCATGGGCGCGGAGGCGCCGCCCGCCGTCGCCGGCCGGCCGCGATCGGGCAGGCCGGCGGGCGGATTCGCCGCGCCGTCGCCATCGCTCGCGCGGTCTTTATCGACCCACTGGCCGGCCAGCTTCAGCAACGGACGGAACACGAAGAAGAATGCGAGCAGCGCGCCGATCGCATACGCGGCCCAGGTACCGGCCGAGACGAGGCGATCCGGCTCCTTCCACCACGCAACCTCGGGCGCTTTCGGCACGGCGCGGAAATCGAGCGCGGACACGACGAGGCTGTCCGAGCGTTTTTCGTCGATGCCGAGGCCGTTGCGCAGCAGGCGCTCGATGTTCGAGATCTGTTCGGGCGACCACGCCTTCGCGCCGCCCGGCGCAGCCGCGTTGTTGAGCACGACGGCGACGTTGAGTTTCTTCAGCCGGCTTGGGCTGCGCCGGATCTGCACGACGTTGCGGTCGTAGGCGTACTGGCGCGTCTTCGCGTTTTTCGCGGAGCGCGGCGCATCCTGCGCGGCGCTCGCGGCCGACGGCGGCGCCGGACGATTCGACAGCGAGCCCGGCACGCCGAGCGCGCTGCGCCCCGTATCGCTTTCCTCGCGCACCGCCTCCTGCGTGATCTTCGGCGCCTCGCCGTATTGCTCGCGGGTTTCCTCGACGCGGTCGTTGTCCACGTCGGGCGTGACGCTCGCGCGGAAGTTGTCCTCGCCGAGCGTCGGCAGCAGGAGGTCGCGGATGCTGCGCAGCGTGTCGTCGCGCACCCGGTTGCCGACCTCGTTGTCCTGCGCCGCGCCGCCGAGCGACGGATCGATCCGCGCCGACAGGTGATCGCCGCGCTGATCGACCACCGCGACGCGCGCGGGATCGAGATTC
Organism: Burkholderia sp. Ac-20379; assembly: GCF_017104645.1. Classification (GTDB taxonomy): domain Bacteria; phylum Pseudomonadota; class Gammaproteobacteria; order Burkholderiales; family Burkholderiaceae; genus Burkholderia. The sequence continues at coordinate 870 of NZ_JAAGPF010000423.1, forward strand.
GCGACGCTGCCCGCGACGAGCGCGACGATCGCCGAGATCTGCTCCTTCGTGAGCTTGCGGCCGGGCTTGAGCGTGAGCATCACCGACGCGGTGCTCTTGTCGCCGTCGCCGAGAATGAACGACGACGATTTCGCGATCGACAGGTGCACGCGCGCGGCGGCCACCGGATCGAGCGTCGCGATGCTCTGCGTGAGCTCGCCTTCGAGGCCGCGGCGAAAGCGGACGTCCTGCACGAACTGGCTCACGCCGAGCGGATCGGTGCGGTCGACCTGTTCGAGGCCGGCCGGCGAACGCGCGACCACGCCCTTGGCGGCGAGCAGCATGCGGGCCGCGCCGAGCTGGTCCTCGTCGACCAGCACCTGGCCGGTGGCGGGATGAATGCGGTAGCGGATCGCATCGGCGTCGAGCGCGGCGACCATGTCGGCCACGGGAATCGATTCCTGCGCGCCGAACAGCGGCCGGAAGCGCGCGTCGCGGTGCTGCATCACCATCATCGCGAGCGCGCTGAGGCAGATCGCGAGGATCACGAGCGGCGTCAGCCTGGTCAGCGACGCCATCGACGGCCAGCGCACGCGGCCGGCGGGCAGCGCGCGCGACAGGAGGGACTTGAGCGTATCGAGCACGGGCATGTCCGCCGTCAGACCGGCATTTTGATGATGTCGTCGAACGCATTCATCATCTTGTTGCGGACCTGGATCATCATCGAGAACGACAGGCTGGCCTGCTGGCTGCTCAGCATCGCGCCGACCAGGTCGTCGCTGTCGCCGGCGTCGACGGCCGCGAGTTGCGCGTCGGCCGCCTGCTGCTGGCCGTCGACCTGCGCCACCGCGTCCTTGATCGCGGACGCGAAACCGCCCCCCGCGCCTTCGGCGGATGCGCCGTTCGAGGCGATCTCGGGCTGCTCGTGCGCGAGTGCGCGCGGCGTGAGAATCGCGTCGAGCATCGGGCTCGTCAGGTCGGCGTTCATGCAGGATCCCCCCGGGGATGTGGTCGTCAGAGGGGCGATTGTGTCGAGGGGCGGTGGGCGCCGCGAGAAATCTCAACAGAAGCTGAATGGGGCGGGGGATGGTAAGGAACAGCGCCGCGCGAAGGCAGAGGAAACGAGAAACGGAGGGCGAATGGAACGCGACGCGGCTCGGGATTCGCTCGGAGCATGGCCTGAATCCCCCGTGTTTCGGACGGGACAGGCTCGCGGCAAGGCAGGATGCCCGCAGGGCAAACCGTGCGGGTTACAAGGGATCGAACCCGCCGCCTCGGTTTCCCTGAACGGCTCGTCGTGGCATCAGATGTATCTGATCGGTCCGGCTCGGATCACGCAAGCGCCCTGCCTCAGTGGGCAGTGGCCGCCTTCTGGCAAATCACCCCATACCACCCCAACCCCTTGTAAGTCTCGTACCCGGGCGTGGCCGCGAACGACACCGTCGTGCGGTCGCTGTCCTGGTAGAACCCCGTCGCCGCGCCGCCGGTGCGCAGCCGGAACGTCTCCTGCAGCACGCCCTGCCCGTCCGAGCTGGCGATCACGCGGAACGACGCGTCCACGATCATGCAGCGCGTGCGCGACCACTCCTCCTCGCTGAGCCGCACGCCCTTCACCACCGCCGCGGCCTGCGGCGCCCAGTCGAAGAAGATCACCAGCGCGCCGAGCACGCGCCCGTCGGCCTGGCCGCCCTCGCGGATCGCGGTCGCGTAGGACGCCACCTGCGCGTTCTGCAGTTGCGGCATCGTCTCGACGTCGAACGCCACGTAATCGGCCCCGCTCGCGGTGCCCATCGCGGCCTGGAACCAGCGCGCGCCGTTCACGTTCTGCCCGGTCACCGGGTAGGTGGACGCGCGGCCGTTGGCCACCACGGTGCCTTCGGCGTCCACCACCCACAGATCCTTGTAGACAGTGTAGCTGTCGAGAATCACCGACAGCCGTTCGCTCGCGTGCCGGCTCAGCGCGTCGCTGTCATAAGTCACGCAGTCGACCAGCGCCGAATCGGTGGCCCACCAGCGCACGTCGCACGATCGCTCGTAGAGGTTGCGGTCGACGATATCGATCATGTTCAGCGCGAGATCGGCGCAGCGCTGGCCGTCGTGCGCGTGCATGCGGTCGATCATGGTGTCGCCGAGCTCGGTCAGGCGCGTCAGCGAGCCGGCCAATTCCTTGTTGAGGATGTCGGTGATCTCGCCGATCCGCTTGGACACGTGCTTGACCTGATTGGCCACGACGGCGAAGCCCTTGCCCGCCTCGCCGGCGCGTGCGGCCTCGATCAGCGCGTTGAGCGCAAGGAAGGTGGTCTCGCGATTGATGTCGTTGATGTCCCCGATCTTGCCGGTGGCAAGCCGGCGGACTTCGTGCGTGAGATCGACGATTGCGCGTGGATTGGCCATATGTGTCACCCGTATGTGTTGCGTTGCCTTGCGTGTGCTGCTGTCGGTTTTAAGCAAGCAACAGACCAATTTGCACAACTCGGCCGCGCACGGTCGCGGGCAGGCGGCGCGCGGCGACGCTACAGGATTGGTTTTACATAGGAAATTCTGGAATCGGCGGCGCGCCGGAAGAACAATCGGGCCGCCGCCGGGCCGCGCCGGCCGCATGGCACGGCGCGGGCGGGCCGTTCGAAAGCCCGCGAATGGTGCGCGCGGCGCACCAGCCGGGTGCTGCAACGCCGCATTCGACGTATCGACAACCCCGGCGCGCGGCGGCGTCGCGAAGCCCGCCGCGGCGGCTTACACGCGCGCCAGCCGCCGCCCGCCCTCGCGCAACGTGGCGTCGTCCTTGCAGAACGCCAGCCGGACGATGCCGGTATTGCGGCGGTCCTGATAAAAGCTCGCCAGCGGAATCGCGCCCACGCCATGGGTTTGCAGCAGGTCGAACACGAACGCGTTGTCGTCGAGCGCGGACACGCCGTCGAAGCGCGCCAGCATGAAGAAGCTGCCGCCGCACGGCAGCAGCGACAGCCGCGTGCCGGCCATCGATTCGATCAGCAGATCGCGCTTGGCCTGATAGAACGCGGCCAGGTCGAGGTAGCTGCGCGGCGCGGCGAGCATCTGCGCAAGCGCGGCCTGCAGCGGCGCGGGCGCGGAAAACACCACGTACTGATGCACCTTGCGGATCTCGGTGCTCAGCTCGGCCGGCGCGAGGCAATAGCCGACGCGCCAGCCGGTGGCGTGATACGTCTTGCCGAGCGACAGCGCGATCACGCTGCGCTCGGCCAGTTCGGGGTAACGCACGAGGCTCAGGTGCTCGCGGCCGTCGTACACCATGTGCTCGTACACCTCGTCGGACAGGATCACGATGTCGGTGCCGCGCACGATGGCGGCGAGCCGCGCGATGTCGTCGGCGTCGAACGACATGCCGGTGGGGTTGTGCGGCGTGTTGACGATGATCATCCGGGTGCGCGGCGTGACGGCGGCGGCCACCTCGTCCCAGTCGATCCGCAGCGTGTCGAGCCGGATCCCGATCGCCACGGGCGTGGCGCCCTGCAAGCGGATCGACGGCTCGTACACCTCGAACGCCGGCTCGAAGAAGATCACCTCGTCGCCGGCATGCACGAGCGCGGCGATGGCCGAATAGATCGCCTCGCTGGCCCCGGCGGTCACGGTGATCTCGCTGTCGGGCTGGTAGCGCGCGCCGTGCAGGCGCTCGGTCTTCTCGGCGATCGCGGCCTTCAGCGGGCCGTAGCCGGCCATCGGCGCGTACTGGTTCAGGCCGGCCCGCATGGCCTGTTCCGCGTGGGCGAGCAGCGCCGGATCGGGCGGAAACGACGGCGCGCCCTGCCAGAGATTCACGGCCTCATGCCGAGCAGCCAGCTCGGCGATGCTCGAAAACACGGAAATGCCGCTTTGCGGCAGCTTGGTCGCGATTCGGCATGAATGGCGCATGCGGTGCACTCCTGGCTCGGTGACGGCGCGCGCGAAGCCGCCGCGCCCAGGGCGCCAAGCTTGGCACAAGGGCCGGCGGCAGGCAACGAACGGCCCGCGCACGATGTCCCAGCCGGTTTTAGCGAATTTGGCTCTATCGCACGGGACATCGACGCCGCTACGCTAGCGTCATCCTGTGCCGCAGCGCGCCGCGCGCGGCCTCAACGAACCGTCATCGGGAGTGTTTCATGAGTCAGACCGTATTCGTGGCCGGCGCCAGCGGCGTGATCGGCCGTGTGCTGGTGCCGTTGCTGGTGGAGGCCGGCTACACCGTGCATGGCGCGACGCGCCGGGCCGAGCGCGCCGCGCAGTTGACCGAACTCGGCGCGCAGCCGGTGATCGTCGACGTGTTCGACCGGGCCGCGTTGGCGCGCGAGCTGGCACGCATCGCGCCCGACGCCGTCGTCCATCAACTGACCGACCTGCCGGCCGGGCTCGATCCGTCGCGCATGGCGCAGGCGATCGCCGACAACGCGCGCGTGCGCAGCGAAGGCACGCTGAACCTGGTGCAGGCCGCGTTGGCGGCGGGCTGCCGGCACATGGTCGCGCAGAGCATCGCGTGGGCCTACGCGCCGGGCGCGCAGCCGTACGACGAGGCGCATCCGCTCGATCTGAACGCCGACGGCACGCGGCGCATCTCGGTGGGCGGCGTGGCCGCGCTCGAACAGGCGGTGCTGCACACGCCGCCGCTGCGCG
>NZ_JAAGPF010000424.1 GCF_017104645.1 Burkholderia sp. Ac-20379
GCTCCTGTCGCAGGCGTTCGCCTCGGCGCCCCAGGCCGGCATCGACCGCGATACGTTCCGCACCGGCCTCGTCTCGCTCGGCGAAGGCCTCCAGCGCTTCGAAGCCTTGCCGCAAGGCGGCCGCGCGCAGGCGCTCGACGCCACCGCATCGCGCTTCGCCGAACACGCTCCCGACCAGATCGACGCCGCCGCCACCACGCTGCACGATGCGGTGCACTACGCGGCGGCACACGGCATCGACGTGCCGCCGGTCGCCGCGCTGGCGCTGCGCCGCGCGACGCGCTGAGCGCCGGGCGATGCCGCACGGCGCCACGTCATTCACGGGCCGCGCATCCCACGCGGCCCGTGGCGTTTTGCGGACGCCGCGCGGCGCGCGGTGCTAAGGTATCGCGCATTCGCCGCCGGCTTCCTCTTCCAACGGATTCCTCCAGCATGTACAACGACCTCGATCTCCCGACCTACCTCGAACGCATCGGCTATCGCGGCAAGGTGGAGCCGACGCTCGACGCGCTGCGGCAACTGCATCTGCTGCATCCGCGCGCGATTCCGTTCGAGAATCTCGATCCGCTGACCGGCCTGCCGGTGCGGCTCGACATGCTGTCGCTGGCCTCGAAGATGGTCACGCGCCGCCGCGGCGGCTACTGCTTCGAGCAGAACCGGCTGTTCCACGCGGCGCTGCGGCAGTTCGGCTTTCGCGTCACGCCGCTGATCGCGCGCGTGCGCTGGCAGCAAACCGCCGATGTGGCCACGCCGCAAACCCACAAGCTGCTGCGCGTCGATCTCGACGGCGAAAGCTGGAACGTCGACGTGGGGTTCGGCGGCGTGACGCAAACGGCGCCGCTGGCCGCCACGCCCGGCATCGCGCAGCGCACGCCGCACGGCGAATACCGGCTCGTGGCCGCGCCGGTGCCGGGCGAGTTCGATCTCGAATTCAGGACGGCGAAGCGTTGGGAGAGCGTCTACCGGTTCGGCGCGCGGCGCGTCGAACGCGTCGATATCGATGTGGCCAACTGGTACACGTCCACCCATCCCGATTCGAAGTTCGTCAACGATCTGATCGTCAGCCGCGTGCTGCCCGAAGGGCGCGCCGCGCTGCACAACGACGTGTTCACGCTGCGGGACGCGCGCGGCGAGGCCAGCAGCGAACGCCTCGCCGATCCGGCCGCGTGGGCGGCGTGCCTCGACGAGCGCTTCGACATCGATCTCGACGGCTTCGACGTGGACGGCCTGTTCGCCCGCGTGCAGGCCCGCAGCGCGGCGCTCGACGCGCTCGCGCAGGCGCAAGCCACGCGCTGAACGTCGCCAGCGGCGCAACGGTGACGAACGGCCGCTGCCGCTAGGCGGGCGCGCCGCCGCTGCCGGCCGCCTCGGCCATCAACCATTCCCGGAACGCCACGAGCTTCGGCTGCGCCGCGCAATCGGCGCGATACGCGACGTAATAGGCCAGCGCCGACGCGAAGCGGATCGCCGGAAACAGCGGCACCAGCCGGCCGGCGGCCACGTCGTCGCGGGCCAGCACGCTGCGCGCGAGCGCCACGCCGTGGCCGTCGATGGCGGCCTGCAGCACGGCCGCCGAATTGTTGACCTGCATGCCGCGCCGCGCATCCACCTCGCCGGCCCCCGCGTGGGCCAGCCATGCCTCCCACGACGCGAACCCCGCGTTCGGCTCCACCGACAGATCGTGAATCAGCGCCTTGCCCGCCAACGCGTGCGGCGAGGCGGGCGTGCCGTGCCGCGCGAGCCAGCCCGGCGAGCAGACCGGATCGATCTGTTCGTCCATCAGTTTTTCGGCTACCAGGCCCGGCCACACGCCACGCCCGTAACGCACGCCGATATCGATGCCCTGCGCGACGAAATCCACCGGCTTCAGATTGGTGTCGAGCCGCACGTCGGTTTCGGGGCAGCGCGCGTGGAAGCGCTCGATGCGCGGCAGCAGCCATTTCGCGGCGAACGCGGGGCTGACGGCCACCGTCAGCACGCCCGAGCGCGTGCCTTCGCGCAGCCGGTCGAGGCCGATCGACAGGCGGTCGAAGCCGGCGCGGATCTCGGGCAGCGCGCGTTCGGCGCTGGGGGTAGGCACCAGCCGCGCGCGGCCGCTCGTGCCGCGATGGAACAGCGGCGCGCCGAGCCAATCCTCCAGCGAGCGCACCAGCTGGCCGACCGCGGCCGGCGTGACGTTCAGTTCGGCGGCAGCGGCCGAGAAGCTCTGATGGCGGGCGCTGGCTTCGAACGCGCGCAGCGCGTTCAGGAATACGGGGCTTTTCACGGTGGCGGCAGCAGGGGCGGGACGATCCGCCGAGGATACGCCGGCCGCCGTTCGCATGCCACGACAAGATAAAGATTTTCTTTCAATGCCGCACACATTATCTGGTTTGTGCCGCGCCGCCCGCAGGCGAACAATGCCGTATCGAACCACGGCAATTCAGGCGATACGAGGCAGTCACGCCGCGTCTCCGCCCCGTGGCCATCCACGATCACGAACGGAGTTCATCATGCATAGTTTTTCTTCCAAGGTGGCGATCGTCACGGGCGGCGGCTCGGGCATCGGCAAGGAGGTCGCGGCGCGGCTCGTCAAGGCGGGGGCGAGCGTCGTGATCGGCGGGCGCAGCGAAGCCAAGCTCAAGCAGGCGGCGGCCGAGATCGACGCGAGCGGCGCGCGCGTGCGCACCCTCGCCGGCGACATCGCCACGCCGGCCGCGGCCGCCGCGCTGGTGGAACTGGCGACGCAGGCGTTCGGCGGCGTGGACATCCTGATCAACAACGCCGGCATCTTCAGCCCGAAGCCGTTCCTCGAGGTCGGCGAAGCCGAATACGACGGCTTCCTCGACACGATCCTGAAGGGCAAGTTCTTCATGGCGCAGGCCGCCGCGAAGGCGATGCAACTGCGCGGCGGCGGCGCGATCGTGCAGACCGGCTCGCTGTGGGCGCTGCAGGCGATCGGCGCGACGCCGTCGGCGGCCTATTCGGCGGCCAACGCCGGCGTGCATGCGCTCACGCGCAATCTCGCGATCGAGCTCGCGCCGTCGCGCATCCGCATCAACACGGTCGCCCCGGCCGTGGTCGAAACGCCCGTCTACAACACGTTCATGTCGGACGAACAGGTCAAGGCCACGCTGCCCGCGTTCAACGCGTTTCATCCGCTCGGGCGCAACGGCCAGCCGGCCGACGTCGCCGAGGCGATGCTGTTCCTGGCGTCGCCGGAAGCCTCGTGGATCACCGGCACCGTGCTGCCGGTGGACGGCGGCGTGATGGCCGGCCGCCACGCCTGAATTCCGTTCACCCCCTCTCGAAGGAGTCGACACGATGGTGTATCTGCAAATCACGCTGAAGATCGCCGCGGCGCAGCGCGCGGCGGCGGCGGGCGTCTACGCGAAGTACAAGGCCGTGTTTCTCGACACGATTCCCGGCGCAAGCTCGAAGCAGCTGCTGCTGCGCGACGCGGACGTGCAGGTGCTGCACGGCTTCGACAGCGAGGCGCACGCGCAGGCCTATCTGACGAGCGCGCTGTTCACGGCCGACGTGGTGCGCGAGCTGACGCCGCTGCTCGACGCCGCGCCCGACGTGCGCGTCTATCAAACCGCCTGATCCGTTTTTGACCGAGGAGCAACCCATCATGATGCAGGAATGGAATGGCTATCGCGACGCGCTGCTGGAGCGCGTCGGCGATTTCGCGAAGCTGAACCCGGACGCGATGCGCGGGCTGATGACGATCGACGGCGCGGGCGCGAAGCTCGGCCGGCTCGAACCGAAGATCCACGAACTGATCGCGCTGGCCGTGGCGGTGACCACGCGCTGCGACGGCTGCATCGCGGTGCATACGCAGAAGGCCGTCGAGCACGGCGCGACGCGCGAGGAGATCGCCGAGGCGCTCGGCGTGGCGATCGCGCTGAACGCGGGCGCGGCGCTGACCTATTCGGCGCGCGTGTTGGACGCGCACGCGGCGTTGCCGGCGGCCTGAGCGCGCCGGCGTGGTTTGACCGCCACGGCGTCCAACCGTGGCGGTGTTTTTTTCAAGGATGCCCACATGCTCGTCAATGCCGATTTCACGCGCCGCGCCGTGGTGCCGGCCGATCAAGCCCGCTGGATCGCCTCGCCGCAGGCCGGCGTCGAGCGCGCGATGCTCGATCGCGTCGGCGGCGAACAGGCGCGCGCGACCAGCCTCGTGCGTTACGCGCGCGCCTCGCATTTCCCGAGCCATCCGCACCCCGGCGGCGAGGAAATCCTGGTGCTCGCGGGCGTGTTCTCGGAAGGCGAGCGCCATTACCCGGCCGGCTGGTATCTGCGCAATCCGCCCGGCTCGGCGCACCGGCCGTCGAGCGACGACGGCGCGCTGCTGTTCGTCAAGCTGCGCCAGATGCGCGCCGACGAGACGCGCACGGTGCGCATCGACACGCGCGACCCGGCTGCGTGGCGGCAGCGCGGCGAGCGCGCGTTCTGCCCGCTGTTCGATTCGCCGGAAGAAACCGTGGCGTTGCAGCGGCTGGCCGCGCAGGCCGCGCCCGAGATTGCGGGGGAAGGGCGCGTCGAGTTGCTCGTGATCGAGGGCGCGTTGCGGCTCGACGACCACAGCTATCCGCGCGGCAGCTGGATTCGCCTGCCCGACGGCGACCGCCCCGCTTGCCGCGCGCAAACGGCCGGCACGACCGTCTATGTGAAAACGCTGCGCGAGAGACGCGACGAGGTGACCGCATGACCCGGCTGTTCGACGGCGACCGCTCCGATTCCCGAGCGGCCCGCGTGACGACGTTGCGCGGGACGCGCGACGCCACCGTGGCCATCGTCGGCGGCGGGCTCGCGGGCCTCGTCGCGGCCTGGCGGCTCGAACGGCACGGCGTGGACGCCGTGCTGATCGAGGCCGGCGAGCGGCTCGGCGGGCGTATCGAATCGCCGACGGCCGCGCAGCTGGATTCGGCCGCTGCCTGCGCCGCTGAATCCGCGCGCGTCGATCTCGGCGCGACATGGTTCTGGCCGTCGATGCAGCCCGCGCTGAGCGGCCTGATCGACGCATTGGGCCTGCCGGCTTTCGCCCAGCACGAAGCCGGCGACATGCTCGTCGAACGTTCGCCGCACGGCGCGCCGCAGCGCCTGCACGGCTATGCGACGGGATCGATGCGGCTTGACGGCGGCATGACGGCGCTGGTCGACGCCGTGCGGGCGCGCTTGCGCACCACGCGGATCGTCACCGGCGAAACGGTGCGGCGGATCGGCCGCGTGGCGCGTGGCGTCGAACTGGACGCGATCGATCCGGCCGGCCGCATCGCGACGTACCGGGCCGGGCATGTGCTGCTCGCGCTGCCGCCACGGCTCGCCGCCGCCACCATCGCGTTC
>NZ_JAAGPF010000425.1 GCF_017104645.1 Burkholderia sp. Ac-20379
TCCCGGCCGGCACGCCGACCTGCGCGGCCGACGCGGCGGGCGCGCCGGCCGACACGCCCTCGAGCAGGCTGTCGATCCGGCTGGCGAGCATGGCGGCGGTAACGGCGTCGATCCCGGTCATCGTGAGGTTGCGCGCGGCGTCACGCCGGCGTCGTGAGAGTGACGGCCGCCCGGCGCGCTCAGCGCCGCGCCTGGTAGATATCCTTGAGCATCCGCGTCGAGCGGCCGGCGTCGAACAGCGCCGACAGCCGCGCCACCTCGGGGCTCGCCAGATCGCGGATCGCCGCGTCGTCGGCCAGGATGCGGCGGATCAGCGTGTATTTGTGGCCGCGTTCGGCCTGATCGAGCTGCACCCCTTCTTCGGCGATCTTGAGGCCGTCGACGAGGGTCTGATACTCGCTCTGCAGCCCGTTGACCGCCGTCCAGTCGGCACCGCGGGCGGCCGCCAGCATCTGGCCGGACACATCCGCGATTGCCTCGTAAAGGGCGAGGTAGGCTGCCTTGCGATTCATCGTGCGACTTCCGGCTGGGCTTGGGACGCCATCATGCGTGCGACTTCCGGAGCGATGCCGCTCCAGGCTTCTTCCAGCGTGGCGAGCAGGCCGTCGACCTCGACGAGCATCGCATCGCTGGCGTTCACGTTCGCCTCGAGCAGGCGGCGCACGATGTAGGAATAAAGGGCATCGAGCCGGCCGGCGATCTCGCCGCCGGCTTCGACGTTCAACGAGGCCTGCAGGCCGTTCTCGACGATGCGCATGGCCTTGCCGATGGCGTCGCCGCGTGCGCCCACGTTGCCGGCGCTCAGGTGCAGGCGGGCATGGGCGATCGCCTTGCGGGCGCCCTCGTAGAGCATGGCGATCAGGCGATGCGGAGACGCGCCCATCACCCCTGTCTCGACGCCCACGCGCGCGTACGCATTGGCTCCAGCGTGTCCTGGGGAAAACATGACGGCCCTCCTGTTGGTGCGATCGTGACGGGTTACGCGACGCCCGTCGAAACGGCACGTGTAACGCAGAGTAATAACGGCGTTATCGGTAAGGGCGAGGAAAGCTTTAGTGCGCGGGCCGTGTCGGATGCAAAAAGGGCGGTTCAGACCGACATCTGCATGATGTCGTTGTAGGCGCTGACCAGCTTGTTGCGGACCTGAAGCCCGAACTGGAAGCCGATGTTGGCCTTCTGCATGTCCACCATCACGTCGTTCAGCGACACGTTCGAGGCGCCCAGTTCGAACGCCTTGGCCTCGCTGGCCGAGGTGGTCTGCGCGTCGCTGATCCGGTCGAGCGAGGCTTTCAGCGCGCCCGCGAAGCTGCTGGCCGTGGCCGCGCCGTTGCTGGCGCCGGTAGCCGCCGCACTGGCGCTGCCGGTGGCCTGGGCGGCCATCGCCTGCATCTGTTGCAGTGCCGAAGCGATTCCGTTGACGGGCGCAGTCATGAAGTCTCCGCAGAAAGAGTCGGGGTGACGAGCCGGCGCCGGACCGGCAGGCGGGCGCGCCCGATCCGGCCCCGGTGGTTCGCGGCGGCCGCCCCGGGGGAGCGGCAAGACGGCGCGATGCCGGATTGCGAGCAAGGATAGCAAGCGCCCCCGGCGGCAAAGCCGGGGAAGTACGGGTAAAACTCCGTTCTTTTCGGCCGATGGGGGGCGGGCGCGAGCCGGAATAATCGCATCGTGTCTTTGTCCGTCCGCTCGGCCGAGCGGCAGCCGCTGTGGAGAACCCCGACGCATGGATTCGCAGGCCAATTCGCTGATCAACCCCGACGCGCGCAACGCCGTCGCCGGCACGCCGCCGAACGCGGCCATGGCCGGCGGTGCGATGCCGGGCGCCGGCGCGGGCGCCGCGGACTTCGGTCTGGGCGGCTTCGCCGAGCGCCTGTCCGGCTTCTCGGGCCTGTCGCGGATGCGCACCAATCCCAAGCTGCCGTTCGTGATCATCACGGCGCTGGCGATCGCCGCGATCGTCGCGCTGGTGCTCTGGAGCCGCGCCCCGGACTACAAGGTGCTGTACAGCAACCTGTCCGACCGCGACGGCGGCGCCATCATTACCGCACTGCAGCAATCCAACACCCCCTATCAGTTCACCGATGGCGGCGGCGCGATCCTGGTGCCGTCCAACTTGGTGCACGAAACGCGCCTGAAGCTGGCCGCGATGGGCCTGCCCAAGGGCGGCTCGGTCGGCTTCGAACTGATGGACAACCAGAAGTTCGGCATCAGCCAGTTCGCCGAGCAGGTCAACTACCAGCGCGCGCTCGAGGGCGAGCTCGAACGCACCATCGCCTCGATCAACGCCGTGCGCGGTGCGCGCGTGCATCTGGCGATCCCGAAGCCGTCGGTGTTCGTGCGCGACCGCGAGGCGCCGAGCGCCTCGGTGTTCGTCGATCTGTACCCGGGCCGCGTGCTCGACGACGGCCAGGTGCTGGCGATCACGCGGATGGTCGCCTCGGGCGTGCCCGACATGCCGGCCAAGAACGTCACGATCGTCGACCAGGACGGCAACCTGCTGACCCAGCAGGCTTCGGCCTCCGGCCTCGACGCGAACCAGCTCAAGTACGTCCAGCAGGTCGAGCGCAACACCCAGAAGCGCATCGACGCGATCCTCGCGCCGATGTTCGGCGCCGGCAACACGCGCGCCCAGGTCAGCGCCGACGTCGATTTCTCGCACAGCGAGCAAACCTCGGAAAGCTACGGCCCGAACGGCGCGCAGCAGCAGGCCTCGATCCGCAGCCAGCAGACGTCCAGCTCGACCGAAATGTCGCAAAGCGGCGCGGGCGGTGTGCCGGGCGCGCTGTCGAACACGCCGCCGCAGCCGGCCTCGGCCCCGATCACGGGCGCCAGCGGCGCGGCCGGCACGCCGCCGACGCCGGTCAGCGACCGCAAGGATTCGACCACCAACTACGAGCTGAACAAGACGATCAGCCACGTCGAATCGGCCACGGGCGGCATCAAGCGCCTGTCGGTGGCGGTGATCGTCAACAACCTGCCGGTGGCCGACGCGAAGGGCCACGTCACGATGCAGCCGCTGAACGCCGACAAGCTCGCGCAGGTCCAGCAGCTCGTGAAGGACGCGATGGGCTACGACGCCAAGCGCGGCGACTCGGTCAACGTGGTCAACAGCCAGTTCACCGAACTCGCCGACCCGCTGGCCAACGTGCCGTGGTGGCGCACGCCGGACATGATCGCGATGGCCAAGGAGATCGCGAAGTGGCTCGGCATCGCCGCCGCCGCCGCCGCGCTGTATTTCATGTTCGTGCGCCCGGCGATGCGCCGCGCGTTCCCGCCGCCCGAACCGGCCGCCGTTCCCGGCCTGACCGCGCTGGGCGGCCCCGACGAGCCCGCGCTCGACGGCCTGCCTGCGCTCGAATCGAGCGTCGCCGGTGCGTCGGACGATCCGGCGCTCCTCCCGTTCGAGGCGGACAAGAACCGCTACGAACGCAATCTCGAATACGCACGCTCGATCGCCAAGCAGGATCCGAGGATCGTCGCGGCGGTCGTGAAAAACTGGGTGAGCGATGAGCGCTGAAGGCCTGATGAAAAGCGCGCTGCTGCTGATGTCGATCGGCGAGGAAGAAGCGGCGCAGGTGTTCAAGTTCCTGGGCCCGCGCGAGGTCCAGAAGATCGGTGTGACCATGGCCACGCTGCGCAACGTCACGCGCGAGCAGCTCGACGAGGTGCTCAAGGAGTTCGTGGGCGAGGCCGAGAAGCATTCGGCGCTGTCGCTCGACTCCGGCGACTACATCCGCTCGGTGCTGACCAAGGCGCTCGGCGAGGATCGCGCCGGCGTGATCATCGACCGGATCCTGCAGGGCAGCGACACCAGCGGGATCGAGGGCCTGAAGTGGATGGATTCGGGCGCGGTGGCCGAGCTGATCAAGAACGAGCACCCGCAGATCATCGCGACCATCCTCGTGCACCTGGATCGCGATCAGGCCTCCGAAATCGCCTCGTGCTTCACCGAACGGCTGCGTAACGACGTGCTGCTGCGGATCGCCACGCTCGACGGCATCCAGCCGGCCGCGCTGCGCGAGCTCGACGAGGTGCTGACCGGCCTGCTGTCGGGCAGCGACAACCTCAAGCGCAGCCCGATGGGCGGCATCCGCACGGCGGCCGAGATCCTGAACTTCATGACGAGCACGCACGAGGAATCGGTGATCGAGAACGTCAAGTCCTACGATCCGGACCTGGCGCAGAAGATCATCGACGAGATGTTCGTGTTCGAGAACCTGCTCGACCTGGAAGATCGCGCGATCCAGCTGATCCTCAAGGAAGTCGAGTCGGAAACGCTGATCATCGCGCTGAAGGGCGCGCAACCGCCGCTGCGCCAGAAGTTCCTGGCCAACATGTCGCAACGCGCGGCCGAACTGCTCGCCGAGGATCTCGACGCGCGCGGCCCGGTGCGCGTGTCGGAAGTGGAACAGCAGCAGCGCAAGATCCTGACGATCGTCCGCACGCTGGCCGAGAACGGCCAGGTGGTGCTGGGCGGCAAGGCGGAAGACGCGTATGTCTGAACGCGCGCGCAGCGGCGCCACCCTCACCGCCTACCAGCGGTGGGAGATGGCCTCGTTCGATCCGAAGCCGCCCGCTCCGCCCGAGGACAACAGCGAGGCGGCCGCCGCCGCGCTGGCCGCCGAACTGCAGCGCGTGCGCGACGCCGCCCATGCCGAAGGCATGGCGAGCGGCCAGGCCGAAGGCCACGCGCTCGGCTATCACGCCGGCCAGGAAGCCGGCTACGCGGCCGGCATCGAGGCGGGCCGCACCGAGATGCGCATCGAGGCCGAGCATTTCGCGGCGCTCGCCCGCGCGTTCGGCGACGCGCTGCAAGGCGCGCGCGACGCGCTGGCCGACGATCTGGCGCAACTGGCGCTCGATCTGGCCCAGCAGGTGCTGCGCCAGCACGTCCAGCTCGATCCGAGCACCGTGCTGGCCGCCGCGCGCGAGACGCTCGCCGCCGAACCGGCGCTGACCGGCGCGCCGCAACTGATCGTCGGCACCGCCGATCTGCCGGTGGTCGAAGCCTATCTGCAGGAAGAACTCGATGCGCGCGGCTGGACCGTGCGCGTCGATCCGGCCATCGAGCGCGGCGGCTGCCGCGCGCAGGCCGCCTCGGGCGAGATCGACGCGACCCTGCCGACGCGCTGGGAGCGCGTGGCCGCCGCGCTCGGCCATTCGAGCGAATGGTAAGCCCGCCATGACCCGCCCCGACGCCGCCACGACGCCCGCTTCGCCGGCCGCTTCGTCGGCCATTTCGCCGAGCGCGGCCGCTCAGGCCGCAGCCGCGGCGGCAT
>NZ_JAAGPF010000039.1 GCF_017104645.1 Burkholderia sp. Ac-20379
GAACGCGCGCCGGCCCGGCGACGCAGGCGGATGCGCGCGGCTGGCCTGTGCCTTCAGGCGCGCGATGTCTGCCGCAGGCAACGCACCGAGCGCCTGCCAGGTCTCGGCGATGCGCGCGTAGGCTGCGCGATGGCGCGCATCCTGCGCGAGCCAGGCGGCGAACGCGGCGTCGTCGTGCGCGCCGGGTTCGCCCTGGCGCGTGACGAACCACGCCGCGGCCTGACGCTCGGCTTCGCTGTCGGGCAGGGGCATCTCAGGGGAGGGAAGGCGTTGTCTCATGGGCTAGCGTCCGCGGTCGTATTCCGGAAGACGCGCGAGGCGGCAAAAACCTGACATCGTGAAGTGGGGCAAGGGGCGCGTCAATCGTCGGCCTGCGTCGTGTCGGGCGCGCTGCCGTCCCAGGCGGCCAGCTGCTGCCGGCAGGCGAGCACGGCGCGAATCACGTGCTTCTCCACCATGTTGCGGGAGATGCCCATCCGTTCGGCGATCTCGGCATGGCCGAGCCCCTCGAACCGGTGCAGCACGAACGCTTCGCGGCAGCGCGGCGGCAAGCCCTCGATCGCGGCCAGCAGCCGTTGCGTGCGCTGCGACGCTTCGAGCGCCTGCTCGGGCTGGCTGGCGGCATCGGCGGCGTGCGCGTCGCCGTCGTCGAGCGGCTCGAGATGGCGCGCGCGCACGGCGTTGCGGCGGAACGAGTCGGTCACGAGATTGCGCGCGGTTTGATACAGCAGGCCGCGCGCATCGTCGATCACGGTGCCGGCGCCGCGCAGCGCGAGCACGCGCAGATAGCTTTCCTGTGCGATGTCCGACGCGGTGTCGAGATCCCGCACGCGATGTGAAAGAAAACGCAGAAGCTCGCGGTAATAACGTTCGACCACTGGAGGCGGGTGTGAATCTGCGCTCGATCCAGCCGATCGGGGCTGCCAGAAACCAACAATTAGATAATGAGAATCATTATCGTTTTCTTTTTGTGATGGAACAAGCGGAAAGTGCGGCAGGTAAGCGTCGGTAATATCGGCGCGCGCGGCACTGACAATGAAAAATGCCGCCTCGAAGGGCGGCATTCCGGTTCGCTGCGAGGCCGGCATCGCGCCGGCTTGCGTGCGTTACTGAATCTTCGCTTGCGCGCGCAGCTTCTCTTCGAACGCCTGCAGCTTCTGCTGGACGATCTGCTGCGCCAGTTGCGCCTTGACCTGTTCGAACGGCGGCGGGGCGATCGGACGGATGTCGTCGACGCGGATGATGTGCCAGCCGAACTGCGTCTTGACCGGCGTGTCGGTCATCTGGCCCTTCTGCAGGTGCTGGGCCGCGTTCGCGAATTCCGGCACGAACGACTTCGGGTCGGCCCAATCCAGATCGCCGCCGTTCTTCGCGGAGCCCGGATCCTTCGAGAACTGCTTGGCCAGATCCTCGAAGTTCGCGCCGCCCTTGATCTTCGCAATCAGATCCTTGGCCTGCTGCTCGTTGTCGACCAGGATGTGGTGCAGGTGGTATTCGCTGCCGGCCGCGCTCTTGGCCAGTTGGTCGTACTGCGCCTTCACTTCGGCGTCGCTCGGCTTGTTCTGCTTGACGAAATTCTCGATCAGCGCGCGCAGCACCACGGTCTGCTGGGCGATCGCCACTTGCTGCTTCACGTCGGGCTGGCTCGGGATGCCTTCCTTCAGCGCTTCCTGCATGAGGATCTCGCGATTGACCAGCTCCTGGCTCACCATCTTGCGCAGCTGGTCGGAATCCTGCTGACCTTGCTGGACGAGTTGCGCGACCATCGCGTCGACGCGCGCTTTCGGGATCGGCGAGCCGTTCACGACGGCGACGTTCTGGGCAAAGGCCGGTGCGGCGACGAAGGCGGCCGCCGCAACCCACAGGCGGGGAGATTTCAGGATCATCGGGAACAATTCCTAGTGAGACTTAATGTGAGGAGACGTTGAACTCATCGGGCGCGTAGGCCACGATCGCGAGCGCGTGAATGCCGCGCTGCATCGCATCAGCGAGCGCATCATACACCAGCCGATGTCGCGCCACGCGCGACTTGCCGGCGAACGCGGCAGCCACGATCGTGACCGTATAGTGCCCGCCGGCTGCGGCACCCGCGTGACCGGCGTGCTGCGCGCTGTCGTCGGTGATCTGCAGCGCTTCGGGGGCGAGGGCGGCGTTCAGCCGGGCCTCGATCTGCGCGATCCGCTCGTCGGGCGTCGCGTTCAGGAATGCGTCGGACATCGTCATTCGTCTTCTTTGAGGTATTTCGCGAGCCACAGGCTCTGCAGGATGATGAACACGAACATCGCGCCGGTGGTGCCGAACAGCTTGAAGTTGACCCACTGCGACGGCGTGTAGTGATTGACCACGTAGAGGTTCGCCACGCCGAGCACGACGAAGAACAGCCCCCACGCCACGTTGAGCTTGTCCCAGATCGGATGCGGCAGCGTCAGTTGCTTGCCCATCATCTTCTCGATCAGGTTGCGGTTGAACAGGTAGCGCGCGCCGATCAGGATCACGGCGAACAGCCAATACAGCACGGTGGGCTTCCACTGGATGAACTTCTCGTTGTGCAGCACGAGCGTGGCGCCGCCGAACACGACGATCACGCCGAGGCTGACCCACAGCATCGTGTCCACCTTCTTGTGGCGCCAGGCCGACCAGGCCACCTGCAACAGCGTCGCGACGATGGCCACGGCCGTCGCGGTGAAAATGCCCCAGACCTTGAAGGCGGCGAAAAACAGGATGATCGGAAACAGATCGAACAGGAATTTCATGGTGAGCGGGGCTGGGTGACGCGCCGGGCGCCGGAGTGCCGGGCGGCGCCACCGTTATGGGGCTTCGCCGCGCGGGCCATCGCGATGACGGCCCGCGTGGCGGGTTTCGCCGGCGGAAAACACACGCGCCGCGCGGGGCGGCGTGCTGCGTTGCATCAATTGCCGGCGTCAGGCTCGAAGTTTAACGCAGCCGAATTGATGCAGTAACGCAGGCCCGTCTTGTCGCGCGGGCCGTCCTCGAACACGTGGCCCAGATGCGCGCCGCAATGGTTGCAGCGCACCTCCACGCGGATCATGCCGTGGGTGCGATCCATCTTCTCCTCGATCACCTCGCCGTTGAGCGGCTTGAAGTAGCTGGGCCAGCCGCAGCCGGAATGGAACTTCGCGCCCGATTCGAACAGCGGCGTGTCGCAGACGACGCAGTGATAGATGCCGGCATCCTCGACATCGGTGTATTCGCCGGTGAACGCGCGCTCGGTGGCGGCGTGCTGCGTCACTTCGTACTGCATCGGCGTGAGGCGGTCGCGCAGTTCGGCGTCGTCCTTCTGGTACGGGTAGTCGCGGTCGTGGTGATCGTGGGACATGGTGGTGTTTCTCCAGGGGATGCGGGGCGCGGCGATGTCAGGACGAACAGCTGACTTCGAGCGTGGTGGCCCAATCCGGCGGCAGCGCGGCGTAGGCTTCGTGCTCGGGCTGCTCGTCGAACGGGCGGCGCAGGATCTGCGCGAGCCGCTCGACTTCGGCATAGTCCTTCTCGGCGGCGCGGCGGATCGCCGTTTCGGCGAGGTGGTTGCGCAGCACGAATTTCGGATTGACGCGGTTCATCGCGGCGGCGCGCTCGGCGTCGTCGCGCGTTTCGGCGGCCAGGCGCGTGCGGTAGTGCTCGGCCCAGCCGTCGAACGCGGCGCGGTCGATGAACAGGTCGCGCACCGGCGCGTCATGCGAGGCGTCGTGCTTCGAGAGCTGCGCGAGGCGGCGGAACGTCAGCGTGAAATCGGCGCGGCTGCCGTTCATGATTTCGAGCAGCTGGTTGGCCAGCGCGGCGTCGCCTTCGAGTTCGAGCGCGAGGCCGAGCTTGGCGCGCATCGCGCGTTCGAGCGCCGGGCCGAACACTTCCGCGAAGCGCGACAGCACGGCCTGCGCGTCTTCCACGGCGCGCTCGGTGCGCGGATCGTCGTCGAGCTCGGTGCGGTGCTGGCCGATCAGCGGCAGCAGCGCCTGCGCGAGGCAGAAGCAGTTCCAGTGCGCGATGCGCGGCTGCATGCGGTAGGCGTAGCGGCCCTGCTGATCGGTGTGATTGCAGATGTGGTTCGCGTCGAAGCCGTCGACGAAGCCGAACGGGCCGTAATCGAGCGTCAGGCCGAGGATCGATATGTTGTCGGTGTTCATCACGCCGTGGCAGAAGCCCACCGCCTGCCATTTCGCGACCATTTCCGCCGTGCGCTCGACCACGGCCTCGAGCAGCGCGAGGTACGGATCGTCCGTGTCGCGGCAGGCCGGGTAGAAGCGATCGATGACCTGGTCGGTCAGCTGCTTGAGCAGGTCGGGCCGGTCGTTCGAGAAGAAATGCTCGAAATGGCCGAAGCGCACGAAGCTTTCCGCCACGCGCGTGACCACGGCGGCCGTTTCGATGGTTTCACGGATCACGGTTTGATCGGAACCCGTCACGGCCAGCGCGCGCGTGGTCGGGATGCCGAGGTGGTGCATCGCCTCCGAGCACAGGAATTCGCGGATCGACGAGCGCAGCACCGCCCGGCCGTCGCCCATGCGCGAATACGGGGTGCGGCCCGCGCCCTTGAGCTGCAGCTCGAAGCGGCGGCCGTCGTGCTCGATCTCGCCCACCGTCAGCGCGCGGCCGTCGCCGAGCTGGCCGGCCCACACGCCGAACTGGTGCCCGGAATACACGGTGGCGTACGGCATCGCCACGGCCGGCCAGTCGCGCGTGGGGTTGCCGCTGAACAGTGCGGCGAAGCCCGGCAGATCGCGGATAGCGGGGTCGAGGCCGAGTTCGCGCGCCACCTCGTCCGAAAAGCCCACCACATACGGTTCGGGCAGCGGCGCGGCGGGCAGGCGCGTCAGGAACGCGGGGCCGAGCGAGAGGAAGGCGTCGGCGCGCGGGGCGGCGAGCGAGGCGGCGAGATCGGGGAGAGTGGCGGCCAAATCGGGTTCGCTTCTGGATAACGACAAGTTGAACGGCGGGACACAAGCCGATATTGTAAATCCGCGCCGCGCGGGCCGCTTGCGGCGAGGGAGACACTTGGTCGAAGTCGAATCCAACCGGGAGAGCTGGACGATGAGCATGACGCAGAACCCGCCCTTGATGGGCCAGATGATGGACGTGCCGCTGCTGGTGTCGTCGCTGATCGCGCACGCCGCGCGGCATATGGGCGACGCCGAGATCGTGTCGCGGCGCGTCGAGGGCGACATCCACCGTTACACCTATCGCGATTGCGAACGGCGCGCCAAGCAGTTGGCGCAGGCGCTGCTGCGCGGCGGTGTGCAGCCCGGCGACCGGGTCGGCACGCTGGCCTGGAACGGCTATCGCCATCTGGAAGCCTATTACGGCATCAGCGGGATGGGCGCCGTCTGTCACACGATCAACCCGCGCCTGTTTCCCGAGCAACTCGTCTATATCGTCAATCACGCCGACGATCGATTCGTGCTGTTCGACATCAGCTTCGCGCCGCTCGTCGAGCGTCTCGCGCCGCTGTGCCCGAACGTGCGCGGCTGGATCGCGCTGACCGACGAGGCGCATCTGCCCGAGTCGGCCATCGAACTGCTCGCGTATGAAACGCTGCTGGCCGCCGAGGACGGCCGCTACGACTGGCCGCTGCTCGACGAGCGGCAGGCCTCGTCGCTCTGCTACACGTCGGGCACCACCGGCCATCCGAAGGGCGCGCTCTATTCGCACCGCTCGACGGTGCTGCACGCCTACGCGGCCGCGCTGCCCGACGCGATGGCGCTGTCGGCGCTCGACGCGGTGCTGCCGGTCGTGCCGATGTTCCACGTCAACGCCTGGGGCCTGCCGTACGCGGTGCCGCTGACGGGCGCCAAGCTGGTGCTGCCGGGCAAGGATCTCGACGGCAAATCGCTTTATGAACTGATGGAAAGCGAGCGCGTGACGTGTTCGGCCGGCGTGCCGACCGTCTGGCTCGGCCTGCTGAACCACCTGCGCGAGACGGGAGCGCGCTTCACCACCATGGCGCGCACCGTGATCGGCGGCTCGGCCTGCCCGCCGGCCATGCTGCGTGCGTTCGAGGACGATTACGGCGTGCAGGTGATCCACGCCTGGGGCATGACGGAGATGTCGCCGCTCGGCACGCTGGCGCGGCTGACCTGGGCGCAGTCGCAGCGCGACGAGGCCGCGCGCCGCCAGGCGCTCGAGAAGCAGGGCCGCGTGATCTATGGCGTGGACATGCGGATCGTCGGCGACGACGGCCAGCCGCTGCCGTGGGACGGCGTGGCGTTCGGCGAGCTGCAGGTGCGCGGGCCGTGGGTGATCGAGCAGTATTTCGGCGCGGCCGGGGCCGGCTCGCCGCTGGTCGACGGCTGGTTCCCGACCGGCGACGTCGCCACCATCGATCCCGACGGCTTCCTGCACATCACCGATCGCAGCAAGGACGTCATCAAGTCGGGCGGCGAATGGATCAGCTCGATCGACCTGGAGAACGTGGCGGTGGCGCACCCGGCCGTGGCGGAAGCGGCCTGCATCGCCTGCGCGCATCCGAAATGGACCGAGCGACCGCTGCTGGTGGTGGTGCCGCGCGCCGGCATGACCGTCACGCGCGAGGAACTGATCCGCTTCTACGACGGCAAGGTCGCGAAATGGTGGGTGCCCGACGACGTCGCGTTCGTCGACGCGCTGCCGCACACGGCCACCGGCAAGCTGCAAAAGCTGAAGCTGCGCGAGATGTTCCGCGATCACGTGCTGCCGGGCGTCGACGCGCTCGATTGCCCGATGGAGCCGCTGGCCGTGCGGCCGGCCCAGCCCTGAGCGGCGCGGCGGGCGGCGGGCCTCGCATGGCCGCCGCGCCGCCCGCGTTCGCCCCCGAAATGCGGGCCGCGTTCCTCGGCTTATCTCTCAATTGAACGATCGTGCTTTTCTGGGTATGCTGCTCCGGTTTGCTCGCGTGCGGCGGTGCCGCCGCGCGCGCACAATGACCGTCAACGCTGACGACGCGCCGCCGCAACGGCTCGCGTAACCGCATGGAGGCAGGCAGATGGCAGTGGATTACACGACTCGCGACGGCGTCGCCGTCCTTACGCTCAACAATCCGCCCGTCAACGGGCTCGGCTATGCGACGCGCGCCGGGCTGATGGCGGGCCTCGACCGCGCGCTGGCCGATCCGGCCGTCAAGGCGATCGTGCTGACGGGCGCCGGGCGCGCGTTCTCGGGCGGCGCCGACATCACCGAATTCAACACGCCGAAGGCGCTCCAGGAACCGAACCTGCACACCACGATCGCGGCCGTCGAGGCCAGCGCCAAGCCGGTGGTGGCCGCCGTGCACAGCGTGGTGATGGGCGGCGGGCTGGAGCTGGCGCTCGGCGCGCATTACCGGATCGCCGCGCCCGGCACCCAGGTGGCGCTGCCCGAGGTCAAGATCGGCCTGCTGCCCGGCGCGGGCGGCACCCAGCGGCTGCCGCGCGCGGTGGGGCTGGAAACCGCGCTGAACATGATCGTGTCGGGCGCGCCGGTGCTGTCGGAGCAACTGGCCCAAAGCGGCCTGTTCGACGCACTGGCCGAAGGCGATCTGCTCGAGGCGGCCGTGGCGTTCGCACAGCGCGTCGGCGCGCAGGCTGGCCCGCATCCGCGCGTGCGCGACCGCAAGATCGAACACCCGAACGCGGCCGGTTTCATCCAGTTCGCGCGCAACAGCGCGAAGGCCGCCGCGCCGAACTACCCGGCGCCGCACAAGTGCATCGACGCGATCGAATCGGGCGTGCTGCATGGCTTCGACCAAGGCCTGATCGACGAACGCGACGGCTTCGTCGCGCTGGTGCAGACGCCCGAAAGCCGCGCGCTGCGCCATGCGTTCTTCGGCGAGCGCGCCGCGAGCAAGATCCCCGACGTGCCGGCCGACACGCCCGTGCGCGAGATCCGCCGGGTCGGCGTGATCGGCGCGGGCACGATGGGCGGCGGCATCACCATGAATTTCCTGAACGCGGGGCTGCCCGTCACGCTGCTCGAAACGAAGCAGGACGCGCTCGATCGCGGGCTGGCGACGATCCGCAGGAACTACGAGGCGCAGGTCAAGAAGGGCAAGCTCAGTGAGGCGAAGCTCGAGGCGCGCATGGCGCTGATCGCGCCGACGCTCGCCTACGACGACTTGAAGGATGCCGATCTGATCGTCGAGGCGGTGTTCGAGGAACTCGGCGTCAAGGAGCAGGTGTTCCGCCAGCTCGACGCCGTGGCCAAGCCCGGCGCGATCCTGGCCTCGAACACCTCGACGCTCGACGTCGACAAAATTGCCGCGTTCACGCAGCGTCCGCAGGACGTGGTCGGCCTGCACTTCTTCAGCCCGGCCAACGTCATGAAGCTGCTCGAAGTGGTGCGCGGCGCGCAGACGGCCAAGGACGTGCTGGCCACCGTCATGCAGGTCGCCAAGAAGATCCGCAAGACGGCCGTGGTGTCGGGCGTGTGCGACGGCTTCATCGGCAACCGCATGATCGAGCAGTACATCCGCCAGGCGCTGTTCATGCTGGAGGAGGGCGCGCTGCCGGCGCAGGTCGATCGCGCGATCGAGGCGTTCGGTTTCGCGATGGGGCCGTTCCGCATGAGCGACCTGGCCGGCAACGACATCGGCTGGGCGATCCGCAAGCGCCGCTACGTCGAGCAGCCCGATCTGCATTATTCGAAGATCGCCGACCGGCTCTGCGAACAGGGCCGCTTCGGCCAGAAAACCGGCGCGGGCTGGTACGACTACCAGCCGGGCGAGCGGCGCGCGAAGCCGTCGAAGCAGGTCGACGAACTCGTGCTGGCCTATTCGAAGGAAGCCGGCGTCGAGCGCCGCGCGATCGCCGACGAGGAGATCGTCGAGCGGCTCGTGTATGCACTCGTCAACGAAGGCGCGAGGATTCTCGAAGAAGGCATCGCCTCGAAGGCGTCGGACATCGACATGGTCTATCTGACCGGCTACGGTTTCCCGCTGTGGCGCGGCGGCCCGATGCTGTACGCCGACACGGTCGGCCTCTACAACGTCGAGCGCGCGATGCGCCGCTACGCGGCCGGCGCGAACGGCAGCGCGTGGCAGCCGGCGCCGTCGATCGCGGCGCTGGCCGCGAGCGGCAAGGGCTTCAACGGTTGAGGGCGCAACGATGATGCGGACCGACGACGTGCTGCTCGTGATCGACGTGCAGAACGACTTCATGCCGGGCGGCGCGCTGGCCGTGGCCGACGGCGACGCCGTGGTGCCGGTGATCAACCGGCTCGCCCGGCGTTTCGAGCAGGTGGTGATCACGCAGGATTGGCACCCGCTCGCGCATGTGTCGTTCGCGGCCAATCACGCCGGGCGCGAGCCGTTCTCGATGCTCGCGCTGCCGTACGGCGAGCAGGTGCTGTGGCCCGTGCACTGCGTGCAGGACACGCCGGGCGCGGCGCTGCATCGCGATCTCGACCTCCCGCAGGCGCGGCTCGTGATCCGCAAGGGGCTCGATGCGGCGGTCGACAGCTATTCGGCGTTCGTCGAAGCGGATCGCACCACGCCGACCGGGCTGGCCGGCTACCTGCGGGCGCTCGGCGCGAAGCGCGTCTGGTGCTGCGGGCTCGCGACCGATTACTGCGTCGCGTGGTCGGCGCTCGACGCGCGCGCGGCCGGTTTCGAGGCCGCCGTGATCGAGGACGCGTGCCGCGCCATCGATCTGAACGGTTCGCTCGACCGTGCGTGGCGCGAGCTGGCCGCCGCGGGCGTGGCGCGCGTGCAAGCGGAGGCGGTGCGCGTCTGAGCGCCCGCACCCGGCACGACGCAAACGCCCGGCGCACATTCAACGCAGCGTCGTGACGCTGCAAGGCATTCCTACCCGGAGACAGGCATGACCGAAGCCGTAATCGTATCCACCGCCCGCACCGCGCTGGCGAAATCGTGGCGCGGCGCGCTCAACATGACGCACGGCGCGACGCTCGGCGGCCATGTGGTGGCCGCCGCCGTCGAACGCGCGGGGCTCGATCCCGCCCGCGTCGAGGACGTTCTGATGGGCTGCGCGAACCCCGAAGGCGCGACCGGCGCCAACATCGCGCGCCAGATCGCGCTGCGCGCGGGCTTGCCGGTGTCGGTGCCGGGCATGACCGTCAACCGCTTCTGTTCGTCGGGCTTGCAGACCATCGCGCTGGCCGCGCAACGCGTGATCGCCGGCGAGGGCGAGGTGTTCGTGGCGGGCGGCGTGGAATCGATCTCGTGCGTGCAGAACGAGATGAACCACCACATGCTGCAGGAAGGCTGGCTGCGCGAGCACAAGCCCGAGATCTACTGGAACATGTTGCAGACGGCCGAAAACGTCGCGAAGCGCTACGGCATTCCCAAGGCGCGGCAGGACGAATACGGCGTGCAGTCGCAACTGCGCGCGGCGGCCGCGCGCGAGGCCGGCCGCTTCGACGCCGAGATCGTGCCGATCACGGTGCTGGCCGGCGTGGCCGACAAGGCCAGCGGCCAACTGTTCACGCGGGAAGTCACGCTGTCGGCCGACGAGGGCATCCGCGCCGACACCACGCTCGACGGCGTGGCCAAGATCCGCCCGGCCGTGCCCGGCGGCGTGATCACGGCCGGCAACGCGAGCCAGTTCTCGGACGGCGCGTCGGCCTGCGTGGTGATGGACGCGACGCTGGCCGAGCGCGAGGGACTGACGCCGCTCGGCATCTTCCGCGGTTTCGCCGTGGCCGGCTGCGAACCCGACGAGATGGGTATCGGCCCCGTGTACGCGGTGCCGAAGCTGCTCAAGAAGGCGGGCCTGCAGGTGTCCGACATCGATCTGTGGGAGCTGAACGAGGCGTTCGCGGTGCAGGTGCTGTATTGCCAGGACACGCTCGGCATCCCGGCCGACCGTCTCAACGTGAATGGCGGCGCGATCGCGGTCGGCCATCCGTACGGCGTGTCGGGCGCGCGGCTGGTCGGCCACGCGCTGATCGAAGGCAAGCGGCGCGGCGCGAAGCACGTGGTGGTGACGATGTGCATCGGCGGCGGGCAGGGCGCGGCCGGGCTGTTCGAGATCGCCTGAGGCGGCGCGCGATCCTGACGAACGCCGTGTCGCGCGGCGCGGCCGGTGGCATGCCGGACATTCGCGCCGCCCGCAAGTTTGGTAGGCTTCGGGTCTGGACGGCCGGCGCATGCCGGCCTTGGCTTACCCTCGACTCGTCAAGCAAGAAGGCACCATGATTCGTCACATCGTGATGTGGAAACTGAAGGAATCGGCAAACGGCGCGACGCGCGCCGAGAACAGCGCCACGCTCAAGCGGAAGCTCGAAGCCTGCCGCGGGATCGTGCCGGGGCTGCTGTATCTGGATGTCGGCCTCGCCACCGAAGGCCTCGAAGCCACCTACGACGTGGTGCTCGTCAGCGAATTCACCGACAAGGCCTCGCTCGACGCCTACGCCGTCCACCCGGTTCACGAGGAAGTGAAGCAGTTCGTCGGGCTGGTGCGCGAATCGCGCGAGTGCATGGATTACGTCGTCTCCGACGCGGCGCGGTGAGCGGCATGAGCACCGCCGGCACGCCGCGGCAGACGCCGCCCACGATCGAAAGCCCGTTCGTCGACGCGCTCGGCGTGAAGCTCGTCTCGGCCCGCGACGGCGCCAGCGAGATCGTGCTGCCGCTGGCCGAGCAGCACATGAACACCTGGAGCATCGCGCACGGCGGCGTGACCATGACGATGGCCGACGTGGCGCTGGCGATGGCCGCGCGCAGCCTGACCGACGACGGCGTGGGCGTGGTCACGGTGGAGATGAAGGTCAACTTCATGCAGCCGGGGCGCGGCGAGTTGCGCGCCTACGGCCGCGTGATGCACCGCTCGACCACCATGGCCTATTGCGAAGGCGAGGTGCGCGACAGCGAAGGCAACTTCGTCGCCAAGGCGGTCGGCACGTTCAAGTACATGAAGCGGCTCGCGGTGGGCCGCGACATCGCCCGGCAGCGCTCGCGCACCGATCCGGGCGCGAAACCGGGGCCGAGCGACGCCTGAGCGCCCCCGCATTCCCCACGGCCCCGCCCGCAACGGCGGGGCCGCTTCGTTTGGCGCACCGCATGGCATGGAGCGCCGAGCGCTTCAGTTGCATCACGATCGACGATCAGGAGACAGCGATGACAGACATCAACCGGCAGGTGTTGCTCGTATCCCGGCCCGACGGCGCGGCCCGCCTCGATAACTTCAAGCTGGTGGAAACGCCGCTCGCGCCGCTCCAGGACGGCGAACTGCGCGTGCGCAACCACTTTCTGTCGCTCGATCCGTACATGCGCGGCCGCATGAGCACGGCGAAATCGTACGCGGCGCCACAGGCGCTCGATGCGGTGATGATCGGCGAGACGGCCGGCGAGGTGATCGAATCGCGTCACGCCGGCTTCGCTGTCGGCGACCGCGTGACCGGCATGTTCGGCTGGCAGACGCACGGCACCTCGAACGGCGCGGGGCTGCGCAAGCTTGGCGCAAGCGGCGTGCCGCTGTCGGCCTATCTCGGCGTGATCGGCATGCCGGGCGTGACGGCCTGGTACGGGCTGAATCGCGTCATCGAACCGAAGCGCGGCGAGACGGTGGTGGTGAGCGCGGCGAGCGGCGCGGTAGGCGGCGTGGTCGGGCAATTGGCCAAGCGCGCCGGCTGCCGCGTGATCGGCATCGCGGGCGGCGAAACCAAGTGCCGCTTCGTGGTGGAGACGCTCGGCTTCGACGCCTGCGTCGACTACAAGGCCGGGCGCATCGCCGAGGATCTGGCCGCGGCGGCGCCGGACGGCATCGACGGCTGCTTCGAGAACGTCGGCGGCCCGGGCCTCGACGCCACGCTCGCGCAAATGAACGCGTTCGGCCGGATCGCCGTGTGCGGCATGATCGCCGGCTACGACGGCCAGCCCGCGCCGATCACGCAGGCCACCGCGATCCTGCGCGCGCGGCTGCGCGTGCAGGGCTTCATCGTCACCGAGCAGCTCGATGCGTGGCCGCAGGCGCTGGCCGAACTCGAGGCGCTGGTGGCGAACGGCGAGCTGCATTACCGCGAAACCATCGCGCAGGGCATCGAACGCGCGCCCGAGGCGTTTCTCGGCATGCTGAAGGGGCACAACTTCGGCAAGCAGCTCGTCGCGCTGATCTGATCCGGGCGGCGCACGCCGCCGCGCTTCTCACTTTTTCTCCCATGCCGCTGAATCCCGACATCGCCCGCGTGCTCGACATGATCGCGCGCACCCGGCAACCGTCCTACGCGTCGCAGACGCCGCAGGCCGTGCGCGCCGCCTATGCGCGCAGCGCGCCGATTCTCGATCTCGCGCCGGCCCCGATGGCGTCGGTGGACGACCTGAGCGTGCCGACGCGCGACGGCGCGGCGATCCGCGCGCGGCTCTATCTGCCGGTCGAGCCGAGCCTGGCCGACCCGCTGCCGGCGCTCGTGTATTTCCACGGCGGCGGCTTCACGATCGGCAGCGTCGACACGCACGACGCGCTGTGCCGGATGTTCGCGCGCGACGCGCAGTGCGCGGTGCTGTCGGTCGATTACCGGCTCGCGCCCGAGGCGACGTTCCCGACCGCCCACGACGATGCCGACGACGCGTTCGCCTGGCTGCACCGGCACGCCGGCGAATTCGGCATCGACGCGGCGCGGCTCGCGGTGGGCGGCGACAGCGCGGGCGGCACGCTGGCTGCCGCGGTGGCGGTGCTGGCGCGCGATCGCGGCCTCTCGCCGCGGCTGCAATTGCTGATCTATCCGGGGCTGACCGCCTTTCAGCAGACGGATTCGCACGCGCGGCTCGCGCACGGCTATCTGCTGACGGCCGAAACGATTCAGTGGTTTTTCTCGCAGTACGTGCCGAACCGGGCCGATCGCGAGGATTGGCGCTTCGCGCCGCTCGACGGCACGCGCGGCGCGCCGTCGTTCGCGGGCCTGGCGCCGGCCTGGATCGCGGTGGCCGAATACGATCCGCTCTGCGACGAGGGCGAGGCGTATGCGCAGAAGCTGCGCGCGGCCGGCAACGCCGTCGAGCTGGTGCGCTACGACGGCATGATCCACGAGTTCTTCAAGATGGGCGGGTTCGTGCCCGCGGTGCGGCAGGCGCATGCGGACGCCGCGAAGGCGCTGCGCGCGGCGTTCGAGGCCGATTAGGCGCCGAACGCCGTTCTTGCGCGATCCGCGCGAGCGGGGGCGGCTCAGTGCGAGCGGCTCAGCGTGCGCCGCCCAGTTCGACGTCGAAGCGCACCGCGCGCTCGAACGCGCCGGGGCGCACGATGCGGTGCGAGCCGTCGTCGTCGTTGCGCTCCTTGATCTCGACCGCGAGCCGCGAACGTTCCTTGATCGTCACGCGCAGCGCCGTGGTGCCGCGCGTGCCGTATTCGGGCGTTTCGATGAAGGCGGCCGACAGCGCGCGCTCGCGGGCGAGCGGAATGCCGGTGCTCGGCAGCGCGTCGTCTTCGGCGATGCGCGTGTCGCGCATGAGGTCGATCAGCGCGTCGAGCGGGGGCGTGGGATCGTCGGTCAGCAGCGTGCCGAGTTCGCTGCGCTTGTGAACCAGCTTCGGCCACGGCGTGTCGAGCCGCGCGTTCGACAGGCCGTGCACGCCGGCGCCGAGCAGCAGCGGCGCGTCGAGCGGCGTGTCGGGTTCGGCCGGCCGGTTGCAGTACCAGGCCAGCTCGCGGCGGCGGCAATCGCCCACCAGCAGGTTGAAGCCGTTGTAGAGCGCGGCGGTGCCGGAAATCTGGGCGAGATAGTCGAGCGGCGCGAGGTTGCGGCCGCCGAGGAAATCGGACACCAGCTTGCCGCGCGTGGGCGCGCCGGCGCGGATGTCGAACGGGGCGCGGTAGTTGGTCAGCGCGGCGAAGCGGCCGTCGCGCGAGACGCCGAGCCAGGTGCCGCCGCCTTCGAGGTCGCGGCCGGCCAGCACGCCCGGCACGTCCTCCCACCAGGCGATCGGCGCGCTCGTGCGCCGGAAGAACTCGTCACGGTTGGCGGTGAGCGTCAGCACCGGGCCGTCGTCGGCCTCGGGCTGCCAGTCGAATACGATCAGGCACATCGGGTGAGTCCCTCGCTGGGATCGGGGTGCGCGGACCGGGCGCACGCGACGGGCGCGCGAAGCCGCGCGCCACGATAGCACGCGCGCTCAGACTTCGGTGGGCAATGCGTAGGGCAGCGGCAGGACGTGCAGCGCCGGGCCGTCGGCCGCGCCGAGATGCACCGAGCCGCTTTCCTGCGCGGCCAGCTTGATCTCGACCAGCGCGTCGATGCCGCCCTCGGGCGAGGCGGCCGCGTTGACGATCATCCCGCACGGCTGGCCCGGATCCTCGCTGTGGAACAGTTCGGTGCCGGGGCGGGCCGCGGCGGTGTCGACCTCGGCATGCACCAGCGCCGTGCGGCGCTTGATGGTGCCGCGATACTGGCTGCGCGCGACGATTTCCTGGCCCGGATAGCAGCCCTTGCGGAAATTGACGGCGCCGATCACGTCGAAGTTGACCATCTGCGGCACGAACTGCTCGACCACCGGCTGCGTGATGCGCGGCTCGGCGGCGCGAATCTCGAGCCAATCCCACACGGCCGGCGAGACGCGCGCCAGCTTGGCGTCGAGCGCGGGCGCCGCCGCGTCGAACTGCTCGCGGGTGGCGATCCACAGGTAGCGGGGGCGGCCGGCCGCGTCGGGCAGGCGCATCAGCGTGCCGGCCGGGCCGTCGAGCTTGGTGTGCACGCCGTCGGGCAGCGCATCGAACAGCCCCGACAGCGCCTCGCGCACCTCGCCGGCGAAGCCGGTCGCGACCAGTTCGGCCGCATCGGTGAGCTTGGCCTTGGCGCGCAGCACGAACATCGAGAGCCGTTTCTGCACGGCGGGCTGGATGTCCTTCGAGACGAGCAGGCGCACACCGCCGGCGCTGCGCCAGGTGGTGAACGACGCCAGCAGCCGGCCCTTCGGCGAGCAGTAGCCGGCCAGGCGGACGCTGGCCGCGTCGAGATGCTCGACGTCGTTGGTGAGCTGGCTGTGCAGGAACGTCGCGGCGTCGTCGCCGGCGACATCGATGATGCCGAACTGCGGCAGCGGCGCGTAGGCGCCCCCGGTGCGCGCGGCCTCGAATTCGGCGGCGGCGGGGCGGGGCAGGTCGGGCAGGGGGGGAGCGGCCGCGGCGGGCGCTCCGTTGGAGATCGGTGTGCTCATGGAACAGGGGAACAGTCAATCCTGACTTTGGCGGAGACAAGCAAGTATTATATTGACCTTCACCGAACCCCGTTCACGATGTCCCTACTATCGAAATGCGCCGCGCTCGCGGCGGCGGCCGTCGTCGTGGCCGCTGCGCTGGCGGGCGGCGGTTATTATCTGGCGATCCAGCCCCTCGTCTTGCCGGCCCCGACCCTCGATGTCACGATCAAGCCCCGCAGCAGCGTCAAGAGCGTCGCGCAGCAGCTCGTGCACGGCGGCGTGCCGCTGCAGCCGCAACTGTTCACGCTGATGACGCGCGTGCTCGGCCTGTCGAGCCGGCTCAAATCGGGCAACTACGAATTCAACACCGGCGTGACGTCGTACGACGTCCTGCAGAAGCTCGCGCGCGGCGACGTCAACGAATACGTGGCGACCGTCATCGAAGGCTGGACCTTCAAGCGCATGCGCGCCGAGCTCGACGCCAATCCGGCCCTGATGCACACCACCACCGGCATGAGCGATGCCGACGTGCTGCACGCGATCGGCGCGACGCCGGCCGAGATCAACCGCGGCAGCGGCGAGGGCCTGTTCTTCCCCGACACCTACCTGTTCGACAAGGGCACCAGCGACGTCAACGTCTACCGGCGCGCCTACCACCTGATGCAGACGCGGATCGACGAAGCCTGGCGCATGCGCGCGCCGGGCCTGCCGTATCGCTCGTCGTACGAGATGCTGACGGTGGCGTCGATCGTCGAGAAGGAAACCGGCCACGCGGCCGACCGCTCGCTGGTGGCGGCGGTGTTCGCGAACCGGCTGAAGATCGGCATGCCGCTGCAGACCGACCCGAGCGTGATCTACGGCCTCGGCGACGCCTACGACGGCCACCTGCGCAAGCGGGATCTGCAAATGGACACACCTTACAATACCTACACGCGCCGCGGGCTGCCGCCGACGCCGATCGCGCTTCCGGGCGTGGCGTCGCTGCAGGCCGCCGTGAACCCGGCCGCCACCGCGGCGCTCTATTTCGTCGCGAAGGGCGACGGCACGAGCGTCTTCTCGGATACGCTCGGCGATCACAACAAGGCCGTGGACAAATACATTCGAGGTCAATGAGATGGCGCGTGGAAAATTCATCACGTTCGAGGGGATCGACGGCGCGGGCAAGACCACGCACCTCGCCTGGTTCTGCGAACAGCTGCGCGCGCGGGGCGCGAGCACCGGCCGGCAGGTCGTGCAGACGCGCGAGCCGGGCGGCACCACGCTCGGCGAATCGCTGCGCACGGTGCTGCTGGAGCAACCGATGGACCTGGAAACCGAGGCGCTGCTGATGTTCGCGAGCCGCCGCGAGCACTTGGCGCGCGTGATCGAGCCAGCGCTCGCGCGCGGCGACTGGGTGGTGTCCGACCGCTTCACCGACGCCACGTTCGCCTACCAGGGCGGCGGCCGCGGGCTGCCGCGCGACAAGCTGGAGGCGCTCGAGCGCTGGGTTCAGGGCGGTTTCCAGCCCGATCTGACGCTGCTGTTCGACGTGCCGCCCGACATCGCCAGCGAACGGCGCGGCGCGGCGCGCGCACCCGACAAGTTCGAGGCCGAGAGCGACGCGTTCTTCCTGCGCACGCGCGCCGAGTATCTGCGCCGCGCCGAGGAAGCGCCGTACCGCTTCGTGATCGTCGACGCCACGCAGTCGATCGCGCAAATCCAGCGGCAGCTCGACACCGTGCTGGCCGCGCTCTGAGCAAGGGGCCGATCCGATGATCTATCCGTGGCAAACCGACGACTGGAACCGCCTGCAGGCGCTGCGCACGGCTTGGCCGCATGCGCTGCTGCTGCACGGCCAGGCCGGCATCGGCAAGCTGCGCTTCGCGCAGCATCTGGCGCAGGGCTTCCTGTGCGAGTCGCCGCAGGCCAATGGCGAGCCGTGCGGCCAGTGCGCGGCCTGCAACTGGTTCGCGCAGGGCAACCATCCCGATTACCGGGTGGTGCTGCCCGAGGCGCTGGCCGGCGAGGCGCCGGGCGCGGCGGCCGAGGAGCCGAAGGCCGACGCCGAGGAAGGCGGCAAGAAAACCCGCACCCCGAGCAAGGAAATCAAGATCGAGCAGGTGCGCGGGCTGCTCGACTTCGTCGGCGTGGGCTCGCACCGCGGCGGCGCGCGCGTGGTGGTGCTGTATCCGGCCGAGGCGCTCAACGTGGCGGCCGCCAACGCGCTGCTGAAGACGCTCGAGGAACCGCCGTCGGGCGTGGTGTTCCTGCTGGTGTCGGCGCGGCTCGACCGGCTGCTGCCGACCATCATCAGCCGCTGCCGCCAATGGCCGATGACGCTGCCGTCGCACGAGGCCGCCGTGGTCTGGCTGGACGCACAGCGCGTGCCCGATGCGGCCGCGCTGCTGGCCGAGGCCGGCGGCGCGCCGCTGGCCGCGCTCGCGCTGGCCAGCGACGAGCACCGCCCGCTGCGCGACTGGACGCTCGCGCAACTGGCCGCCGGCGCGAAGTGCGACGCGTTCGCCTGCGGCGAATCGCTGCAGAAGCTACCGGTGCCGGTGGTGCTCGGCTGGCTGCAGCGCTGGAACTACGATCTGCTCGCGCAACGCGCGGCCGGCCAGCCGCGCTATTTCCCGGCCCAGCGCGCCGCGCTCGAACGCTGCGCGGCGGCGGTCGACGCGAACGCGTTCGCGCGTTTCACCAAGACCGTCACGCGGCAGCGCGCGGTCGAGAATCACCCGCTCAACGCGCGGCTCGTGTTCGAGGAGCTGTTCCTCGGCTATCGCGAGATGTTCGCGTGAGCGGGCCGGCCTTTTTCACCGTCTGACAGGAAGCGCAGGATGTTCGTCGATTCCCATTGCCACATCAATTTCGAAGGCCTCGCCGACCGGCTGCCCGCGGTGCTCGCGAACATGCGCGAGCAGCAGGTCACGCATGCGCTGTGCGTGTCGGTCGATCTCGAAACGCTGCCGCAGGTGCTCGCGATCGCCGAGCAGCACGATCACATCTACGCGTCGGTGGGCGTGCATCCCGATCACGAGGACGTGCGCGAGCCGTCGCTGGCCGAACTGATCGAGCTGGCGGCGCACCCGAAGGTGGTGGCGATCGGCGAAACCGGCCTCGATTATTACCGGCTCGGCGAGCGCAGCATCGCCGACATGGAATGGCAGCGCGAGCGCTTTCGCACCCATATCCGCGCCGCGCACGCCACGCGCAAGCCGCTGATCATCCACACGCGCGCCTCTTCCGAGGACACGCTGAAGATCATGGCCGAGGAAAACGCCTCGGTGCCGGGCGGCGTGATGCACTGCTTCACCGAGCCGTGGCCGGTGGCGGAAGCGGCGCTCGCGCAGAATTTCCATATCTCGCTGTCGGGCATCGTCACGTTCAAGAAGGCCGAGGACGTGCAGGACGTGGCGCGGCGCGTGCCGATCGAGCGTCTGCTGATCGAAACCGACTCGCCGTACCTCGCGCCGGTGCCGTATCGCGGCAAGCCGAATGAACCTGCGTACGTCAGTTATGTCGGACGCTTTATCGCGGCGCAGCGCGGCATGACCGACGAAGCGCTCGCCGCCGCGACCTCGCAGAACTTTTTCCGGCTGTTCGGCATCGCCGCCTGAGGCGCGGCCGCACCGGATCCACCCAGGGTAGGAGCCAACAATATGAAACCGATGAACGGTCCGTCCATGTCTCGCCCGGGCGCCGCGCTGCGCGCGCTCGTCCTCGCCGCCGGCCTCGCGGCCGGCTTCGCCGCGCCGCTCGCGCACGCCGAATCGCGCGACGCGATCGTCAAGGCCGTCAAGTTCGACGACATCGACGACATCGCCAAACAACTGAAGCACGGCCTCGATCCGAACCTGACCGACGACAAGGGCAACCCGCTGCTCGTGATCGCCGCGCGCGAAAAATCCGACAAGGTGGCCGACGCGCTGGCGTCCGCGCCGAACGTCGATCTCGAGAAAACCGATCCGGCCGGCGAGAACGCGCTGATGATGGCCTCGCTCAACGGCGATCTGCCGCTCGTCAAGCTGTTGATCGACAAGGGCGCCGAGGTCAGCAAGAAGGGCTGGTCGCCGCTGCATTACGCCGCCACCAACGGCCACGACGACGTGGTGCGCTACCTGATCGACAAGTCGGCCTACATCGACGCCGGCTCGCCGAACGGCACCACGCCGCTGATGATGGCCGCGCGCGGCAACCACGACACCACCGTCACGCTGCTGCTCGACCAGGGCGCCGATCCGGCCATCAAGAACCAGCTCGGCGTGACCGCGCTGGAATTCGCCCAGCACTACAAGGCGCCCGACGCGATCACGATCCTGTCCAAGCGCACCACGCGCCTC
This sequence comes from Burkholderia sp. Ac-20379, assembly GCF_017104645.1. Taxonomy (GTDB): domain Bacteria; phylum Pseudomonadota; class Gammaproteobacteria; order Burkholderiales; family Burkholderiaceae; genus Burkholderia. Next base: position 20,377 of record NZ_JAAGPF010000039.1, read on the forward strand.
GGCGACGCCCAGCCCGCGAACGGGAGTGGGGCTGGTGGCCAAAACAGTGCAAAATAGCGGTTTTGGGCGTGGCGCTTGCCGCGCCGCTTTCGTCGTACCGGCCTGACGCCGCCGACCTGACATAAGGAACATCCAATGTTGCGGGCGCTGTTTCTTGCCGCCGTGTTCGTTGCGCCGCTTTCCGCGCACGCCTTCACGGCCGGTGATCTCGACAAGCTCTGTGCGAAGACCGACGTGAAATCGCGTGCATCGTGCGGTGCGTACATCGAGGGCGCCGCGGACGGCGTCTACAACACGATCGACGCCATCGGCGGCACCACCGGGCCGCGCGTCGGCCAGTATTTCTGCCTGCCGCCCGACATCAGGGCGCAGCAGATGACGGACGCGATTCGCAAGTATGTCGCCGAGAATCCGAAGATCGTCGACTACAACGCGAGCACGGCCGTGTCGCTCGGCCTCGGCAAGGCGTTCCCATGCCGCAACGGCAATTGATCTGAATCACGGGTGGCTCCGCGCCGGCGGCAGGTTGCAACCGGCGCAGCGGGCCGCCCGCGCCTGAAACAGCGTTACCGGCTCCGGCCGGCCTTCCCGGCGCACCGCGGCTTTCGCCCGGCCGCGCCCCGAACCACCTGTAGCGGGCACCCCGTCCCGCCCCAACGACGAACCACCGCGCGATGACGATTCCTATCGATCAACTCGCGGCCATCGCCGATGCGCCGCTCCACACCTGGCTCGGCACGCTGCTCGTAGCCGTCCTCCTGCTGGCGATCGTGGCCGGCATCCACCGGCTCGGCGCGCGGATCCTGATTCCGCTCGCGCGCCCGTATCCGTTCATGAGCATCATCGTGCGCTACATCGACCGTCCGGCGCTGGCCGTGCTGTCGTTCCTCGCACTCGAATTCCTGTCCCTGCAAGTTGCCGACGAGCTGTCGCACGCGGGCGGCCTGCGCACGCTGTCGGCCGTCGGGCTGATCATCGCGCTGACCTGGCTGCTGATGCGGCTCGCGGCGGCGGTGGGCGAGGCGATCGTGCAGGCCAATCCGGTCGATCAGGCCGACAACCTGGCGGCGCGCAGGATCCACACCCAGGCGCGCGTGCTGGCCCGCTCGGCGATGGTCGTGGTGGTGATCATCGGCGCGGGTGCCGCGCTGATGACGTTCCCGAACGTGCGGCAGATCGGCGCGAGCCTGCTGGCCTCGGCGGGCGTGGCCGGGCTGGTGGCCGGTATCGCCGCGCGGCCCGTGCTCGGCAACCTGATCGCGGGCTTGCAGATCGGCATCTCGCAGCCGATCCGGCTCGACGACGTGGTGGTGATCCAGGGCGAGTGGGGGCGCATCGAGGAAATCACCGGCACCTATGTATCGGTGCGGATCTGGGATCAGCGCCGGCTCGTCGTGCCGCTGCAATGGTTCATCGAGAATCCGTTCCAGAACTGGACCCGCAACAGCGCCGAGATCATCGGCACGGTGTTCCTGTTCGTCGATTACCGCACGCCGCTCGAGCCGTTGCGCGCGGAGCTGTCGCGGATCGTGACCGCGTCGCCCGAATGGGACGGCCGCGTGCAGGTGCTGCAGGTGACCGACGCGACCGAGCGTTCGATCCAGTTGCGGGCGCTGGTCAGCTCGATCGATTCGTCGCTGTCGTGGGATTTGCGCTGCCGCGTGCGCGAAGGGCTGATCGCGTTCCTGCAGGCGAACTACCCGGACAGCCTGCCGCGCGGGCGCATGGAGCTGGCCACGCCGGGCGAGGGGCGCGAGCCCGAGCTGCCGTCGTGGCTGTCGCACGAGCCGGCGTCCAGCACCTCGGCCAACACGCCGGCCGATCCGGCCGCGGCCGAAGCGCCGCTGCGCTGAGCGAGGCGCCCACGGCCATGAACGCTGCCGCTCCAGGCTCCACCTTGCCGCCGCTGACCGCGCTCGCGGTCGAGAACTACCGCTCGCTGCGCGATTTCATCGTGCCGCTGGCCGGGCTCAACGTCGTGACGGGGCCGAACGGCAGCGGCAAATCGAGCGTGTATCGCGCGCTGCGGCTGCTGGCCGATACGGCGCAGGGCCGGGCGATTCCGTCGCTGGCGCGCGAGGGCGGGCTGGCCTCCACGCTGTGGGCCGGCCCCGAGCGCTTCTCGCGCGCGATGCAGGCGGGCGAGGCACCGGTGCAGGGCACGACGCGCTCGAACCCGGTGTCGCTGAAGCTCGGCTTCACCTGTGCGGATTTCGGCTACGCGATCGACGTCGGCCTGCCGATCGTCTCCGAAACGCAGTTCGGCCTCGATCCGGTGATCAAGCGCGAATGCGTGTGGAGCGGCGCGCTGCTGCGGCCCTCGACGCTGCTGGTCGAGCGGCAGGGCGCGCATCTGCGCACGCGCACGGCCGCCGGCGAATGGCGCAGCGTGCCGCAGCCGATCGCCTCGTTCGACAGCATGCTGACCGAGTTCGTCGATCCGGCGAGCGCGCCCGAGATGATCGCGATGCGCGAGCGGATCCGCTCGTGGCGCTTCTACGACCATTTCCGCACCGACGCCGGCGCGCCGGCCCGCCAGACCCAGATCGGCACGCACACGCCGGTGCTGGCCGACGACGGCGCCGATCTGGCCGCCGCCTTGCAGACGATCATCGAAATCGGCGACGCCGAGGCGCTGGCGGCCAGCATCGACGACGCGTTTCCGGGCGCACGTGTGGCGGTCGACAACGTCGGCGGGCGCGGCCGCTTCGAGGTGACGATGCGCCAGCCTGGCCTGCTGCGCCCGCTCGGCGCGGCCGAACTGTCGGACGGCACGCTGCGCTACCTGCTGCTCGCGGCCGCGCTGCTGACGCCGCGTCCGCCGGCCTTGCTGGTGCTCAACGAACCGGAAACCAGCCTGCACCCGGATCTGCTGCCGGCGCTCGGGCGCCTGATCGCGCTGGCGTCGGCGCGCTCGCAGGTGATCGTCGTGTCGCACGCCGCGCGGCTGATCGCGACGCTCGAGCGCGAGGCCGGCAGCCTGTCGCTGGTGCTCGACAAGCGGCTCGGCGAAACGCGTCTCGACGAAGACGGCCCCGAGCGCCCGGCCTGGAAGTGGCCGTCGCGCTGAGCGCGCATCGCTCGCCGCCCGGCGTTCGAATCGGCGTGCAAATCGGGTCGCACACCGCCTCCCGCGATGCGGTAAATCCAACCGCCATCGAATGTATCCGTGCTGTAACAACGTCCAGAAAATGCAATCCGGGTGCCCAGCCGGCCGGCGATCGCGAATAATGGCGGCATACCGGCGCGCGGTAGGCGGAGGTTTGCCGCGCCACAGCCGGCGGGCGTTCCTGGAGAACATAACGATGAAGATTGCTCAGATCGCGCCTCTGACCGAATCCGTGCCGCCGAAGCTTTACGGCGGCACCGAACGCGTCGTGTCCTACATCACCGAGGCGCTGGTGGAACTCGGACACGACGTCACGCTGTTCGCGAGCGGGGATTCGCGAACCAGCGCGAAGCTCGACGCCGTGTGGCCGCGCGCCATGCGGCTCGACGTCTCGATTCGCGACCGCGTCGCCCCGCACATGCTGCTGATGGAGCGCGTGGCGCGCCGCGCCGCCGAGTTCGACGTGCTGCATTTCCACATGGATTACTACTCGTTCTCGGTGTTCAAGCGGCAGCCCACGCCGTTCCTGACCACCTTGCACGGCCGTCTCGATCTGCTCGAACAGCAGCCGATCTTCGACCTGTTCGATACCGCGCCGGTGGTATCGATCTCGAACGCGCAGCGCCAGCCGCTGCCGCGCGCGAACTGGCTCGGCACGGTGCTGCACGGGCTGCCCGATACGCTGTACACGCCGCAGCCGGTCGAGCCGCGCTATCTGGCGTTCCTCGGCCGCATTTCGCCGGAGAAGCGCGTCGATCGCGCGATCCGCATCGCCGAGCGCTGCGGCCTGCCGATCCGCATCGCGGCCAAGGTCGACGCGGCCGACGAGGAATACTTCGAGCGCAAGATCAAGCCGCTGTTCGCGCTGCCGCACGTCGAGTACATCGGCGAGATCGCCGACGACCAGAAGGCCGAATTCCTGTCCGGCGCGCACGCGCTGCTGTTCCCGATCGACTGGCCGGAGCCGTTCGGCCTCGTGATGATCGAGGCGATGGCCTGCGGCACGCCGGTGATCGCGTTCAATCGCGGCGCGGTGCCGGAAGTGATCGAGGAAGGGCTGACCGGCTTCATCGTCGAGGACGAGATCGGCGCGGTGGCGGCCGTGAACCGGTTGTCGCGGCTGTCGCGCACGCGCGTGCGGCAGCGCTTCGAGGAGCGTTTCACGTCGCGCCGGATGGCGCAGCAATACGTGGATGTCTATCAGGCGCTGATCCGCGCGCAGAAGCGCTCGCGCTTCAAGGTGATCGATTCGGCGCTGTGACGGCGCCGCTGGCGGACGCCGCTCGCGCCGGCAAACGAAAACGCCCCGGTTCCCCGGGGCGTTTTTTCGTGCAGCCCTTGCCGGCCGCACGGGCGCGTCGCGTTCGCGCTTACGGATTGATGCGCGACACCTTGGTGCCGTTGATCGACACGTCGCCCATCAGGCCCGCGTTGGTCAGCACGACCACTTCCACCGGCGCGGTGGCCGTGTTGGTGTCGACCGCGCCGTTCGCGCCCATCTTCACGAGCGCGACCGAGGCGTCGGCGCCGGCCGACCAGCCGTCGGTGCGGCGGAACTTGTCGAGCGCGTCCTGCGTCATGAACAGGAACACCACGGCCTTCGATTGGGCGCCGGCCTGCAGGCCGACCGACAGCGAGGACGTGTTGTAGTAGCCGACCGTGCTGCCGCCGACGCGCAGCGCGCCGTTGCCGGTTTGCGCGCCGACGATGAAGCCGGCCTGCAGCACGCTCGGGAACACCAGGATGCCGCGCGACTTGGCGGCCAGCTCGCGCGAGCCGGGCACGGTGGTGTAGAGGCGCGACAGCGTGGCGTTCACGCTGGCGTCGATCGCGTCACGCTTCGAGGCGCTGGTCGATGCGTTATCGGCCTTGTCCGGCGTGGTGGTGCAGCCGGTCAGTGCAAGACTTCCGACGACGAGGGCAGCGGCGGCTTTCAACACGAGATTGCGTTTTTGCATGTTGTTTTCTCCATCAGGTGTGGTTTCGCGGGTCGTCCCGCCGAAACGGGGTCAAGCGCCACGATTTATATCACAGCCCTCCGCGGCATCTTTTCGTGTTCCGGTAAAAAAAGCGTCAAATCGTTTCAAAACGTTAACGTATTGATTCGACTGATGAATTTCTGAATTTCTCGGTAGTTGAAAACCCGCGCGAAAGCGGGCGCCGCGCGCCATGAAAAATGCCGCGCCGGCGTGAGCCGGGCGCGGCATCGTGGCGTGACGCGGCGGGAAGCGGGGCGTCAGGCCGCCGGCTGGTTCGACAGGCAGCTCTTCATGAACGCCTTGCGATCGTCACCCTTCTTGCCGGTGGCTTGCGTGTTGCAGGCCTTCATCTTGTCCTGTTGCGACATCTTCGGCGGCGTGGCCGACAGACAATCCTTCATGAACGCCTTGCGTTCGTCGCCTTTCTTGCCGGCGGCTTGCGTGTTGCAGGCCTTCATCTTGTCTTGCTGGCTGTTGGCGGCGAACGCCGGGGAAGCCAGCATGCCGCCGACGAGCAGCGCGGCCATGAGCGATCGGATTTTCATTGGACACTCCGGTTCAATAATTGGCGTAGTCGTGACACCTGGAGCGATGCGCGTGGCGCGAATCGCCGGGCCATTATGGCAAACCATTTCGGGAACAACAAAGGGACTAACGCGTGGCGGGGCCGCTGCGTTGACGGCGTTTCCACCACCCGGGCAGGCAAGCCCGCACATCGGCAATCGCAGCGATTACAATCGCGGCCATGACACATCCGACCTCCCAACCGACTTCCTCCGCCGCGCCGGCCCCGCTGCCGCGCATCGCGGTTCTCGCCACCGGCGGCACGATCGCGGGCGCCGCGCCCGACGCCACCAACACGGCCGGCTACCAGGCCGGCGCGCTCGGCATCGCCTCGCTGCTCGACGCCGTGCCGGCGCTGGCGCGCGTCGCGCAGATCGAGGGCGAGCAGATCGCCAGCATCGACAGCAAGGATCTCGATCCGGCGCTGTGGATCGCGCTGGCGCAGCGGATCGACGCGCTGGCCGCCGATCCGCGCATCGACGGCATCGTCGTCACGCACGGCACCGACACGCTCGAGGAAACCGCCACGCTGCTGCATCTGGCCGTCAAGACGGCCAAGCCGGTGGTGCTGACCGCGGCGATGCGCCCGGCCACCTCGCTGTCGTCGGACGGCCCGCTGAACCTGCTCAACGCCGTGACCGTCGCGGCCAGCCCGGCCGCGCACGGCCAGGGCGTGCTGGTGGCGTTCAACAACAAGATCCACAGCGCGCGCGACGTGGTGAAGACCAGCACCTACGCCGTCGATGCGTTCCAGTCGCCCGAGCTGGGCGTGCTCGGCTGGGTGCAGGACGGCCGCGTCGAATTCGCGCGCGGCGTGGTGCGTGCGCATACCGCCGCCGCGCCGTTCGCGGTGGGCGCCGGATCGCACACCGACTGGCCGGCCGTCGAGATCGTCGCGAGCTATGCGGGCGTGTCGCGCACGGCCGTCGATGCGCTGGTGGCGGCGGGCGTGAAGGGGATCGTGGTGGCCGGCACCGGCAACGGCTCGATCCACGCCACGTTGCAGGCCGCGCTGGCCGAGGCGGCGGCGCAGGGCGTGGCCGTGGTGCGCGCCTCGCGCGTCGGCTCGGGGCACGTGATGCGCAACGGCGCGGCCAGCGACGATGCGCTCGGCTTCGTCAGCGCCGGCTCGCTGAATCCGTTCAAGGCGCGGGTGCTGCTGATGCTGGCGCTGGCATCCGGCGCGCGCGGCGCGCAGGCCCTGCAAGCCGTGTTCGACACCTACTGAGCAACGGCCATGGCATGAAAAAAGCGGACCCGCGGGTCCGCTTTTTCGTTGTTGCACCTGGCGCGTGGGGGAACGGTAGCGATGCGCCACGCATGAATCCGACGAGCGGACGCCCGACGACGACGTCTGACCGACCAAGGCTTCCCCGGCATCGCCGGGCGCCGCTGCGGACCCAACACCGCTCTCAGCCCAGAGCGGCCTTCAAACCGCCCGCCGAACCTTGCGATCCGCCGGGCGCCCCACGGGTGGGCGGCGTGGCCGCCCGTGCGTCCTGCCTTATTTCGCTTCGGCGATTTCGAGGTTCGACATGATCTCGAGCGCACGCACGATGGCCGAGTGATCCCAGGCCTTGCCGCCGTGCGCCGCGCAGACGCTGAACAACTGCTGCGCGCTCGACGTGTGCGGCAGCGCGAGGCCGAGCCGGCGCGCGCCGTCGAGCGCCAGGTTCAGATCCTTTTGATGCAGCTCGATGCGGAAGCCCGGATCGAAGGTGCGCTTGGTCATCCGCTCGCCGTGCAGTTCGAGGATCCGCGACGCGGCGAAGCCGCCCATCAGCGCGCGGCGCACGCGTTCCGGATCGGCGCCCGAGCGCGCCGCGAACAGCAGCGCCTCGGCCACCGCTTCGAGGTTCAGCGCGACGATGATCTGGTTCGCGACCTTGGTGGTCTGGCCCGCGCCGTTGTCGCCGACCAGCGAAATGTTCTTGCCCATCGCCTCGAACAGCGGCTTGGCGCGCTCGAACGCTTTTTCGGGGCCGCCGACCATGATCGTCAGCGTGGCGTCGCGCGCGCCGACTTCGCCGCCCGAAACCGGCGCGTCGAGATAATCGCAGCCGAGCGCGTTGATCTGTTTCGCAAACGCCTGCGTGTCGAGCGGCGAGATCGAGCTCATGTCGATCACCAGCTTGCCGGCCGTCAGGCCGCGCGCCACGCCGTCGTCGGCGAACAGCACGTTGCGCACGTCGGGCGTGTCGGGAACCATCGAGATGATGATCTCGGCGCTGTCGGCCACCGCCGTCGAGTTGCCGACCACGCGGGTGCGTTCGCGCAGGTCGTCCGGCACCGGGTAGGCGCCGTTCACCACCAGCGTGTGGCCGGCCTTGAGCAGGTTGCGGGCCATGTGCGAGCCCATGATGCCGAGGCCGATGAATCCGATCGTTGCCATATGTTCAAGTCTCCTAATGAGTGAGTGCGGGGCGCGTCGGCTCACGCGTATTCGGCGCTGCGCTGCTGCGCGTCGCGCAGCCAGCCGAGGCCGTCGCGCGTGGTGCCGCGCGGCTTGTATTCGCAGCCGACGTAGCCGTCGTAGCCGAGCTCGTCGAGCAGCGCGAACAGGTACGGGTAGTGGATCTCGCCGGTGCCCGGCTCGTGGCGGCCCGGGTTGTCGGCAAGCTGGATGTGCGCGATCGCGGGCAGGTTCGCGCGCAGCGTCGCGGCGAGCTCGCCCTCCATGCGCTGCATGTGATAGATGTCGTACTGCAGGAACAGGTTGTCCGAGCCGACCGCGCGGATCACGTCGAGCGCCTCGGCCGAGCGGTTCAGCGCGAAGCCCGGAATGTCGTAGGCGTTGCACGGCTCGACCAGCAGGCGGATGCCTTCCTGCTTGAGTGCGTTCGCCGCGAAACGCAGGTTCTCGACGATCGTGACCAGCGTGGTGTCGCGCGCCGCGCTGGCCGCCGCGATCCCCACCAGGCAGTTCAGTTGCGGCACCTTGAGCGCCTTCGCGTAGTCGATCGCGCGGCCCACGCCGTCCTGGAATTCGGCGGTGCGATCGGGCAGGCAGGCGATGCCGCGCTCGCCCAGCTCCCAGTTGCCGGCCGGCAGGTTGTGCAGCACCAGCTTCAGGTGATGGGCGTCGAGCCGTTCGGCCAGCTCCTGTTTGTCGTACGGGTAGGGGAACAGGAACTCGACGGCGTCGAAGCCTGCCTGCGCGGCCGCCTCGAAGCGGTCGAGGAACGGCAGCTCGTTGAACAGCATCGTCAGGTTCGCGGCGAATTTCGGCATGAGGATGTCTCCGGTCGGTCAGTCGAATCAATCGGGAAAGCGCATCGAAGCGTGGCGGCGGTGCCGCGTTCAGTCGAGCATTCAGTCGAGCAGCGAGATGGCGGTCGGCGCGTGTTCGGGGCGCTCGGCCAGCGGCTCGAACTCGTTGATGGCGTCGATCTCGGTGCCCATCGCGATGTTGGTCACGCGTTCGAGAATCACCTCGACCACCACCGGCACGCTGAACTCGGTGATCAGCCGCTTGGCCTGCTCGAAGGCCGGCGCGATCTCCTCCGGCTTGAACACGCGCAGCGCCTTGCAGCCGAGCCCTTCGGCCACCGCGACGTGATCGACGCCGTAGTTGCCGAGCTCGGGCGCATTGACGTTCTCGAACGCGAGCTGCACGCAGTAATCCATGTCGAACTGGCGCTGCGCCTGGCGGATCAGGCCCAGATACGCGTTGTTCACCACCACGTGCACGTAGGGCAGCTTGAACTGCGCACCCACCGCCAGCTCCTCGATCATGAACTGGAAGTCGTAATCGCCCGACAGCGCCACGATGGGCCGCGACGGATCGGCCGCGCGCACGCCGAGCGCGGCCGGAATGGTCCAGCCGAGCGGGCCGGCCTGGCCGCAGTTGATCCAGTTGCGCGCCTTGTAGACATGCAGGAACTGCGCGCCGGCGATTTGCGACAGGCCGATCGTGCTGACGTAGCAGGTGTTGCGGCCGAACGCCTGGTTCATCTCCTCGTACACGCGCTGCGGCTTGACCGGCACGTCGTCGAAATGGGTCTTGCGCTGCATCGTGCGCTTGCGGGCCTGGCATTCGGCCAGCCACGCGCCGCGATCCTTCAGGCGGCCGGCGGCCTTCCATTCGGCGGCCACGTCCACGAACAGTTCGAGCGCCGCCTTCGCGTCCGACACGATGCCGAGATCGGGGCCGAACACGCGGCCGATCTGGGTCGGCTCGATGTCGACGTGCACGAACTTGCGGCCCTTCGTGTAGACCTCGACGCTGCCGGTGTGACGATTGGCCCAGCGGTTGCCGATGCCGAGCACGAAATCGGAAGCGAGCAGCGTGGCGTTGCCGTAGCGGTGCGAGGTCTGCAGGCCGACCATGCCGGCCATCAGCGGGTGATCGTCCGGCATCGCGCCCCACGACATCAGCGTCGGGATCACCGGCACGCCGAGCGTTTCCGCGAAGGCGACCAGCAGATCCTCGGCCGCCGCGTTCAGCACGCCGCCGCCCGACACGATCAGCGGGCGCTCCGCATCGTTGAGCAGGCGCAGCGCGGCCTCGATCTGCGCGCGCGACGCCTTCGGCTTGTAGACGGGCAGCGGCTCGTAGGTGTCGATGTCGAATTCGATCTCGGCCAGTTGCACGTCGATCGGCAGATCCACCAGCACCGGGCCAGGGCGGCCCGAGCGCATCAGGTGGAACGCCTGCTGGAACACGCGCGGCACCAGCGCCGGTTCGCGCACCGTCACGGCCCATTTGGTCACGGGCTTGGCGATCGATTCGATGTCGACAGCCTGGAAATCCTCCTTGTAGAGCCGGGCGCGCGGCGCCTGGCCCGTGATCGCGAGGATCGGGATCGAATCGGCCTGGGCCGAATACAGGCCGGTGATCATGTCGGTGCCGGCCGGGCCGGAGGTGCCGATGCACACGCCGATATTGCCGGGCGCGGCGCGCGTGTAGCCCTCGGCCATGTGCGAGGCGCCCTCGACGTGGCGCGCCAGCACGTGGCCGATCGCGCCGGAGCGGCGCAGCGCCGAATAGAACGGATTGATTGCGGCGCCCGGAACGCCGAAGGCGGTCTGGATGCCTTCTTTCTCGAGTACCAGAACGGCGGCGTCGACGGCTCTCATCTTGGCCATGCATGTCTCCTTGGGAATGGCGGATCGCGGTTGAGGACACTGTATGGCTGCGTCAAAGCTTTGATAAGATCGTCACTCGTCGCTTATTTCAAAACTAAAAGTATCGAATCGAGGGGGCAGGCCGCGCCGTCAAGGCGCGAGCGGGCCTGCCGTTCGATCGAACGAATGGACGGAGACAACCGATGGACCGCTTCAAACAGATCGAGACCTTCATGCGTGTGGCCGACGCGGGCAGCCTCGCTTCGGCGGCGCTGGAGGAGGGCGTGTCGCCGGTGGTGCTCGGGCGGCGCATCGACGCGCTCGAAAAGCGCCTCGGCGTGAAGCTGATGTACCGCTCGACGCGGCGGCTGGTGGTCAGCGAGGAGGGCGCGGCCTTTCTCGAGCGCTGCCGCGGCCTGCTCAGCGATTGGGCGCAGGCCGAAAACGAGGTGGCGGCCGGGCGCCGCGCCGTGAACGGGCACCTGATCGTGTCGGCGCCGGCCGCGTTCGGCCGCAAGCACGTCGCGCCGTTCGCGCCGGCGTTCGCCGCCGACAAGCCCGAACTGCAACTGTCGTTCAACCTGACCGACCGCGTGGTGGATCTGGTGCGCGAGGGCTACGACCTGTCGATCCGGATCGGCGGCGCGGTCGATCCGAACTTCGTTGCGGTCAAGCTGGCGACCAATCGCCGCGTGGTGTGCGGCACGCCCGGTTATTTCCGTCGCCACGGCCGCCCGAAGACGCTCGAGGATCTGCCGAAGCACAATTGCCTCGCGTTCAATCTGCAAGGGGGCCAGAACCGCGGCTGGTATTTCCGCCGCAACGGCAAGGTGGCGACGATTCGCGTGGCCGGCAATCTCGATTGCAACGACGGCGAACTGCTGCACCGCTGGGTGTCCGAAGGGCTCGGGCTCGGCTGGCGTTCCACCTGGGAGATCGCGCGCCAGCTCGAAACGGGCGAGCTCGAAACCGTGCTCGACGAGTTCGCGCTGCCCGATTACGACATCCTGGCCGTGTACCCGCAGCAGCGCTACGTGCCGGCGCGTGTGCGCTACTTCATCGATTACCTGCGCGACGCGTATGCGCAGCCGGGGTACTGGCACGGTGCGAGCTGAGGCGCCGCGCCGCGCGAATCGGGACGCATCGGGGCCGCATCGGGGCCGCATCCGGGGCCACGGACGGGCGGCCGGCGAGCCGGTTTCCGGGCCCGCCGCGCCGGCTGCCGCTCAAGTCGTTGAAAACACGGCCGATTCGCGCCGGGAAACCACCGAAACTATTGCGTGGGTCTGCCGAACGGGTTAGAATCTTCGGCTTCTCACTTGCCACACCGGTTCCGACGCCCGGGTGGCTTTAATCCACAAGGAGTGTGTATGCGTCATTACGAAATCGTATTCATCGTGCACCCCGATCAAAGCGAGCAAGTGCCCGCGATGATCGAGCGTTACAAGACCACGATCACCACGCGCGGCGGCCAGATCCACCGCATCGAAGACTGGGGCCGTCGTCAACTGGCCTACATGATCGAGAAACTCGCCAAGGCTCACTACGTTTGCCTGAACATCGAGTGCGACCAAGCAACGCTCGACGAACTCGAACACGCGTTCAAGTTCAACGACGCAGTGCTGCGCCACCTCATCGTCAAGCAGAAGAAGGCCGAAACCGGCCCGTCGCCGATGATGAAGGAAGTTCAGCGCGAAGAAGCCAAGAAGGCAGCTGCAGCGCAGCCGGCCGAAGCGCAGGCTTAAGACCGAATCGGTCAAGCCACCAAGGATCGCGTCATCTCCGTGAACAGGCTGCAACTGACGGCAAGCGTCGTCGAGCGACAAGCGGTGCGATACACGCCCGCCGGCGTTCCGATCGCAAGCTGCACGTTGCAACACCACACGGAGGTCGTCGAAGCCGGCATCCGCCGTCAGGTCGAATTGACGATCGAGGCGATGGCGGCAGGCGAGGCGAGCGGCAAGCTGGAACGCTGCGAGATGGGCGTCGAAACGCTCTTCACCGGCTTCCTGGCGAAAAAGCACCGCAACGCGCGCACCTTGGTGTTTCACATCACAGCATTGCAGGACATAGGAAAGGACTGAATCATGCCCCGTCCCACTGGCAAGAAATTCGACAAGCGTCGTCAGCAACAAAACCCGCTGTTCAAGCGCAAGAAGTTCTGCCGCTTCACGGCAGCCGGCGTTGAGCAAATCGACTACAAGGACACGGAAACGCTGAAGGACTTCATCGGCGAAAACGGCAAGATCACGCCGGCGCGTCTGACGGGTACGAAGGCGCACTACCAGCGCCAGCTCGACACGGCAATCAAGCGTGCGCGTTTCCTCGCGCTGCTGCCGTACACGGACCAGCACAAGGCCTAAGGCCAGCGACGCAATAAGGAGAATTCGAATGCAAATCATTCTGTTGGAAAAAGTCGCGAACCTGGGCAACCTGGGTGACATCGTCAAGGTCAAGGACGGCTACGCACGTAACTTCCTGATCCCGAATCGCAAGGCTCGCCGTGCGACGAAGGATGCGATCGCCGAATTCGAAGTCCGCCGCGCGGAACTCGAAAAGGTCGCAGCCGAAAAGCTGGCCGCCTCGCAGGCAGTCGGCGAGAAGCTGGCAGGCCAGTCGTTCGAGATCACGCAGAAGTCGGGCGTCGACGGCCGTCTGTTCGGCTCGGTCACGAACGCGGACATCGCTGAAGTGCTGAAGAAGGCCGGCTACGAAGTCGAAAAGGCGCAAGTGCGTCTGCCGGAAGGCCCGATCAAGATCATCGGCGAGCACGCCGTTCAGATCGCACTGCACACGGACGTCGTCGTCGACGTCACCGTGAACGTGATCGGCGACCACGCCTAAGCGACACCACAGCACACGCTGTAATCCGGCCGGGCGGTGCTCACCGCCCGTGCCGCGAGGGCAGGGTCCGGGAAACCGGCCCTGCCTTTTTTCTTTTCTGCCGCCCAGTCTGGCGTCACTTCGCTCATTTCGCGATAATCCCAAGCCATGAACGTGCCGCACGACCCCCAAATCGAATCGCTGAAAGTCCCGCCGCACTCGGTCGAGGCCGAGCAATCGGTGCTGGGCGGCCTCCTGCTCGACAACGCAGCCTGGGACCGCATCGCCGACTTTCTCTCGCAACAGGATTTCTACCGTTACGACCACCGGCTGATCTACGAGCACATCGGGCGTTTGATCGCCTCGACGCGCCCGGCCGACGTGGTGACGGTGTACGAGGCGCTGGTCACGGCCGGCAAGGCCGACGACGTGGGCGGCCTGGCCTACCTGAATGCGCTCGCGCAGAACACGCCGAGCGCCGCGAACATCCGCCGCTACGCCGAAATCGTGCGCGACCGCGCGGTGCTGCGCCGGCTCGTGTCGGTGGCCGACGAGATTTCGGCCGACGCGTTCAATCCGCAGGGCAAGGAAGTGCGGCAACTGCTCGACGAGGCCGAGTCGAAGGTGTTCTCGATCGCCGAGGAAGGCGCGCGCGGCACGCAGGGCTTCCTCGAAATCGGGCCGCTGCTGACGCAGGTGGTGGAGCGCATCGACACGCTCTATCACACGGCCAACCCGAGCGACGTGACGGGCACGCCGACCGGCTTCGTCGATCTGGACCGGATGACCTCGGGCATGCACGGCGGCGAGTTGATCATCGTGGCCGGGCGGCCGTCGATGGGCAAGACCGCGTTCTCGATGAACATCGGCGAATACGTGGCCGTGGAATACGGCCTGCCGGTGGCGGTGTTCTCGATGGAAATGCCGGGCAGCCAGCTCGTGATGCGTATGCTCGGCTCGGTCGGCCGGCTCGATCAGCACCGCATGCGTACCGGGCGGCTGACCGACGAGGATTGGCCGAAGCTCACGCACGCCGTGCAGAAGATGAGCGAGGCGCAACTGTTCATCGACGAAACCGGCGGCCTGAACCCGATGGAACTGCGCTCGCGCGCACGGCGTCTGGCGCGTCAATGCGGCAAGCTCGGGCTGATCATCGTCGACTACCTGCAGCTGATGAGCGGTTCGTCGCAGGGCGAAAACCGCGCGACCGAAATTTCGGAAATCTCGCGATCGCTGAAGAGCCTCGCCAAGGAGCTCGACGTGCCGGTGATCGCGCTGTCGCAGCTCAATCGCGGCCTGGAACAGCGCCCCAACAAGCGCCCCGTGATGTCGGACCTGCGCGAATCGGGCGCAATCGAACAGGATGCCGACGTGATCCTGTTCATCTACCGCGACGAAGTGTACAACCCGGACAGCCCCGACAAGGGCACCGCCGAAATCATCATCGGCAAGCAGCGTAACGGCCCGATCGGCCCCGTTCGGCTTACGTTCATCGGTCAATACACGAAGTTCGACAACTTCGCCGGGTCGCAGCACTTCCAGGGCGACTGACGCAGCGTGTAAAGCCCGGCGCCGCCAAGCGTTGTATCTCGCGCGGCCCGGGAGAAGGGCGCACCTGCCCGCCGGGGAAACGGTACAATGACGCCGCTTTTTGTGACAGTCATTTGACAATACCCGGAAATTTCATGTTCGGTCGATTCATGCCCACCGAGGGCAAGTTCTTCGAAATCTTCAATTCGCACGCGAACTTCATCGTGTCCGGTGGCCGCGAGCTCGAATTGCTGATCGACAATCTCGACGATGCCGAGATCCACAAGCAGAAGGTGCAATCCGCGGAAAAATCCGCGGACAAGTTGACGCATGAAGCGATCGACCTGCTGCACAAGACCTTCATCACGCCGCTCGATCGCGACGAAATCCACAAGCTGATCACCACCATGGACGACATCCTCGACCTGATGGAGGACGTCGCCACGGCCGTGTCGCTGTACGACGTGCAAGCCGTCACGTCCGAGGCGAGCCAACTGGCCCATATCGTCACGGCCTCGGCCCAGCACGTGCAGCAGGCGGTGGCGCTGCTGTCGGACATGAAGCAATCGTCGAAGATCCTCAAGGCCTGCGAGGAGATCGATCGTCTCGAATCGGAGGCCGACCGCGTGCTGCGTTCGGCGATGTCGAAGCTGTTCCGCGAGGAAAACGACGTCAAGAACCTGATCAAGCTGAAGGCGATCTACGAGCTGCTCGAGGAGATCACCGACAAGTGCGAGGACGTCGCGAACATCATCGAAGGCATCGTGCTGGAAAACGCCTGAGCGAGCCACGATGCATTCGATACAACTCGCCATCTGGGCCGTTGCGACGCTCGTCATCGTCGCGCTCGTGTTCGACTTCATGAACGGTTTTCACGACGCCGCGAATTCGATCGCGACCGTCGTGTCCACCGGCGTCCTGAAGCCGCAGCAGGCGGTCGCGTTCGCCGCCGTGTTCAACGTCATCGCCTATTTCGTGTTCCACCTGAAGGTCGCGCAAACGGTGGGCAAGGGCACTATCGATCCGGCCATCGTCGATCACTACGTGGTGTTCGGCGCGCTGGTGGGCGCGATCGGCTGGAACATCATCACCTGGTATTACGGGATTCCGTCGAGCTCCTCGCATGCGCTGATCGGCGGGCTGGTCGGCGCGGCCGTCGCCAAATCGGGCTGGGGTTCGCTGAATCTGGACGGGCTGATGAAGACGGTCGCGTTCATCTTCATCTCGCCGCTGCTCGGCTTCGTGCTGGGCTCGCTGTTCATGCTCGGGGTGTCGTGGATCTACTTCCGCACGCCGCCGAGCAAGGTCGACCGGCGGTTCCGGCGCTATCAATTGCTGTCGGCCGGGCTTTACAGCCTTGGGCACGGTGGCAACGACGCGCAGAAAACCATCGGCATGATCTGGATGCTGCTGATCGCCACCGGCTATGCATCGGCCACGGCCGATGCGCCGCCGGTGTGGGTGATCGGCGCGTGCTATCTGTCGATGGGGCTCGGCACGCTGTTCGGCGGCTGGCGGATCGTCCGCACGATGGGCCAGAAGATCACCAAGCTCAAACCGGTCGGCGGGTTCTGCGCCGAGCTGGGCGGTGCGCTGACGCTGTTCTCGGCATCGTGGATGGGTATTCCGGTGTCGACCACGCACACCATTACCGGCGCGATCGTCGGCGTGGGCGCGACGCGCAAGCTGTCGGCCGTGCGCTGGGGCGTGGCGGGCAATATCGTCTGGGCCTGGGTGCTGACGATTCCCGCGTCGGCGCTGATCGCGGCGGCGGGCTGGTGGGTCGGGCACCGCGTGTTCTGATCCGCGACACCGTTGCCATCATACAAAACGCCGCGAGCCGAAAGGCCGCGGCGTTTTGTTTTGCGGATTGGGATGGGCCGCGGCGTTCAGTAGCTGCCGGTGGCGAAGCGCGCGATCGGATCGTCGCCGCTGCCGTTGCCGCCGGTGGCAGCGCCCGATGCGGTCGAGGCGCGGATGATGCCGCCGCCGTCGGAAGGCGAGACCATCTGCGCCTGGCGTGCGGCCGCGCGTGCCGTGGGTGGCGGCGGTTCGAACGCGTCGGCCGCCGCATCGATCGGGTCGCGCGAGGCGCTGGTGGTGGCGGTGGCCGGGCCTTGATCCGGCGAGGCGGCGTAGCGTGGCGCATCGTCGGCGGGAGCTGCGGCC
>NZ_JAAGPF010000426.1 GCF_017104645.1 Burkholderia sp. Ac-20379
TCCCCGCCGCAGCCGCTGCATGCTCCCGCAACGCCGCCGGCCACGCCGGCATGCCCGGGCGGCCGACCCGCGCGGCAAGCTCGCGGGCATCGTCCAGCATGCCGTCCTCCCAACGCATCACGCGCTTCGCCGCGAGACGGATACCCGCGTCGAGCGTCGCGCCGGGCCGGACCTCCTCGATCAACTCCGCCGCCTCGTCGGTCAGCCCTTCCATGACCAGGCACTTTCGCGGCTTCGGCGCAACGGGACACTGCGCGGCGAACGCCTCGATCAGCGCGAGGCGGCGCAGCGCGGCCTCGCGGCGCGCCTGACAGTGCGCGCCGAGCGCCGGATCCGCCGCGCTGCGGGACAGCATCGCGAACAGACGCGCGGCTTGCTGCTCGACGCCTTGCAGCTTCGACAGCGTGCGAGACAAAAGAAAATCGACGGTTCGGGTGGGCGCCATGATCGGGTCGTTGCGGAAACGGAACCCCCTCCAAAGCAATGGCCATGCCACGCGCGATCGGGCAGCGGCCGACGAGGCGCGAACGACGCACCGCCATCGCGCGCGCGGCGCGTTTGCCATGCGGTTGTCAGCCAGGCCGGGCGCGCGCCTCGGCCTGGCACGGTTTTCGCTCTAGAAAAGCACCTATGCATGCCGCGGTCGCCGCGTCGGGCGCGCCACATGGCGCTGCCGCCCACGCAAACGAAGGCAGCTCGCATCAACCCGATTGCATTATTTGCACGAACGCAAAGCCCCGATGAAAAAAGTTCAACTCGAGTGCACGGCCGCGCAACGCGAAGCGCATCGACCCTCGTTCGTCTCCGGGCTCACGGCGGATGTTTCCCCCTCACCCATCTCATCCCTCTATCCGGAATCCGGTATGAACGACACGCATCGCGGCACGCGTTTTCCTGCCCCGCCCCAGCCGGCGAACGACATTCGCCTCGCACGGCCGATCGCCAACGCGTCACTCGAATCGTGCGGCAAGCCGTTCGACTGCCTCGGGCAAACCTGGATCGTGCTGCGGGCATGGAGCGTCGAGATCGGCGGCATGCCGCACTTCGACATCGTCGACATGAAGACCGGGCGCAGCGCCGGCCGGGTCGCGGCGCCGAACGTCGCGGCCGCGCGGATCCTGGCGATCAGCGCCATGACGATGCTGCCCGCGCCGGGCGCGAATGGCGTCAATCGTGCCCAAGATGCGAATGGTGCGAACCACGGCCACCGTCCGCACCGCGCCGCCGAGCGCCAGGCGGAGGCCGCAACCGGCCTGCCGCTGCGCGAGATGGCGGCCTGCGAACGCCTGCGGACCGACGCGCGCCAGCAAGCCGCGCGGGGTGCGGCGTGATGCCCGGCGGCCGCGCGGCGGCCCGCGATGCTTTTGGGACGGTGCGCGTTCGCAGCGAAACGCGCTCCGCGAACGACTCGTCTCGTCAGTGGGGGAAACAGTCAATGGAACATCATCCGATCTCTCAACGGATCTCGGTCGTGGTGCTGACATGGAATCGCGCCGATGCGCTCGCGATGACGCTCGACCGCCTGCTCGCCTTGCCCGAAAACCCGCCGATCTTCCTGGCCGACAACGGCTCGGACGACAACACGGTGGCGCTCGTCAAGGCGCGCTTCCCGACGGTGTGCGTGATCGAGTGCGGCGAGAATCTCGGCGCGGCGGGCCGCAACCTCGCGGCCGAGTGCGTCTCGACCGATTACGTCGCGTTCTGCGACGACGATACGTGGTGGGAAGCCGGCGCGCTCGAACGCGCGGTGCAGGTGCTCGACGCCTGGCCGCAGGTGGGCGTGCTCAGCGCGCGCGTGCTGGTGGGCGACGAGCAGCAGCCCGATCCGGCCTGCGACGCGATGCGCATGAGCCCGCTCGGCAGCGAGGGCCTGCCCGGGCCGGCGCTCGTCGGCTACATGGCCGGCGCCTGCGTGTTCCGCACCGGCCTGTTCCGGCGCGTGGGCGGCTACGAGCCGCGCCTGTTCCTCGGCGGCGAGGAAGAGCTGATGGCGCTCGACGTGCTGAAGGACGGCAAGTCGATCGTGTATTGCGAGCAACTGCATGTGCATCACCATCCGTCGGCGGCGCACGACAGCGGCCCGCGCCGCCGCATGCAGGCGCGCAACGCCGCCTGGGTCGCATGGCTGCGCCTGCCGTTGACCGACGCCTGCCGCGCCACGTTCAACGCGATCGGCACGTTTGCGCGCGACGGGCGCCTGCTCGCCGACGGCGGCGCGCTGTTGCGAGGCCTGGCCTGGGTCTTGCCGCGCCGCGAGGTGGTGCCCGACCGGGTGCTGAACCTGCGCTTGCGCGTGCGCTGCGCGCAGCAGCATCGGAAGACGCCCAAGGCCGCGACGGCCACCTCGATGGCCGTGGCCCGCGCGGCCGTGACGGCCGAGGCCGAGCAATCGCGGGGCCGATGAAGTCGGTAAAGCCGATGAAGCCGCTAAAACCGCTATAACCGCTAAAGCCGACGAAGCCGCGCCGGGCCGCCCGCCCGGCGGCGCTATACCGCGCAGACGCGCGGCAGCGTGACTGTCAGCGTGGTGCCCTGCGGCGAGACCGACGCCTGAATGTCGCCGCCGTGCGCATTGACGATGCTGCGGCAGATGTAGAGGCCGAGCCCGATCCCCGCCGCCCGCCCTTCGCGATTGGGCGTGACCGTGCGCGTCAGCGGATCGAACAGGGTCGGCAGCATGGCTTCCGGGATCGGCTGGCCCCCGTTGAATACGGTCAGCTTCACCTGCGCATCGCCGCCCTCGGCGCTCGCGACGATCCGCCCGTCGCCGTAGCGCGCCGCATTGGCCAGCAGGTTGATCAACACCTGCAGGATCCGCGAGCGATCCCACGCGCCGTCCAGGCGGCCATCGCACCGCACCGCCACCTCGACCTTCGGAAACGACGTCCGCACCTCGTCGACCGCCTCGGCGCAGAGCTGGCCCAGATCGGCGGGCGCGATCGACAGCGGCACCGTGTCGTCGAGCCGCGAACGCGCGAACACGAGCAGATCGTCGATCATCGACTGCATCCGCCGGATCGCCCGGTTGATGACCCCGAACGGCACCGCCTGCGCCTGCGCTTGCGCCGAATGCCCGAGCACCTGCGCCGACAGGACGATCGCGTTGAGCGGGGAGCGCAGTTCGTGCGCGAGCATGCCCGCGAACAGATCGCGGCTATGTTCGACCCGGATCGTGTAGGCGCGCACGGATTCGGCCAGCGCCTGATCGATCGCCTCGTTGAAGCGGCCGACTTCCCGCAGCGCCTCGACGCTCGATTCCGGCGCATGCCCTTCCCAGCGCTGCAGCACGGTGGCCCGCAACGCCCGGAATTCCGCCACCACGCCGTTCACGTTGAAGCCCTGGGCGGCGCGCACGTCGGCGTGATGACCGGCCGTGACGTTGAACGCGGCGGCCGGATCGCGCGATCCGCGCGACTTCGCCTTCTGCTCGGCGGCGCTTTGCGGATCGCGCATGTCGCCCGCGATCGCCCGAAGGATGTCCTCGCCCATCTCGCGCAGTTGCGGCGCGCTCAGGCGGTGATCCTTCGGGCTGATCGCCTCGGCGTACTCCGCCCAATCCTGAACCAGGCTCGCGAGGTTGGCCTCGATGAAATCGGCGAGGGTCATGCATATCTCCGGGACACGGCGGTCGGGCCGGCAGCGCGTCGTCGCGTGCGGCGTGGCGGTCGCCCGTTACCCGATGATCGTTCGGCGGCGGCGACGAGCGATATTTTGGCCGATTCCCGATCCGATGTGGAGCCTCCCGATCGATGTTGCCCGATGCGCCCCGCATCGGGCCGCCGCGCCTCAGATCACCGTCGCGCCGCCGTGCCCGTGCTCGTTGAAATCGAGCGGGAACAACTGCCCCGCCGCCGGCGCGAACGGCTGCTGCAGCCAGTGCGCGATCAGATCGGCCTGCCGCGCGGAGCCCGCCCAGTGCAGGCAGCGCAGCGTCGTGCGGGTGCCGGCGCGGATCGTGTAGCGGCCCGGCCGGTTGCCGCGCAGCACGTCGAGCGCGACATCGCCGCCCTGGCGCGCGGCGCTGGTCAGCGCGTCGAACGAAAACGGGTAGCCGTCGACGGCCTGGATCCGGTCCTCGGCCGCCAGCCCGCTGCGGCTCGCGGGGCTGCCGTCGAGCACGCTGCCGATG
The DNA here is from genome assembly GCF_017104645.1 of Burkholderia sp. Ac-20379. Taxonomy (GTDB): domain Bacteria; phylum Pseudomonadota; class Gammaproteobacteria; order Burkholderiales; family Burkholderiaceae; genus Burkholderia. The sequence continues at coordinate 4,130 of NZ_JAAGPF010000426.1, forward strand.
GCCGGCCCGGCGTCGCCGTCGAGCATCAGGCCGAGGTACGGCGCCGGCCGCTCGCCCAGGTCGAAGCCGAGCCCGCGCAGCCGGTCCGGCAGCGTCAGTTGCCCCGCCTCGGTGGCGCGCGCCGCCAGGAAGCGGCCGAGCCCCGGCTGCCGCGTCTCGACGAACGCGCACAGTGCGTCGAGCGTGTAGCCCTTCCCCTGGCCCGCCGCCGCCTCGAACAATCCCGCGAACACGTCGTCGAGCGAGCGAGCGCCGTGGCTGTCGAGGCGCAGCATCGCGTCGAGCTCGAACGCGATCAGCATGCCCGCCACCTCGTGATCGATCGCGCTGTTGGCGCGCCCCGGATACGGCGCGCGCGCGAGGCTGGCGGCCACCGAGGCGTCGACCGCGCTCACGGTGCCGTAAGCGGGCAGCGCGGCCAGATGCGCGTAATCGCCCGCGATCGCGGCGAAGAATTGCGCGGGCGTGTAGAGCGCCGTGCGCGTGCAGGACAGCAACGCGAAATAGCGCGTGAAGCCCTCGGCAACCCACCGGCCCTCGCTGGCGCCGTCGCGCTCGAACTCGGCGCGGCCCGGCGGCGCGGGCCGCAGGCGGCAGCCGTTCCAGGCCTGGAACAGCGCGTGCGCGCAGGCGCGCAGGCTGGCGTTGTAGCGGTCGCTGTCGTAGAACGTCGCCGGATCGAGCCCGACCAGGCTGCCCGCCGCATGGGCGCACCGCCACGCATGGGCCGGATCGAACGACAGCACGAAGCTGTAATCGTCGAACGGAAACGCGCCGAACAGGTCGTGGTAGAGGCCGGCGATCTCGCAGAGATCGTCGACGAAGCCTTCGACGCTCGCCTCGAAGCCCATCGCGTGCGTCAGGAACACGTGATGGAACGACGTGCCGCGCACCTCGCGCACGATCCGGTCGACGCGGCCGAACGACACGGGCGTGTCGAGCAGGTGCGCGTGATCGCGGTAGGCCCAGGTTCGATCGGGCAAGGCCTGCGCGTCCGACGGATGATGGATCGCCCAGCCGTCGGGCACGCGATAGCGCACCGTGCAGGGGCCGTCGTGCTCGGCCACGCGCAGATAGCGCGCGCCGAGCAGCACCCCGTTGGCGTCGCCGAGCACGCCGCCGGCCCCGCTCGTCGCGGACGACGCGGCGGCGGCGCGGTAGCGCACCGTCACGCCGTCCTCGGGCGCGGCCCGCGCC
>NZ_JAAGPF010000427.1 GCF_017104645.1 Burkholderia sp. Ac-20379
CGGTGCCTGCGCCGCGCCGATCAGATGGCGGATCGCCACGGCGTCGAGCGCGTCGTCGATCGAGGCGAGCAGGCCCGGCGGCGCCGTCTGCCGCGCGTTCGCCTCGGCGCAGGCCGTGTAATGGGCCGTGACGCCGGCCAGCACGCGGTCGATCGCGGCCGGCACGTCGCCGTCGAGGCGTCGCAGCGAGCGGTGGAGGTCGAGCGCGTTCAACGCCACGCGCAGGTCGCGGAAGCTTTCGATCGACGGATGGCGGTGGTCGTCGGACGCGGCCAGGCGCGGCAGCAATTGCGTGATGCGGTCGAGCATCCGCGAGGCGTGGTTGCGCTGATCGAGGATCGGCTGCCGCGACGCCGATTTTGCCACGTCCTCCCAACTCGAGCGCAGCAGCCGGCGCGCGGCCAGCTCGGCGCCGAACGGGCGCGTCGCGCGGGTCCAGACGAACGCGTACAGCAGGCCGGCCACGCCCGCGATATTGCTGTTCAGGAACACGAGGAAATCGGCGGAGTAGGCATCCTGGATGCTGATGAAGGTGGCCGTGTTGACCGCCACCAGCATCGTCACGAGGTTGAACTGCGGGCGCGGGATCAGCGTGCCGACCAGGATGAACGGCGCGGCGAACATCACCACCAGCATCGGGAAGTCGTGCACGTGCGGCAGCACCACGAACAGGTAGAGCCCGGCGAACACCACGCTCGCGCAGGTGGCCGCGAAGAAGCGGAACACCATCGGCGCCGGCTCGTCGAGCGCGGCGAAGAAGCAGCAGGCCACGGCCGCCAGCGTCACGGCGCCCGCACCGTCGTGCCAGCCCGACTGGATCCACAGCCAACACGCCAGCACGATCGCCCCGGCCGCGCTGAGCGTGGAGAACAGCATCATGCCGCGATCGAAGTAGCGATCCGTGCCGCCGAGCCGCCAATGGCGGTAGCGCGGCTGCCAGACGCCCGATTCGTTGGCGATCAGCGCGCGCAGCGAGCGGCAATCCTGCCAGATGTCGATCATCTGCCGCAGCCGCCACAGCGCGTTCGACAGCAGCGCGCCATCCCAGCTGACCATCGCGTCGCCCGACGGCTGCAGCGCCACGATGCGGGCGCGCAGCCGGTCGGCCGCCGGGTCGCCGACCACGCCGGTGGTGTCGTCCGGCGCCGGCAGCGGCGCGTCGAACCATTGCGCGGCCTCGGCCAGCAGCGCCTCGAGGTCGGCCGGCAGTTCCTTCAGCTCGCGCATCAGCGCGATCAGCGGATCGGCCAGCGCCGACATCATCGGCAGAAACAACTGCATGCGGCCGTGCAGCGCCTGCGCGCGCGCCAACACGCGCGGGTGCGCATGGTCGTAGCCGAGCTGGCTCAGCAGGAATTCGAGCGCCGCGAGCGTCATCGCGAGCCGCTGGCGGCAGCCCGACAGCGTCTTGCCGGCCAGATGGCCCGACAGCGTTTCGCGGCCGTAGAACGCGGCGTCGCGGAACCAGGCGTCGGCGCGCTCGATCAGCGTGGGCGCGAGCCGGTTCGGCAGCACGGCGCTGCCCACCACGCTCGCGCAGACGATCCCGAGCAGGATTTCCTCGGTCCGTGAGATCGCCACGTCGAACACGGTGGTGGGATCGGTCACGGTCGGCAGCGCGATCAGCGGCATGGTGTAGCCGGCCAGCATGAACACGTAGCTGCGCGCTGTGCGATCCGACATCGCCAGATAGAGCAGGGTGCCCGTCCAGAGCGCGACGACCACGCTGAACAGGAACGGCGTCTCGACGAACGGCGGCACCAGGAAGATCGCGGCCGACGCGCCGAGCGCCGTGCCGAGCGCGCGATAGAGCGCCTTCGAGCGCGTCGCGCCGACGAACGGGTTCGAGACGATATAGACCGTGGCCATCGCCCAGTAAGGGCGCGGCAACTGGAAGATCAACCCGAGGTAGAGCGCCAGCATCGACGCGGCGAAGGTCTTGACCGAGAACAGCCAGTCTCGAATCGACGGGTAGGTCATTACGCGATCCGCTCGCCGGCCTCGCTGAACGCGTTGAGCACGCGCAGGGTGGTTTCGAGATCCTCGCGGCTGACCGATTTCAGCACGCGGGCGCGCAGCGCGCGCAGATCCTCTTCCATTCGGGCCGTGACGGCGCGGCCTTCGTCGGTCAGCGTGACCGTTTTGGCGCGGCGGTCGTCGGGATCCTCGTCGCGGCGCGCCAGGCCGGCCGCGCAAAGCTGATCGAGCAGCCGCACCAGCGACGGCCCCTCGATGCCCACGTGTTCGGCGAGCGTCACCTGGCGGACCGCCTCGCCGAGCCGGCCGGCGATCAGCAGCGGCGTGGCGCAGGCCTCGGACACGTTGTAGGCGGTCAGGACCGTGTCGCTCGAGCGGCGCCACTTGCGGGCGGCGGTCACGAGCGTGCTGCTGACGGCCATGCGGAGCGTATGGAGATTCGACATGCGGCGGATGATAGCGGAATTCCATTCGATAGCAAACTATCGGTTTGAGGTAAACGCTTTACGAAACGGGCGGCGGCAATCGGCGTTGATTGCCCTCAATTTGTTAGGCGAATTCGTCGAGCGATCCGGGCCCGCGGGGAGGGCGCGATGTCGCGCCGGCGTCACGGCGATGTCATGCCGGTGTCGTCCGCCGGCGCGACGATCGGGCCAGGACATGCGCGGATAAATCGGGTCGAGGCACGATTCGTGCTGCGGTGCATGATCGGCGGCGCGGCTGCCGAACCATCGAGACGTGGAATCAAGGCCTTGCCTGGGTCAGGCGCCGATGCTGCGCCGCATCCCGAGCGCGGCCCCCATTTCGATTCGGGTCGGATGTGCTTATATTTCGAGATTACGCGGCACGTCCCAAGAGGCGGCCGCGCCCGATCTCCCGATCCGTCCAAGGCAAGAACGTGAAAAGCGCACCCGAGGTCACCTACATCCGCCCGCGCCAGCGCGCCGGCAAGCTGGCGATTCGCCGCAACCGCAAGATGGCGCGCTCGGTGCACGCCTACGTGCGAGGCAATACCGCCCGCTATTACGAATGGCTCGCCGAGGCCAAGGTCGGCACGCTGCCGGAAGGGCCGGCGATCTGGATCTGCGGCGATTGCCATACCGGCAACCTCGGCCCGGTCGCCAACGATGCCGGCGAGATCGAGATCCAGATTCGCGATCTCGATCAGACGGTGATCGGTAACCCCGTCCATGACCTGATTCGGCTCAGCCTGTCGCTGGCCACCTCGGCGCGCAGCTCCGACCTGCCGGGCATCGTCACGGCGCGCATCATCGAGCAGGTGTACGAGGGCTACACGCACGCGTTGACGGGCGGCAAGCGCAAGCGCGCGGTGCCCAAGCCGGACGTGGTGCGCATCGTGATGCGCGACGCGCTGGCGCGCACCTGGAAGCATCTGGCGCGCGAGCGGCTGATGGGCGTGAAGCCCGTGCTGCCGCTCGGCAAGCGCTTCTGGCCGCTGTCGAAGACCGAATCGAACGGCATCGCCGCGCTGGTCGACACGCCGGCCATCGTCGAGCTGGCCCTGAGCCTGCGCGGCAACCGGCCGGCCGAGCATGTCGAATTGCTCGACGCGGCGTATTGGGTCAAGGGCTGCAGCTCGCTCGGCCGGCTGCGCTACGCGGTGCTGCTCGACGTGGACGGCGCGGCGTCCGGTGGCGACGATCTGTGCCTGATCGACATCAAGGAAGGCACCACGGCGCTCGCGCCGCGCTACCGCGACGCCGAAATGCCGCGCGACAACGGCAAGCGCGTGGTCGAGGGCGCGCGCCACCTGTCGCCGTATCTCGGCAACCGGATGTGCGCGGCCACGCTGTCGGATCGCTCGGTGATCGTGCGCGAACTGCTGCCGGCCGACCTGAAGCTCGAGATCGGCAACGTCGACGAGGCGGAGGCGCTGCGCATCGCGCGCTACCTGGCGCATGTGGTGGGCCTCGCCCACGCGCGGCAGATGGATGCGGACACGCGCAAGCGCTGGCTGGCGGACTTGAGCCGCGTGCGCTCGAAGACGATCGACGCGCCGTTCTGGCTCTGGCGCAGCGTGATCGAACTGATGGGCAACCATGAAGTCGGCTATCTCGAACATTGCCGGCGCGTCGCGGCGCAAGGTGCGGCGGCGCGCTGAACGGTACCGGGCAACGCAGCAACATCATCGACGGACAATCGGCAGGCGACACAAGGGCGAGGAAGAATGAAAACGTTTCATTGCGACAACTGCGGTCAACTGGTCTTTTTCGAGAACGTGCGCTGCGAGCGCTGCGGTTCGCCGCTCGGTTACCTCCCCGAGATCGGCGAGGTGGGCGCGTTCGAGGTGGACGCCGCGTCGGGCAACTGGCGCAGCCTGCACCGCGACGCCAAGGACAAGCTGTATCGCCCGTGCCAGAACTATTCGGCCGAAGACGTCTGCAACTGGATGGTGCCGGCCGATTCCGACGCGGCATTTTGCGAGTCGTGCGCGCTGACCGAAACCATCCCCGATCTCTCGAATCCGGCGAACCGGCCGCTCTGGTATCGCACCGAGGTCGCCAAGCGCCGGCTGATCTACACGCTGACGATGCTCGGGCTGCCGGTGGCGTCGCGCCAGTTGCGCCCGGACGGCATGAGCTTCGCGTTCAAGGCGGCCACCGAAACCGAGCCGGTCATGACGGGCCATGCGAACGGCCTCGTCACGCTCAATCTGGCCGAGGCCGACGACGCCGAGCGTGAACGCGTGCGCGCCCAGATGCACGAGCCGTACCGCACGCTGGTCGGGCATTTCCGGCACGAGATCGGCCATTACTATTTCGACCGGCTGGTGGCGGGCCGGCACTGGATCGAGCCGTTCCGCGAGCGTTTCGGCGACGAACGCGCCGATTACCAGGCCGCGCTCGACGCGCACTACCAGAACGGCGCGCCGCCGGGCTGGGAGGACAACTACGTCAGCGAATACGCGACCATGCACCCATGGGAAGACTGGGCCGAAACCTGGGCGCACTACCTGCATATCGTCGATACGCTCGATACGGCCAACGCCTGCGGGCTGGTGCTCGATCCTGACGACGAAAGCCTGCCGCGGCTCGACGATCAGACCTCCGTCGACGAAGCCTCGTTCGGCAACCTGATGCGGCGCTGGTTCCCGCTGACCTACGCGCTGAACAGCCTGAACCGCAGCATGGGCGTGGCCGATGCCTATCCGTTCGCGCTGTCGCCGGCCGTGGTCGCGAAGCTGCGGTTCGTGCATCACGTGATCGCGGCGGCGCGCGACGCCGCGCCGGAGGATGCCGGCGGCGCGCGGGCGGCCGGCAGCGAGGAAGACACGGCGAGCGGTGCGGCGAACGCCGCCAGCCAGCGCGAGGCGAATCCGGCCGG
>NZ_JAAGPF010000428.1 GCF_017104645.1 Burkholderia sp. Ac-20379
GGCGCATCCGGTTCCAGCGCGGCGTCGTGCCATCGCGCGTTGGCCGCGGCGCCGGCCGCGGGCGGCGCGCTCGATGCGAACCACGCCAACGACAGCGCCGCCAAGGGTGCCGACGCGGCGCCGTCCGGCTCGCTCGTCGAGATCGACGGCGACCTGATCGCCAAGGTGCAGGCGAGCGTCGATCCGTCGATCCCGGCCGACGTCAGCGCGCTGTTCGCCAAGCCGAAGCCCTACACGCTCGGCCCCGGAGACGTGCTGGCGATCGTCGTGTGGGATCACCCCGAACTGAACATGCCGCTCTCGCAAGGCCCGAGCACCGGCGTCGACAACACCGGCTCGAACGCGATCGTGTCGGGCTACACGGTGGACGCGACGGGCCGCGTGCAGTTCGCCTACATCGGGCCGGTGGAAGTGGGCGGGCTGACCGAGCTGGAAGCGCGCGACCGCGTCAGCGCGCGGCTCGGCAAGTTCATCCGCGATCCGCAGGTCACGCTGCGCATTCAGGCGTACCGGAGCCGGCGCATCTACCTGGACGGCGAAGTGCGCCTGCCGGGCCTGCAGGTCATGAACGACCTGCCGATGACGCTGCCCGAGGCGATCAACCGCGCGGGCGGCCTGACGGCGGCCGGCGACCGCGCGCGCATCTCGATCACGCGCGGCGACGCCACCGCCGTCGTGAGCCTGCCGAAGCTGGTGGCGCAGGGCATCAACCCCGATCGCATCCTGCTGCGCGACGGCGATCTGGTGCGCGTCTATCCGCTCAGCGACACCAAGGTGTTCGTGCTCGGCGAAGTGGGGCACACCACCACGCTGAACTTCAACAACGGGCGGCTCTCGCTCGGCGAGGCGCTCGGCTACGCGGGCGGCGTGAGCCAGTATTCGGCCGATGCGAGCCAGGTGTACGTGATCCGCAGCCGCACCGGCACGAGCCCGACCATCTTCCATCTCGATGCGACCTCGCCGGTGTCGATGGCGCTGGCCAACGAGTTTCCGCTGCGGCCCGACGACGTGGTGTTCGTCGACGCGTCGTCGCTGGTGCGCTGGAGCCGCGTGGTCGGCATGTTCCTGCCGAGCGCGCAGACCCTCGCCACCGGACGGAGCATCGCGTACTGATGGATACCCTGCTCGTGATGTGTACCGCCAATGTCTGCCGCAGCCCGATGGCCGCCGCGCTGTTCGCGCGCGCGCTGCCGGGCGTGCGGGTGTGGTCGGCCGGCGTCGAGGCGATGCCCGGGCTGCCGCCCGATCCGCTGGCCGCCGAATGCATGCGCGCGCTCGGCCTCGAGATCGGCGCGCACCGCTCGCAGGCGCTCGCGCAATGGATGCTCGAAGCCGCCTCGCTGGTGCTGACGATGAGCGAACGGCAACGGCGCGCGATCGTGCAGCGCTATCCGACGGCGACCGGGCGCGTGTACCGCCTGCTCGACGAGGACGTGGCCGATCCGTACCGGCGCGGCCCGGCCGCCTACCGGGCCGCGCTCGAACGCCTGCAGGACGGCGTCGAGCGCTGGTCGCGGCGGGTGACGCGGCTGCCGTCCGGCGCGGCTTCCGGCTCCGACTCGGATGCCGCCGTTTCTGCAGCCGCGGTTTCCGCTGCCGCTGTTTCCGCTGCTGCCGTTTCCGCTGCTGCTGTTTCCACCGCCGCCATTTCCACCGCCGCCGGTGCGCCGGCTTCGGCCGCTTCGATCCACGAAGCCGTCCCCACGGCGTCCGCCGCTTCGGCCGTCTTCGTTCCGTCTTCTCCGTTCGCCGCGTGCGCCGCGTTCGTTTCGCCGGGAGCCTTGCATGAACCACTTTGACGCGCCGCTCCCGTACCGGGAGCCCGACGATGCCGCGCCGCCGTCCAGCTTCGGCAGCTACCTCGACGCGCTCTACGACAACCGCCGCCTGATCGCCGCGATCACGGCCGCGATGCTCGCGGTCGGCACCGCCTACGCGCTGCTGGCCGAGCCGGTGTACCGCTCCGACATCCTGATCCAGGTCGAGGAGAACACCAATTCGACCAAGAGCATGCTCGGCGACATCTCGTCGATGTTCGACGTGAAGACCCAGGCATCCTCGGAGATCGAGGTGCTGCGCTCGCGGCTCGTGTCGGGCCGCGTGGTCGACAAGCTGCATCTGTATATCGACGCCGAGCCGCGCTATCTGCCCGTGATCGGCCGCTGGCTCGGTCAGCATTCGGACGGCGTGTCGCACCCGCTGCCGTTCGGCTATGTGACGGGCGACGAGCAGATCTCGGTGGCCGCGTTCACGGTGCCCGACGCGCTGCACGGCAAGGCGTTCACGCTGACGCGGCTGGCCGGCGAGCGCTATCGGCTCGCGATCGGTGACGCCTCGGCCGAAGGCGAGATCGGCGTGCCGCTCGCGATGAACACGCGGCACGGCCCGGTCGCGCTGACGGTGGCCTCGATCGATGGCGCGCCCGGCGCGGCGTTCGTGCTGCACTGCGATTCGCAACTGGCCACGACGGAGCGGCTGCGCAACGCGCTGAAGATCGCCGAAAAAGGCAAGCAGTCCGATGTGATCGGCGTGACGCTCGACGGCCCCGATCCGGCCCGCACCGCGGCGATCCTCAACGCGATCGGCACCGAGTACGTGCGCCAGAACGTGCAGCGCAAGTCGGAGGAGGCCGAGCGCTCGATCCAGTTCCTCCGCGCGCAGTTGCCCGAACTGAAGACCCAGCTCGAACACGCCGAAAGCCGCTTCAACGATTACCGCGCGAAGAAGGGCACGCTCAATCTCGACGAGGAATCGACCGCGCTGCTGCAACGCTCGGTGGACGCGCAGACGCGCATGACCGGCCTGCAGCAAAAGCGCGACGAGCTGCTCGCGCGCTTCATGCCCGATCACCCGGCCGTCAAGGCCGTCGATGCGCAGATCGCCACCGCGCAGGCGGAACTCGGCGGCATCGAGAGCAAGACGCGCGCGCTGCCGCCGATCGAGCAGGAAGTGCTGCGCCTGCAACGCGACGTGCAGGTGGGCACCGAGCTGTACACCAACCTGCTCAACACGCAGGAGCAGTTGCGGCTCGTGAAGGCGGGCAAGGTGGGCAACGTGCGGATGGTCGATACCGCCGCGGTGCCCGAGCTGCCGGTGCGCCCGAAGCGCGCGCTGGTGATCGGCGGCGCGCTGGTGCTCGGCCTGATGATCGGCATGGGCATCGCGTTCGCGCGGCGCCGCATGTTCGATTCGATCGAGGATCCGGGCGAGGTCGAACGCTTCGCCGCCATGCCGGTGTACGCGACGATCCCGCACAGCCGCGAGGAGGTGTCGCTGACGCGCCTGCGCCGCGCCGCCGGTACGCCGTCGCGCGATCTGATCCTGGCGAACCGCGCGGCGCTCGACCCGGCGCTCGAAAGCCTGCGCAGCTTCCGCACCGCGCTCGATTTCGCGATGACCGACCTGCGCAACCGCGTGGTGTTCATCACCGGGCCGACGCCCGGCATCGGCAAGTCGTTCATCGCGCTGAACCTGGCGGCGGTGCTCGGCGGCGCGGGCAAGCGCGTGCTGCTGGTCGACACCGATCTGCGCCGCAGCGGCATGAACCGCATCATCCAGGCCGAGCGCGGCGCGGGCTTCGTCGAACTGCTGCGCGGCACGCACGGCTTCGACGCGGTGATCCGCCCCGAGGTGCTCAAGGGCGTGGACTACATCTCGCCCGGCAGCCACGCGGAGAACGCCAGCGACGAGCTGTTCGACGCGGATCTGCGCGGCATCTTCGCGGCGATGAGCGCGGCCTACGACATCGTGATCTGCGACGGCGCGCCGATCCTGCCGGTGCCCGACGCGATGCAACTGGCCGGCCACGCCGGCGTGACGTTCATGGTGGTGCGCCAGGGCGTGACCAAGCGCGGCGAGATTCAGGAATCGCTGCGCCGCCTGCGCCAGGTCGGCGTCGCGCCGCGCGGGCTGATCTTCAACGGGCTGCGCCCGCGCCCCGGCAACTATGCCTACGGATACGGGCAGTACCGCTATGCCCGCGCCAATTACGCCTACGACGACAAGGCCTGATGCGATGAACTGGACGATCCCCAATGCCGCACTGTTGCCGCCCGATACCGAGGCGCTGTCGCCGTCCGCGCCGCCGCCGCCGCCGCCGCGGTTTGGCCGGGTGGCCGTGGTGCACGAATGGCTGACCACCTACGCCGGCTCCGAGAAGGTGCTGGAGCAGATCCTTGCGATCTGGCCCGACGCCGACCTGTTCGCGGTGGTCGATTTCCTGTCCGACGAGGATCGCCGCGCGCTGCATGGCAAGCACGCGCGCACATCGTTCATCCAGCGGCTGCCGTGGGCGCGCAAGCGCTATCGCGCGTACCTGCCGCTGATGCCGCTCGCGATCGAGCAGCTCGACGTGTCGGGCTACGACCTCGTGATCTCGTCGAGCCACGCCGTCGCCAAGGGCGTGCTGACCGGGCCGGATCAGATCCACGTCAGCTACGTGCATTCGCCGATCCGCTATGCGTGGGATCTGCAGCACCGCTATCTGGCCGAATCGGGGCTGACGTCCGGCCCGAAGAGCTGGCTCGCGCGCGCGCTGCTGCACTACATGCGGATCTGGGATCAGCGCACGGCGCACGGCGTCGACGCGTTCGTCGCGAACTCGGGCTTCATCGCGCGGCGCATCCGCAAGGCTTACGGCTACGCGGCCACGGTGGTCTATCCGCCGGTGGACATCGAACGCTTCAGCCTGCGCACCGACAAGGAATCGTTCTATTTCACGGCGTCGCGGATGGTGCCGTACAAGCGCCTGCCGCTGATCGTCGAGGCGTTCGCGAAGATGCCGGGCCGGCGGCTCGTGGTGATCGGCGACGGCCCCGATCTCGCCAAGGTGCAGGCGATCGACGCGCCGAACGTGACGCTGCTCGGCTATCAGCCGAACGACGTGCTGGTCAGCTACATGCAGCGCGCCCGCGCGTTCGTGTTCGCGGCCGAGGAGGATTTCGGCATCGCGCCGGTCGAGGCGCAGGCCTGCGGCACGCCGGTGATCGCCTACGGACGCGGCGGCGCGCTCGAGACGGTGATCGAAGCGGACGATCCGCTGCGGCGCACCGGGGTGTTCTTCCGCGAGCAGAGCGTCGAGGCGCTGGTGGCGGCCGTCGAGCGTTTCGAGACGATGGGGCCGTTCGATCCGGTCGCGTGCCGCGCCAACGCGCAGCGCTTCGGCGCGGAGCGGTTCCGGCGCGATTTCGCGGACGTGGTGGCGCAGACGGCGGGTTCGCGCGCGAAGCAGCCGGCGTGAGACGCCGCCGGTTCGACGGTGGCGCGGGCGCGCGTCATGCGGCGTCGGCAGCGCCCGCCGCATCCGCCACGGCGG
>NZ_JAAGPF010000429.1 GCF_017104645.1 Burkholderia sp. Ac-20379
GCGAGGCGTTCGCGCAACTGGCCGGCGAGCGCTCGCCGCCGCGCCACTATGCGGCCGCCGCGCTGATCTGCGCCGCGCTGACCGGCGTGGCCGCGCTCGCGCAGGCGCGCCTCGACCTGACCAACCTGGTCATGCTCTACCTGCTCGGCGTGGTGTTCAGCGCCGTGCGGCTCGGGCGCGGGCCGGGCGTCATGCAGTCGTTCCTGTCGGTGGCCGCGTTCGATTTCTTCTTCGTGCCGCCGCGCATGTCGCTGTCGGTGTCCGACACGCAATACCTGCTGACCTTCTTCGGCATGCTGCTGACCTCGCTCGTGATCAGCCATCTGACCTCGAGCCTGAGCCGTTCGGCCGGAGTGGCCGAGCGGCGCGAGCGGCGCACCGGCGCGATGTACGCGATGGCGCGCGAGCTGGCCGCCGCGCTGACGGCCGAGCAGATCGTCGAGATCGGCAGCCGGCACGTGGCCGAGGTGTTTCGCGCGCGCGTGGCGATGCTGTTGCCCGACAACGCCGATGGCGCGGAGCAGGTCCGCCAGAAGATCGAGAACCCCGACGAGGCCGTCACGCTGACGGGCGCGGCGCTCGATTGCGACGTCGGCCAGTGGGTGTACGACCAGCAGAAGCCGGCCGGGCGTGGCACCGACACGCTGCCCGCGGCGCGCGCGCTGTACCTGCCGCTGAAGGCGCCGATGCGCACGCGCGGCGTGCTGGCGGTGCTCGCGCAGGACGCCCGTGAGCTCGACGCGCCCGAGCAGCAGCGCATGCTCGACGCGTTCGCCGCGCAGATCGCGCTGGCGCTCGAGCGCGTGCATTACGTCGAGATCGCACGCGACGCGCTGGTCAGCATGGAATCCGAGCGGCTGCGCAATTCGCTGCTGTCGGCGATCTCGCACGATCTGCGCACGCCGCTGACGACCATCGTCGGGTTTTCGTCGATGCTGGCCGGGATGCAGGGCGGCAAATCGGACAAAACGCCGGACATCGCGCCGGACAGCGCCGCGTCGTCCGACATGACGCGCCAGCAGCACGAGCTGGTCGAGGCGATTCACGACGAGGCGCTGCGCATGACGGGCATCGTCACCAACCTGCTCGACATGGCGCGCCTGCAGGCCGGCAGCCTGCAACTGAAGCGGCAGTGGTCGCTGCTGGAGGAAACGGTCGGCGCGGCGCTGGCCGCCTGCAAGCGCGTGCTGGCGCGGCACCCGGTGCAGGTGCGGCTGCCGGCCGACCTGCCGCTGCTGCAGACCGACGCCGTGCTGATGGAGCGGCTGTTCGCGAACCTGTTCGAGAACGCGGCCAAGTACACGCCGGCCGGCAGCGCGCTGACGATCGGCGCGCAGCGCATCGAGGAGGGCGGCCAGCCGTTCGTGCGCGTGAGCGTCGACGATCACGGCCCAGGCCTGCGCGCCGGCATGGAAGCGCGCATCTTCGACAAGTTCACGCGCGGCGAGAAGGAATCGGCCACGCCCGGGATCGGGCTGGGGCTGGCGATCTGCCGGGCGATCGTCGATGCGCACGGCGGTAAAATCGGCGCCCAGAACCGGCTTGCACCCGATGGCGCGATCGTCGGCGCGCGCTTCTGGTTCACGCTGCCGGTGGATGCGCCGCCGCCCGTGCCCGAGGCCGATGCGGCCGAGCTGGCCGAACTCGAATCGCTTGCCGGTCTGGAGGCCGCGCCGCTGTCGCCTCCGCCGCCTCCGCCGCCTCCGCCGCTGTCGGTTGCGCCGGCTTCGTCCGCTTCGCCCGATCTACCCGTTCCGCCTACCGCCTTGCCGCCCGACCATGAGTGAACCGACGCTGACCGTTGTCCTGATCGAAGACGAAAAACAGATCCGCCGCTTCGTGCGCACCGCGCTGGAAGCGGAGGGCATCGCCGTGTTCGACGCGGAGACGGGCAAGCAGGGGCTGATCGAGACGGCCACCCGCAAGCCCGATCTGGTGATCGTCGACCTGGGCCTGCCCGATACCGACGGGCTCGACGTGATCCGCGAGCTGCGCGGCTGGTCCGAGCTGCCGGTGATCGTGCTGTCGGCGCGCACGCGCGAGGACGAGAAGGTGGCCGCGCTCGACGCCGGCGCCGACGATTACCTGACCAAGCCGTTCGGCGTGTCGGAGCTGCTCGCGCGGATTCGCGCGCATCTGCGCCGGCGCAACCTGGGCGGCGCGAACGACACGCCGAGCGTGCGCTTCGGCGAGGTCACGGTGGATCTGGCGTTGCGCGTGGTGACGCGCGGCGGCGCGCCGGTGCACCTGACTCCGCTCGAATACCGGCTGCTCGCCACACTCGTGCGCCATGCGGGCCGCGTGCTGACGCACCGGCAGTTGCTGCGCGACGTGTGGGGGCCGTCGCACGTGGAAAGCCATCATTACCTGCGCATCTACATGGCGCATCTGCGCCAGAAGCTCGAGGCCGATCCGGCACAGCCCGAGCACATCGTGACGGAGACGGGGGTGGGGTATCGGCTGGTGGGCGCGGCCTGAGACGATGCGCCGGGCCGGTCGCGCATCGCCCTGCCGCGGGTAGGGTCGATCGCGCCCCCTCTGCCGGGTTGTAAGGGGCTTGTTATACTCGTGCCCCGCCCGGGGACGACCCCGGCGCGTCGATCAATCCGCGGGGACGGCCCCGTCCTTCCCGGTGGAGTTGTCTCATGTCCTGGATCCTGCTTTTCATTGCCGGCCTGCTCGAAGTGGCCTGGGCGGCGGGCCTCAAGTCGTCCGAAGGTTTCACGCGGCTGTGGCCGTCGGTGTTCACGGTGGTGACCGCCATCGGCAGCTTCGCGCTGCTCGCGGTGGCGATGCGCCAGTTGCCGCTCGGCACCGCTTATGCGGTCTGGACCGGCATCGGCGCGGTCGGCGCGTTCATCTTCGGCATCGTGATGATGGGCGAGGCTGTGACCGTCGCCCGTGTGGCGAGCGCCGCGCTGATCGTGCTCGGTTTGATCGGCTTGAAGCTGTCGTCGCCGGGCTGATGCAGGGCTGACGCCCGCTGGTGGCCGGCCCGGCGCCGCGGCGAGGCGGCGCCGACGCGTTCCTCGCAGCCGCTGCGTCGCCGGCAACCGCCCCCCGGCGTTGCGAATTGGGTACGCCCCGGCCGCCTGCGGGTCGATCCCGAGCAGCCCATGTTGCGGCGCGTCTATAATGCAAAAACATTGTCTCGGAATACCGCCGCCGGCCGCCCGCTCGGGCGCCGGCGGCGGTTCCGTTATGCCGGCCGCCCGGCCGGCGTGCGCGTGCGACGCGCAAGGAGACCGCACATGGTCGAGGCCATTTCGCTCGGCGCGGGGCTCGCGTGGGCGAGCGGGCTGCGCCTCTATCTGACGGTTCTGATCGCCGGCGTGCTGGCGCGCACCGGTCTCGTGCATCTTCCCGACACGCTGGCCGCGCTCACCTCGCCGTGGGTGATCGGCACGGCCGCCGTGCTGGCCGTCGCCGAATTTCTCGCCGACAAGATTCCCGCGTTCGATTCGCTCTGGGACGCGATCCACACGTTCATCCGGATTCCCGCCGGCGCGGTGCTCGCGGCCGGCGCGCTCGGGCATGCCGATCCCACGGTGCTGGCCGTCGCCGGGCTCGCGGGCGGCACGCTGGCCGGCTCGGCGCATGTGGTGAAGGCCGGCACGCGCGCGCTGATCAACCTGTCGCCGGAGCCGGTGTCGAACTGGATCGCCTCGGCAACCGAGGATAGCATGGTGTTCGCCGGCCTCGCGCTGGCCTTCTTCGTGCCGGTGCTGTTCCTGCTGCTGATGATCGGCTTCGTGGCGTTCATGGCGTGGCTGTTGCCGCGGCTCTGGCGCGGCGTGTCGGGCGGGTTCCGCGGCATGGCGCATCACATGGTGTCGCGCTTCAATTCACTCGGAGGCAAGCAGGATTGACCACGCAGCATGAAGCAGGGCGCGCCGCGCGCGGCGCACGTCTGACGCCGGGCGAGCTGGTACGGCAATCGATTCGGATGACGCTGCGCGACTGGCGCTCGGGCGAGCTGACGCTGCTCGTGCTGGCGCTGGTGCTGGCCGTCGCGGCGCTGACCAGCGTGGGTTTCCTCTCCGACCGGCTGCGCAACGGCCTGGAACGCGACGCGCGTCAGATGCTCGGCGCCGATTTCGTGGTGCGCGCCGATCATCCGGTCGATCCGGCGTTCGCGGCCGCCGCGCGTGCGGACGGCCTCGCCACGGCTTCCACGGCGATTTTCCCGAGCATGATCGGCGGCACCGGCGCGAATGCGCCGTCGCGGCTCGCGGCCGTCAAGGCCGTGTCGGACGGCTATCCGCTGCGCGGCCGGATCGAGATCGCGTCCGCGCCGAACGCGCCGGGCCGCGCCGTCTCGACGATTCCCGCAGCCGGCACCGTGTGGGCCGATCCGGCCCTGCTGGACGCGCTGCATCTGAAGATCGGCGACACGGTGCGGGTCGGCCTGCGCGATTTCCGCGTGTCGGCGGCGATCACGCGCGAGCTCGATCGCGGCTTCTCGTTCGTCAATTTCTCGCCGCGCTTGATGCTGCGCCAGGACGAACTGGCCTCGACGGGGCTGGTCGGCTACGGCAGCCGCGTCACCTATCGGCTGCTGGTGGCCGGCGCCGATCCGGCCGTGGCGCGCTTCGCGGCGCTCGCGCACCAGCGCGTCGACGGCGGCAGGCTGCGCGGCGTCGCGCTCGAATCGCTGCAGGAAGGGCAGCCGCAGGTGCGCGAGACGCTCGATCGCGCCCGCCATTTCCTGACGCTCGTATCGCTGCTGACGGCGTTGCTGTCGGCCGTCGCGATCGCGATGGCCGCGCAGCGCTACATGCGCCGGCATCTCGACGGCTGCGCGGCAATGCGCTGCCTCGGCACCAGCCAGCGCACGCTGGCCGGGCTGTTCACGCTGGAATTCGTCGCGGTCGGCGTCGTGTCGGGCGTGCTCGGCGCGGCGCTCGGCTATCTTGGCCACCTGGCGCTGCTGTCCGCGCTCGGCAACCTGATCGACGTGGTGCTGCCGCAACCGGGCGTCGCGCCCGCGCTGATCGGCGTCGGCGCGGGGCTGGTGCTGCTGCTCGGCTTCGCGCTGCCGCCGCTCTGGCCGCTGACGCGCGTGCCGCCGGTGCGCGTGCTGCGCCGCGAATGGGGCGAGGCGGGGCGCACCGCGTGGCTCGGCTACGGCCTCGGCGTGGTGCTGTTCGCGGGGCTGCTGATCGTCGCGGCCGGCAACCTGCGGCTCGGCTTGATCGTGGCGGG
>NZ_JAAGPF010000430.1 GCF_017104645.1 Burkholderia sp. Ac-20379
GCCACGGCGGCTGGCGCCGCGGGCGCCGCCGACCCGACGCCGTGGGCCGCCAAGCTGGCGGCCGCGATGATCGACCTGCAGCAGATCGAGATGAAGATCGGCCACGTGAACGCGGGCGGCCTCGCGGCGCTGCGCGAGCTGGCGCTGGCCGGCGGGCCGTCCACCGGCAGCCAGTCGTTCAACATGGTGCTGCCGCTCGTGATGCTGCGCGCCGAGTTCAACGCCGGCAAGCAGCGGCGCGCGCGCGGCGGGGCGATTCAGCAAGGGGTGAAGGCGGGGATTCTGGGACGGGCGATGAAGGCGCGGAAGGCGGAAGAGGGGAAATAGGGGGCGTCGTTGTGCTGCGCCCGCTTGTTTGTCCATACCACCTCGAAGCTCGCCAGTCGGCTCGATCAACACTGACTCGACGTCGCGCCGGGCATTGGCGCCGCTCTCCGAGCAAACGATCCCCTTGATCGGCTGCAGCGTGCCACGCGCGTACGAACGGTCGAGCGCGGTCCAGATGATCCGCCGCGTCGAAAACCATCCACCTGGCAACGCCCCCCTGCTCCGCAGTCCGTTGGCATGGTAAATCGCGCCCCGTTGCCTCGCTATCTCCGTCATCGGCGATGCAAATCACATGATCGCGGCAGCAAGTGCGCCGCGATCCGAGCGACCTCTTCCCCGCAAGGCCAGACACGCCAGGCCCTCCTGCGTCATCCACAACGCGCCATAGCAGCCAGCTAGCCAGCGCGACATCCCGCCATCGGCCATCGAGCCGAGGCGACACGAACGCCCTCTTTTCTTAATCTGTTCCTTGCTTTGGCAGGCCCCCGCCCGCTGCCGTCATGCCGTGCGCCACGCACGTTCGGCAGCCATCGCCTCGGCAACACGCAATCCAGGTCGCCACCCCGTCGTGTTCAGTCACGTGGATGTCAACCACAGTTGACATTCCGCAAGCTGACAACTAGAGTTGACACTTGATCGACATCTTCACATCCGTCCAATTCGAGTCATGGCTTGCCGCGCTTCGCGATACCCGGGCACGAGCGCGCATCGTATTGCGTATCCGGCGCCTGAGCCTCGGCAATCCTGGCGACGTCAAACCGGTCGGGCACGGCATCTCGGAGATGAGGATCGACTACGGCCCCGGCTACCGGGTGTATTACCTGCAGCGCGGGCTCACCGCCGTCCTGCTGCTATGCGGCGGCAACAAATCCACGCAGCCCGGCGACATCGTCCTTGCCCGGTCGATCGCGTTGCAATGGCAGGAATGATTGAAATGAACCCCACGAAATTCAGCCGCTTCGACAGCGTCGATTACCTCGGCACCGCCGAAGACATCGCCGCCTATCTCGAAGCAGCCGTCGAAGACGGCGATCCCGCCCTGATCGCCGCAGCGCTGGGCGACGTCGCCCGCGCACGCAATATCAGCCAGCTTGCACGCGATACCGGCATGAGCCGGGAAGGCATCTATCGCGCGCTATCCGGCGAAGGCAATCCGAGCTTTGCCACCGTGATGAAGATCGCCACCGCGCTCGGGTTGCGCCTATCGTTCCGTCCCGCCTCGCTCCCGGCCTGACGCGCGCCCTGCCGCCGGCCTCATCCGCCGTGATGCGGTCATGAGGCCGGTGACTCGATGCTTGCCCGACAGCGCAAAGGCCGGCGTATCGTCGTCGCGGCCTCGTCCCCCCCGATGCCGTCGCGCGAACCAGACGGCAAGCGGGCGGGAAACCCTGATCCGCCCCCTTTGAACGCGGTCCGGGGCAAAACCGCTCGAATCCGCGGCCGGCTCGCCAGTACGCCGCCTCGCCAACGTTTTCGTCGTTTTCGCGGCGGCTCGCGGCCGCTCCCCGCCGCCAATTTCCCCCCGCCCCTGCGTTCGCATACCACGCTCCAGCTTCGCATCCTTCGCCAGCCGATCCCCGCCGACCGCCTACATTAGGCGGAACGATAGCTGAGACTGTGACTCGACTCGACGCACCCATGAAACTCCTGCGGATTCTCACCGGCACCCACGCAGGCGCGCAATTGCAGCTCGCGCCCGGCGCGCATCGCATCGGCACGGACGATGCGGCCGACATTCGCCTGACGGACTGGCGCGGCGGGGATCTGTGGCTGACGGTGGGCGACACGGGCGTGGTGTCGGCGCAGATGGTCGCCGCGGCGCCCGGCACGCCGGAAGCGAACGCGGCCGCCGACGGCACCGCCACCAGCGGCCCGCTCGAAACGATCCTGCTGGTGGATTTCGTGCCGATGCAGTTCGACGGCACGATTCTCTGCGTCGGCGACGAAGCGGGCGTGTGGCCGTCGGACTACGAATTGCTGCAGACGCTGATGACCAAGCCGGCGCCGAAGGCCTCGCCGCTGCGCCGCCGCTACCTGGGCATCGCGGCCGCCTGCTTCTGCGTGGGCGCGGTGATCGTGACGGTGTCGGTGCTGTCGACGGCGCAGATGAGCCGCGCGGCGCTGCCGCCGAACGCCGACGACAACGCGCACCGCGTGACCGACGCGCTGGCCGCGGCCCGCATCGAAGGCTTGAGCGCGCACGCGGTGGGCGACACGGTGGTGGTGACGGGCATGCTGGCCAGCTCGGCCGACGACGCCGCGGTGCGCCAGTTGCTGCGCCGCCTCGCGATCGCGCAGGTCGCGGCGCAGTACGACGTCGCGCCGCAGGTGGCGCGCAGCATCGAGGATTCGCTGGGCGTGCCCGGCGCGCGCGTGCAGTACGGCGGCGCGGGCCGCTTCGTGATCAAGGGCTCGGTCGGCAACAAGATGGCGCTCGATACGGCGATCGCCCGCGTACGCGCCGATCTCGACCCGAACGTGAAGGACATCGTCGCGGACGTGTCCGAATCGGCCGGCAACGCCAACTCGGCGGACGCGACGGCCTATTCGGAAATGATCTCGGCGGACGGCGTGCAATACGCGCAGACGCCCGACGGCGTGAAACACATCTACGCGTCGGATCCGCAGCCCGCCTCGGGCGCGGTGGCGCCGAACGCGGCAACCGGCGCGAACGTCGGTGCGAACACGGGCGTGAGCGCCCCGGCGGAGGTGTCGTCGAACGGCGCGGCCGACAACACGGCGAACCCGGCCGCGAACGGTGCGAACGGCGCCAACGGCACGACGGACGCCAACGCCGCCCCCGGCAACGCAGCCGCGCCGGCAAGCGGCAACGGCAACGCACCGGCGGCCACCGCAAGCGGCAACGGCAGCACCCGCGCGCACGGCGCGCGCAACAGCAAGAGCGCGCGCAACGCGGCGAACCCGCCGGAGCAGCCGCAGAACGCCAACGAATTCGTACCGCTGCCGTCCGCGGCAGCCGACGTACCGGCCGCAGCCGCGCCGCAAGGCGCGCCGGCCCGCTCGTATGCGCCGATGCTCGCATCGGCACGCCGCCCCGAAGCGCCGCAGGCGCGCCGGGCCGAATCATCGTCCCGGCCGCCGGCTTCGCCGATCGCGAGCTGAGCCGACACGTCACCACCAGGGATCGAATCATGTACGAACCGCTCGAACCGCACGCCAAGGATTTCAACGACATCCGCACGCTGCTGAACGCGCCGGACAGCCAGGCGCGCGTGAACGCGCTGCGCGCCGCGCTCGACGCGACCGCCGAGAAAATCGGCGCGACCCCGTCGACCAACGAACTCGACCGCAGCAATCTCGCGAAGCTGTACCGCGGCTTTCTCGCGACTTCGCGAGCGCTCGCCAAGCTGCAGGAGCAGCGCGCGAACGCGTCGTAACCCATTCGCGGGCGGCGCGCCGCCTTCGAACGCTACCCGGCTCCGTGCCCGCCACGGCGTGACGGAACCGGTCCAGCATCGCAGTGGCAGTACTTTTTCTTTCGAAAACCGAACTTCCTAGACACGCGAGGTAACACCATGTCTCTCGGTAATATCAGCTCGCTGGCCGGCTCGGCCTCCAATCTGGCCAGCACGGCAGGCAACGTCGCAAGCGGCGCAGCCAACTCGGCAGCCGGCGCAGCCGACTCGGCATCGACGCAATCGCAGATGCAAGGCATCAGCAACCAGATGAACCAAATGACGCTCGCTTCGGCTCAGATGCAGCTGCAACAGAGCATGGCGGCTTCGCTGGCGAACGTGATGAAGAGCGGCGCGAGCAACGTCAAAAGCGCATCGCAAGGCGGTTAATAGCGCACGCGGGCGTCGCGTCACGCGGCGCCGTCGTGGTGGCGGTTTCGCCCGGCTTCGGGCGGCCGCCCTTTTTGTTTTGCGTTGTGCCGTTCCACCCGGCCCATCCAGTCCAGTCCCAGTCCAGCCCATCGCATGAGCTCAGACCGTTACACCTGGTTGATCGAGGATCTTTGCGCCGTCATCGGCCTGCCCGACGTGCAGGACGTGCTGACCACGCGCGCGATCGAAGTCGAAGGTTTCGACGTCCGTCTCGACTACTTCGATAACGACATCGACGCGATGTACGCGAACTTCCATTACGGCACCGTGACAGCCGGCCGGACGTTGACGATTTTCCGCCTGATGCTCGAAGCGAACCTGCTGGTTTACGCGCAGGATCAGGCACAAATGGGGATCGACACGGATACCGGTAACGTGGTACTGATACTTCGCATTCCGTTCGATAGCGGCGTGGACGGTGCGGAATTGGCGGATCTGCTCGCCCATTACGCGGAACATGGCCGCTATTGGCGGCGCAACATCATGGAATCGAGCGACGACATGTTCGACGGCATCGCCTCCGGGGAGTACGTCTGGTTGCGAGCATGACTGTCCGGCGCCGCTCGGCCGATAAACCCGAGTCAGGCGTCACGCGTAGTCCCCGATGTCGAAATCCGATTCCCCACGCGCGCCGACCCGGCGCCGCGTGCTTGCGCCGTCCGATACCCCGGCCGGCCGCACGATCGCCTTTTCCCGCTTCTGGCTGCTGCGCGATGCGGGCCTGCTGATTGCCGACGGCGAGATCGTCTCGATCGGCGCGCGTCCGCTCGCCATCCTGATCCTGCTGATCGACGCCAACGGCCGCGCGGTGGCCATCGCCACGCTGCGCGAAGCCGCGTGGCCCGGCCTCGAGGTGGACGCCAACACCGTCCAGTCGCAAATTTCCGCGCTGCGCCGCGCGCTCGGCGACGACCGCGATCTGATCGAAACCGTGCCGGGCCGCGGCTACCGCTTCGCGGGCGACCTGCGGCGGGTCGATC
>NZ_JAAGPF010000431.1 GCF_017104645.1 Burkholderia sp. Ac-20379
TACGCCTCGAACAGGCCGATGCCAACCACCAGCGCGTCGAGCCGCCGCGCGCGTCCGCCGGCGGCCGTGAACGCCACCAGCCCAGCCGCCGGCGCTAGCGAGGCGGCGGCCGGCACGCCGAACACGCTGCCCGCACCGGCAATGCCCGTCATCTCGGCGATCAGCGTGGCCAGGCAGCTGAGCGCCAGCGCCACGGCGCAGGCCCGCGCGAACGGCGCGCCGAAGCGCGCGCGGATCGCTTCGCCGAAGCCGAGCCCGGTGCGCCGCCCGAGATCGGCGCTGGCTTGCTGCGTCCAATAGAGCAGCGGCGCGAGCGCGGCGAACGCCGGCAACAGCAGATAGCCCCACATCGCGCCGGCCTGCGCGGCCACCAGCACGTTGCCCGCGTCGCAATCGGCCAGCATGACGAGCAGGCCGGGGCCGAGCAGGGCGGCGCGGCGCGCGAACCGGAACGCGTGGCCGCGCAGGCGAAGGCGGGAGGGCTGCGACATCCGGGCTTGAGGTTCGCGGGAAGGCCGGCGCGATCGGCGCGGCGAAGGAATGGAAACGCCCGCGCGGGGCGGGGCGGGCGAACGATGAGAAGGCGAGAAGCGGACGGGAAGCGAGCTAGGCCGCTTACACCGCGCCGTATTTCTCGACGTTCTTCGTGAAGCGCTCGTACGAAATCGTCTCGTTGATCAGGCCTTCGTCGAAGCAGTATTCGCGCAGCCTGGTGGCGTCGAGGTCGCGATGGAACGCCTCGCACACCTGCTTGACCGCCTTGAACGCGGCGAAAATCGTCAGCGGCCAGTACACCGACATGTTCGCGCCCGCGGCCGATTCCTCGGCCACCGAATCCTGGAAATCCACGCTCGTCACGATCAGCGGCCCCTTGATGCGGGTGCGGAACTCGGCCAGCGCGGCGATCGAGCCCTTGAACACGATGAAGCCCGCGTCGGCGCCCGCTTCCAGATAGGCGTTGATGCGCGCCACGGCTTCCTCGGGATCGTTCTTCAGGTAGATCGCGTCGGTGCGCGCGATGATCAGGAAGTTCGGATCCTTGCGCGCGTCCACGCAGGCGCGAATGCGCTGGCACATCGCGTCGGGCTCGAGCAGCTTCGGCGGCAGGTCGGTGTGCTTGCCGAACACCGTGTCCTCGATATGGATCGCCGAGGCGCCCGCGCTCTCGAATTCGTGCACCGTGCGCCAGATGTTGGCGGCGTGATACCAGCCGGTGTCGGCGTCGCAGACGATCGGAATGTTCGTCTCCTTGGCGATCTCGCGGGCGAGGCCGAGCAGGTCCTGCATCTGCACCAGCCCCACGTCGGGCAGGCCCAGGCGGCTCGCGCCGGTCACGAAGCTGCCGGTGTACAGCACCGGAAAGCCGGTCTGCTCGATGATGCGGGCGCTCAGCAGGTCGTAGGCGCCCATCAGCGGCGTGCAGCCGGGCGCGTTCAGCAGTTCGCGCAGGCGAACGCGTTTTTCGTGCATGTTCATGAATCGGATCTCCGTGCGGGAAAAGAGGGAAACGAGGAAACGCGCGCGCCTAGCGCATCAGCATCCCGCCGTTGACGTCAAGCGTGGCGCCCGTCACGTAACGGCCGTCCTCGCTGGCCAGGTACAGGGCCGCCGCGGCGATGTCGGACACGTCGCCGTAGCGGTCGAGCGGAATGCTCTTCTTGACCTCGGGCGGGTACTGGAGCACCTCGGTCATCGCCGTCTGGATCGCGCCGGGTGCGATGGCGTTGACGGTCACGCCGAACGGCCCGAGCTGGCGCGCCACGGCCTTGGTCAGCGCGAGCACGCCGGCCTTGGTGACGGGATAGGTCATTTCGGAGGCGACGCCGCCCACCTGCCCGGCGATCGACGCCATGTAGACGATGCGCCCGGCGCGATTGGCCTTGGCGTGCGGCACGAACGCCGTGGTGGCGTGCACGCAGCTCATCAGGTTGATGTCGATCACCTGCCGCCACTGCTCGGCCTCGATCTCCTCGATCGGCTTGCCGGGCCGGACGATGCCGGCGTTGCACACCAGGATGTCGAGCCGGCCGAACCGCGCGATCGCGTCGCCGATCAGGCGCGCGTTGTCGGCGGCGCTGGCCACGTCGACGCGCACGGCCAGCGTGCCCGTTGCGTAGCGCGCGGCCAGATCGGCCGCGGCGGCGCGCACGCCGGCTTCGTCGAGATCGGCGAGCGCCACGTTCGCGCCTTCGCTGGCGTAACGCTCGGCGATCGCGAAGCCGATGCCGCGCGCCGCGCCCGTCACGACGGCCGTTTGGCCGGC
This sequence comes from Burkholderia sp. Ac-20379, assembly GCF_017104645.1. Taxonomy (GTDB): domain Bacteria; phylum Pseudomonadota; class Gammaproteobacteria; order Burkholderiales; family Burkholderiaceae; genus Burkholderia. Next base: position 2,264 of record NZ_JAAGPF010000431.1, read on the forward strand.
GAGCTTGCCCTGTCTGCCCTGATCAGTCATGGAACTGGAAACTCCTGTGCGAGGTGGCGAAGGCCTTCGATTTGAAGATCCACGCGCCTTCGCCGCGGTCGTGGTCGTTGGTGCAGATCAGCAGGTCGTTGGTGCCGGGGATCAGCATCGGATGCGTGGAGCGCAGGTGATGGCCCTGTTCGCGGCCCGGCAGCAGCACCTGGCCGATCGGGAAGCCGAGCCGGTTGAACGCCATCACGCGGCCCTGGTTGTACATCGCCACGTAGAGGTTGTCGGCGGAATCGACGCAGCACGAATCGGGGCCGTGGAAGCCCGTGAAGTGATACGGAATGCTGGTGCCGTAAGGCGCGATCGACTTGCCGTCCGCGCCGAGCTCGATCAGGTGCAGGCGGTTCGCGTTGGTTTCGGTGGCCCACAGCATCCGCTCGTCGGTGGACAGCGCGATGCCGTTCGGGCCGGCCATGTTGCGCAGGATCGGCGTGACCGTCCGGCCGTCGGCCGAGACGTGGTACAGGCCGCCGGTCGGTTCGCACGAGGCGCCGACGAAGTGCGTGAAGTAGAAGCTGCCGTCGCGCGCGAACACCATGTCGTCGGCCACGTAGCCTTCCACGATCACGCGGCGGTCGGTGCCGTCGGGGTTGATCGAGAAGATCTCGCCGGTGTCGAAATCGCCGAGGCAGCACACGTAGAGGCGGCCGTCCTTGTTGATCTTGACGGCGGCCGGGTTCAGCCCTTCGGCGCGATACACCTCGGTCAGCGTGCGGGTGGCCATCTCGAGCTTCCAGATCGCGCCGCCGAACACCTCGAGGAAGAACAGGTTGCCGGCGCGGTCGAAGCACAGGCCTTCGAGCTGCTTGAAGCCGTCGGCCACCTTGAACCACGGCTCGGCCGTCAGCGTGGGCAGCGCGCGCTCGTTGGGCGGGATCGGCGCCCACGACATGTCGGGGGTGAATTCGAAGCCGGTCGGGTCGGACATGGGTGTCTCCATCGTTGGAATGCGGGCGGATAAGGGACGAATAAGGGGCAGCGGGCGATTGCCGTCGGGTCAGCGCGCCTGCCGCAGCGCGGCCAGCACGCGTTCGGCTTCGGCGCTGCCGATCGTCTGGCTGGCGATCAGCGCGTGCGCGACCTGTTCGACCTCGTCGCCGGTCGCGCCGGCGCCGATCGCGAAGTTGTGCGCGTGGCGCGCCATGAAATCCTTCTGGATGCCGTGCGTCGAGAGCGCCTTGAGCGCCGCGAAATTGGCGGCCAGGCCGATCGCCGCGATGATCCGGGCGAGTTCGCTGGCATGCTGCACGCCGAGGATCGCGAGCAGGGCGCGCGCGGTGGGATGCACCTTGGTCGCGCCGCCCACGATGCCCACCGGCATCGGCAGCTCGATGCTGCCGCTCAGCGCGCCGTCGGCGGCGCATTCCCAGCGCGTCAGGGCGCGGATCCGGCCGCCGAGCGCGGCGTAGCCATGCGCCGCCGCTTCCACCGCGCGCGTGTCGTTGCCGGTAGCCAGCACCACGGCCGAGATGCAGTTCATGATCCCCTTGTTGTGCGTGACGGCCCGGTACGGGTCGGTGTCGGCGAACCGCGCGGCCGCGATCATCGCGTCGCGCACCGCCTCGCCGCCGAGCGCCTCCACCGGCCAGGTCGCGCGGGCGCGGGCCAGCCGCCGGTCGGCCAGGTTCGAGAGGATCCGCAGGCCGGGGCGGCCGCCCGTCCATTCGGCCAGCAGCGGCGCGAGCCGTTCGGCGATGGTGTTGACGGTGTTCGCGCCCATCGCGTCGCGGCAATCGACGATCAGGTGCACCACCAGCATCGCCGCGTCGCGCTCGCCGAGCAGCCGCACCTCCAGATCGCGGAAGCCGCCGCCGAAGCGCACCAGGGTCGGGTCGCAGGCGTCGCACGCGGCGGCCACCTGGGCGCGGCGTTCGAGAATCGCCACGCGCGCCGCGTGCGGATCGGCGATGCCGAGCAGTTGCACCTGCGCGATCATGCAGTCGCCCGACATCGAGGTGGTGAAGCCGCCCGTCGCGCGACACGCCTCGCCCGAGGCGCCCACCGCCGAGACGATCCACGATTCCTCGGTGGCCATCGGCACCACGCGCTCCTCGCCGTCGATCAGCAGCCCGGTGGCCACGCCCACCGGAATCGCGATCGTCGCGATCATGTTTTCGATCATGTGGTTGGCGGTGTCGCGGTCGAGGTTCGACGGCGCGGCGAGCTGGCGCGCGTCCTGCTCGGACAGGCCCGCGAACGCGGCTACCTGGGCGAGGCGCGCGTCGACGCCGAGTTCGCTGAAATCCGGCGCAAGGCGGGCGGGTGGGCGCAATGAGGTGGACATCGTGTCTCCGGGTCGTGCCGGGCGGCGCGCGGCGGCGCGTCCGGCTTGTGTCAGTGCGTTCAGCTTAGCGATTGCCCGCCTGCGCATCTGGTACAGTCCGGAACGATTTTTCGGTAGTCGTACCAGTCGAACGGAGGGTACAGCCATGCAGGAACCGGTCTCGAAGATCGAGCGCGTGATCGACGGGGTGCTCGCGCGCGTGCGCGACGGCACGCTGCAGGCCGGCGACCGGCTGCGGTCGATCCGCGAGGAGGCGGCGCTGGCCGGCGTGGCGAAGAACACCGTGGTGGAGGCGTATCTGCGGCTCGTCGCGCAGGGCGTGCTGACCGCGCGGCCCGGCGCCGGCTATTTCGTGTCGCGCTCGCCGCAGCGCCAGAAGCTGCCGCCGCGCGCGCCGATGCCGGGC
>NZ_JAAGPF010000432.1 GCF_017104645.1 Burkholderia sp. Ac-20379
CACGGCGCACATCGTGCGGATCGCCGCGCCGTCGAACGGCCGCGTCGCGTCCGGCACGATCGCCGGCAGCGCGCCCGACGCCACCGCGCAAGCCGCACCGGCCGCGCAGGCCGCTGCCGAGCCGCCCGTCGCGCAAAAGGCCGGCGAATCCGATTTCGATCTGGCCTACCGCGTGTTCCTGGCTGCCGGCGACGTGGCCGGCGCCGAGCGCGTGGCGCGTCAGGCGCTGGGCCGCGATCCGGGCTCGGCAAGCTGGCACGAGCGTCTCGCGCAGGTCGCGGAGTGGAACCACCATCCCGACGTCGCGCTGTCGAACTATCTCGCGCTCGCGCAATCGCGCGGCGACGCGCGCGCCTGGCAGCAGGTGGCGCGGCTCGCGCCCGGTGTGAACGACGAACACGCGATGCTCGCGCTGACGCTGCACCAAGCGGATCTGAACCCGACCGACGTCAAGCGCCTCGACACCGCCGTCACCGCGTTCGAGCTGAACGGCGATCCCGACGGCGCGCTGCGCTTCCTGCAGGCGCGCTTCAAGGGCCCGATCGCACAGACCGTGCGCGAACGCTACGCCACGGTGGCCGAACGCAAGGGCGACGACGACCTGGCGCTGCGCACCTGGCAGGATCTCGAGCGCGATTACGGCCCGAACGCGGCCTACGGCCTGAAGATCGCCACCATGCTCTACACGCGCACGCGCTTCGACGCGGCGCTGGCGGCCATGAACGAGGCCAAGCGCGGCGCGAAGCCGGGCGATCAGGATTTCTGGCGCTTCTATTCGATGCTCGGCGCGACCACCCAGCAGGATCGCGACACCGGTTCCGGCTATCGCGAGCTGCTGGCGAGCGGCAAGGCCAATCGCGACGATCTGCAATCGATGATCGGCTTCTACGACGAATCGCCGATCGATGCCGCGCGGCTCGCCGAATACGGTTACCACCAGACCGGCAACGTGCGGATGCTGACGCAGGCCGTCTATTACTATGAACGCGCCCATGCACGGGCGCGGATCGGCACGCTGCTCGCGTCGCTGTCGCCGGACCAACTGGCGCAGGCCGAGCAATCCGCGCCGTTCCTGCTGGCCCGCGCGCAGTACGAGCGCGACATCGGCCGCCAGGATGCGGTGGGCCGCGACGTGCAGCGCGCGCTCGCGCTCGAGCCGGGCAGCACCGAGGCGCAGGTCACTTGGCTCTGGTACCTGAACGACCGCGGCACCGAGGAACAACTGCGCGACGCGATGCGCCGCTACGCCGGCCGCGCCGAAACCGACGCGCCGCTGTGGCCGCCGATGATCGCCAGCGCGCTGCGCCTCGGCGATGGCCGCCAGGCGCTGCACTACCTGCGCATGCAGCCCCCGGCGTACCGCTCGGATCCGCTGTGGCGCCTGACGTTCGCCGACGCGCTCGAACAGGCCGGCCAGACCGACAACGCCTGGCAACTGCGCAAATCCGTCTGGCTCGAGCTGGCGCGCCGCCGCCACGATCCGAAGGCCTTGCCGCTGCCGGATTCGGAACGCGAGGATCTGGCGGGCCGCTTCGTCGCGCTGACCACGCTGTTCGGCACCGGCGACCAGTCGCGCGCCGTGCTGATCCAGATGCTGCGCGCCGATTCGGCCGGCGACGACGCCGCGCAGGGCACGCCGTATCCGTCGCAACTCGGCGATTTCGCGATGCTGCCGCCGGTCAAGCAGCAGGCGATCCGCCGCGAGCAGCGCGTGGTGTCGGCCATTGCGCGCGAGGCCGCCGTGTCGTGGGCGCAGGCCCAGAACGCGCCCGATCTCGAACACGCCTGGCTGACCAAGCTGTTCATCGACCGTAACAGCCGCCCGGTGTATGCCGAGGCGCAACTGGCGATCGACGACGGCGACGTCAATACGCTGAACCGCCTGCTCGACACGCTGCCGGACCTGATCCCGCGCCAGAACCGGGTGGACGCGCAGGTGCTGACGGGCCGCCTGACCGACGCGCAATCGAGCGCATACCAATCGCTGATCGCCACGCCGAACGACGACGTGATGCAGCAGCAGTTGCGCGAGACGGCCATGAAGAGCGCGCAATCGGTGGAGGTGGCCACGCGCTACAGCAACCAGGGCGCGCTGCACTACAACGAGCAACGCGCTTCGATCGGCGCGCGGCTGACCGACACGCAAAGCGTGCGGCTCGGCTATCGCCAGCGCGAGCAGTCGTCCGATGCGTCGACGCTGCCGAACATCCCGAGCCAGGACCGCGTGCTGGAGGCGATGTACAAGCACAACGGCCAGTACGACGACGAAACCGTCACGGTGGGCCGCCGCGAGGCGCTGCGCAACATCACGACCGCGCGCGTCGAGGGCCGGGCCCGCGTCAACTCGAAGCTGACGCTGAGCTACGCGGTCGGCTACAACCTGGACGCGACCGAAAGCTCGCAACTGACGGTGGGCGGCGTCAAGGACATGGCGTCGGTCGGCCTCAGCTACCAGCTCGATCCGCACTGGTTCGGCAGCGGCCGCTACGAATACTCGCGCTTCCACGGCCAGGACCGCACGTTCCTCGGCAGCGGCCATCTGGTCGAGTTGACGGCCGGCTACAAGATCAAGGCCGACTACCCCGATTACACGATCCGCGCGGTGTTCACGCACGGCCAGTACAGCACCGCCAACGCGGCGGTCAGCGGCCGGCTTGCGCAGATCCTGCCGGACGGCTCGCCCGCCACGGCGGCGTCGTTCATGCCGCAGACATTCACGCAGGGCGCGCTGCTGTTCTCGTTCGGCGACGATCCGAACGAAAACTACGCGAAGGGCTGGCGGCCGATGTTCTCGGCCGGGCCGGTGCGCGATTCGCGCGCGGGCTGGACGGGGCAGGTCGAGCTCGGCATGGCCGGCAGCGTCTTCGGCGGGGATCAGGCTTTGCTGTATGGGCTGTATCAAGGGGCGTCGTCGAACAGTTCGACGTCCGTCAAGGAAATCGGCGCGCGATATCGCTGGCTGTATTGAACGCAATTCTCAGGAGAAACGCATGAACACGAACCACGCATCGCGGCGCTTCCGGGCGGCCGCGCTGGTCTGCGCCGCCACGCTCGCCGTCGCCGCGCTTGGCGGTTGCGCGGTGGTCGACCGCAGCGCGGCAGTGCCCGCGTCCAAGGGCGACGCCTGGACCGTCCTGCCGATCGCGAACCACACGGAAACGCCGCAGGCCGGCCAACGTGCGGGCTCGATCGCGCAAAGCCTGCTGCGCACCTACGGTTACCAGAACGTGGTGCCGTATCCGGGCGGCGGCGACGACGAAACGCTGTTCGATCCGGCCAAGCCGGACGCGCAGCAGAACGCGCTGACCTGGGCGCGCCAGCAGAACATCCGCTTCGCGCTGACCGGCTCGGTCAACGAATGGCGCTACAAGGTGGGCGTGGACGGCGAACCGGCCGTCGGCCTGAGCTTCGACGTGATCGACGTGCAGACCGGCAAGATCGTCTGGACCGGCACCGGCAGCCGCACCGGCTGGAGCCGCGACGCCGTGTCGGGCGTGGCGCAGAAGCTCGAGCGCCAACTGCTCGCGCCGCTCGGCCGCTGAATCCGGGGTCGCGCAGACGTGACGAATCAGACATCGACATCGATCAGGCGGTGGGCATGAATACGCAGGCAAGGGGACCGGACCAGGGCGGGTCGCGGCAATCGCGAACCGTCCGCTCGACCGGCGCGGCCGCATGGTGGAGCACGCTGATCGCGCCGCCGGACGGCAGCACGCGCCGGCGCACGATCGCGCTGATCGAGACGCTCGTGGTCACGCTGATCGCGGTGGGCCTGTGCCGCGCGTTCATGGCCGAGGATCCGCTGCTGATCCATACCGGCTTCGGCTGGATCTGGCTGGTGCCGGTGATCGTGTCGCTGCGCTACGGCTCGGTGTCGGGGCTGGTGTCGGGCTTCGTGGTGCTGGCGGCCTGGTACGTGCTGTATCCGTCGGTGCCGGTGGCGGCGCCGAGCCTGCCGGCGGCGGCCGGCGCGTCGGCCGTGTTCGCGGGCGACGTCACGCTGGTGAAGCCGTTTCCGGTGGGCTTCTTCTTCGGCGGCTTCTTCCTGACGCTGCTGACGGGCCAGTTCGGCGACATCTGGATGTCGCGGCTGCGGCAGAACCGGATCGCGCACGATTACCTGTCCGAACGTCTGTCGATTCTCACGCGCAACCAGTTCATGCTGCGGCTCTCGCACGAGCGCCTGGAGCAGGATCTGTTGAGCCGTCCGGCCACGCTGCGCGATTCGCTGGCGCGGCTGCGCACGGTGGTGTTCGAGCAGTTGCCGACGCCGCCAGAGCAGGGCGAGGTGGCGCTGCGCGGCGCGCAGGCGTTCCTCGATTCGGCCGCGCAGGCGGTGCAGCTCGAAGTGGCCAGCGTGCACGCCTGGCGCCATGGCGGCCCGGCCGCCGAAGTGGCGGCCTCGGTGGGCGGCGCGCAGGCGCTCGACGTGCACGACCCGCTGGTGCGCGAGGCGATCGACACGCGCCATCTGGTGCACGTCGATGCGCAGGCGCACGCCACGCCGGCCTCGATCGGCAGCCGCTATCTGGCCTGCGTGCCGCTGCTCGACGTGAAGGGCGAGCCGGTCGGGCTGGTGGCCATCGAACGCATGCCGTTCCTGGCACTGACGCGCGACAACCTGCAGTTCCTGCTGGTGCTGTGCAACTTCTACGCCGACGGCGTGCGTCACGCCGAAGTCACGCGCGAGATGCTGGCGGCGTTCCCCGACTGCCCGCACCGTTTCGCGCTCGATTACGCGCGGCTCGTGCATCTGCGCCGCGATTCGCGCGTGCTCTCGTCGGTGGTCACGCTGGTGTTCGAGAACGACGAACGCAGCGCCGCGCTGTGCGAGCACGTGGTGCGCACGCGCCGCGCGCTCGATTCCCAATGGGAAATCGTCACGCCGCGCCATCGCGCCGTGCTGACACTGATGCCGCTGTCGGGCAACAGCGGCGCGGACGGCTACCTGCTGCGCATCGAGGACAACCTGCGCGCGCAGTTCGGCGTCGATTTCGAGAGCGCGCACGTGGCCGTCTATTCGATGAACGTGCCGGCCAAGGACCCGATGCGGCCGCTGATCAAGCTGATGGAGCACTGCGGTGTCGCCGGCTGACCCGCGCCTCCCGGCTGGCGAGGCCGACCTGGCGCCGGCCCAGTCGCGCCGCGACGGCGGTGCGCTCGGCGCGCTGCT
>NZ_JAAGPF010000433.1 GCF_017104645.1 Burkholderia sp. Ac-20379
GGCCAGCGGCGATGCGGGCGCTGCCCTGTGCCGCCGCGTCCTGCCGACCGTGCGCGTCGCCGTGGGCCGCCCGAGGCGGATCGCGCCGCACTGCCCCGGCCAGCCCCGCGTGCGCCTGCTGCCGCGTCGTCGCATTCGTCATGATGTCCTCCGCGTGGCGAGCCGGCCGGCTCACTGGTAGATCGAGTACGTGCCGCCCGCGAAGAAGCGGTCGTCGACCAGCGCGTCGATTTGCGGATCGCTCAGATGGCGCTCGGTCAGGATGTCGTCGCCGTGCGCGACGTACCAGGCCTGGAAGCGCTTGATCGTCGAGCGCACGTTGTTCGCGTTCGGCTCGCCCGCCATGAAGAAGAACTGCGACGGATCGGTGATCTGGAAGCGCGCGATGTCCACCGGCACGCGGGTGTCGCGCGCGACGATCTGCGCGGCGTCGTCGGGATGCGCGAGCGCCCAGGTGCGGGCCTGCTGCACCGCGCTCAGGAACGCGCGGATCGCCTGCGGATATTGATCGGCGAACGAGCGCATCGCGAAATACGACACGCGGCCCGCGCCGTCCACGTATTCGCCATGATCGGGCGAGCGGCCCACCACCTTGACCTGATGCGCCAGATACAGCGCGGCGGCGTTCGAGGTGCCGAGGTGCATGGCGGTGGCGTCGATCGCGCCGCTCAGCAGCGCCGCCGTCACCACCGTGGTCGAATCGATCGATTGATAGCGGATGCGGCCCTGCGCGGTGCGGCTGTCGAGCGGCAGCCCGGCCTTGGTCAGCGCCTCGAACGGCGCCGTCCAGTAGCAACTCACGCGGCTGCTGGCGAACTTCTTGCCATCGAGATCCTTGATGCTGTTGATCTTGTCGTTGTCGGCGCGCGCGAGGATCGGCGTGCGGAATTTGTCGGACGGCTGCGATTCCCAGACGATCACCGCGTCGAGCCCGTTGGCCCGGTGCACCACGGCCGGATAGATCATGCGCTGCGCCACCGCGATGCCGCCGCCGTTCAGTTGCGCCGCTTCCGCGCCGATCATCTGCGCCGTGCCGGGCGCCACCAGCGTGACCTGCTTCACGCCGATCTTCGCGTATTCGGCCTTCAGGAAGCCCTTGTCCTGCGCGATCGCGGTGATCGGATCGAGCTGCAGCGTGATCGAGGTCAGCGCCGGTTTCGAATCGGCCGGGCCGGACGCCGCGAATGCGGTCGCGGCCGCCACCGCGCCGAGCGCGGCCGTGGCGGCCAGCGCGAGCGGCGTGCGGCGCGACAGCACGCGTTTGAGGAAGGCGGCGGTAGCGGAGGATCGGCGGAGCATGGCGAATTCCCGGGAACGAGGATGAGGAGGATTCCGAAAGGTTCGGAAAAGCCGAATGCTAGAAGCGCCCGGAATCGGCTGTCAAAGCACCATTTCAGCTATTCACATGCGTGGGCGGCGCTAAGCTTAGCGCCGGTCGTTGGTTGGAACCGGTGCGCCTGCGTGACTAGAATCGGCCGGCTCGGCGCATGGCGTTGCGTGTGCCGTCGCAGCGCGCCGCGCGACGCCATCGCATCGATCGGCGACGCTCGCGCGAGGCCTTTCACTCCATCCTGCGGACGCCCGACGATGCAGCACCGACATGACGACGAACACGCCAGCGCCCCGCGCCCGCCGCGCGCCGCACGCTGGTGGCCGATGGCGGGCGTGGCGCTCGCGCTGCTGGCCGGCACGCTGACGCTGCATGCCGATTCGTCGCCCTCGCCCGGTTTCGGCGGCGATGCATTCGCCGATGCCTACGGCCCGCTGCCGGCGCGGCCCGGCGATATCGCGGAAGCGTTGCGGCTCAGTTCGACGGCACTGTGCCATTGATTATCGAAAATATTATCTCCGGATCGATAATTTCAAATTTTTCGATTAATTACACCGAGTCCCGTAATGCCGGGACAGCCAAATAAAACGAAAAGAACCGAGATTGATATTTGCAGGATTGTTAATACAATAACCTCTCAACTCACTCTTCGAGAGGAATTAAAAATGGCCACTCCGATTAATGCTTTGACGGTGCAAGCAGGCAAGAACCCGGGCCCGCAATACCAGCGTTCCTGGGATTTCGTCACGACCGACACGAATACCGGCGTGGGTGGCGAATTCATCTATCTCGGCTATCAACTCGGCGAAGACAACCCGGTCACGTCGCTGAATTTCGTGGCCTTCGATCAGGCCCAGTCCAGCGCGCCGGCGGGTTGGGAATGGAACCCGCAAGATCTGAAGGCCGGCGCGGGCGGGAAATTCATCTACATGACGTGGAAGACCAACGAAGCCGGCAAAAAGCCGATCACCGCGATCACGCTGCTGGTGATCGATAACGCCGCGCCGCCCGCGATCGAAGGCTATACGTCGATTCATCAGGACCTGAACCAAGGGGCCGGTGGCCCGTTCATCTGGCCGTACTACAGCACGGTCGTACCGATGCTGGTGAAGAACGAGCAGGTGATCCGCAAGGCCTGATCGATCGGGTTCCCGGTGCGGCAAGCCGCCCCTGCCCCCGCGCTCGCCGCGCCCGGAACCCGGCGATCGAATCGCGCCGATGCAGTATTGCGCCGGTTTTCAGAGCGCCAAACGTTTTCGCGCGATCGATTTTCGCGATGCACAATAAAAACCATGGCGGCAATGCAAAATTCATTGCCGGGCGACGATTAAAATAAATAGGCCCCATGGCATTATCTTTTTCATAACAAAATGATTGCTTCATAAAAATCGCTTGTGACGCCGCTTTTTGACGGTGTAGGCTTGCGCCGCGATGCTGGGTATGCATCGAGTAACACGGCAGTCATGTTCGGGTGTTTCAATTCACGGGGCCACATGAATTGAAAATCCCCCGCTGCGCGAGGTTTTACGGATGAATTCGTCCACGCAGCAATCCGGCCTTTATAAAAGCAATCCGACGTTCCCGTTCAAGGGTTAACGCGGAAAATCCCCACAGAGGTAGGCAATGACCACGGCGCATTCCGTTTCGGGTCTGATTCCCGATCATCCCTCCCAGATCGTCGGCCGCCCGCTCGATCAGCTCGACGCCGACAAGGCCGCGCTGACCGCGCTGCTGCAGGCCGCGGTGAACGTCGAACTGTTCACCATCCCGCTCTACATGTGCGCGATGAAATCGATCCAGGGCACGCACGCGATCAATTCGAAGGACATCGATTATTACAAGGGCCGCGTCTGGCCGGGCCGCTCGATCGGCCAGATTCCGCCGGGCCCGGATACCGATACCGCCGTCGCGAACCAGAAGGCCTACAACCTGGTGTTCTCGGTGTTCATCGACGAGATGCTGCACCTGCAGATGGCCGCGAACCTGTCGGCGGCGCTTGGCGTCACGCCGAACTTCAACAGCGCCGCGCTGCAGGACGCCGAACACAACTGGATCTGCTACGGCCCGAACCAGACGGTCATCCCGCATATCCTCGACCTGACCGACATCAACGAAGGCGTGCCGGGCCGCAAGCTGGCCGTGAATCTGGCGGCGCTGACGGCCGATCAGGTCACGCTGTTCGAGATCATCGAGCAGAACCACGACACGGCGCTCGAGAAGATCAACCCCGACGCGCAAGGCAAGTACTTCCCGACCGTGCCGTTCGCCAACTGGACGGCGCAAAAGACGGAAACCGACCTGCCGTTGTTCGGCACGATCGGCTGGATGTACTACTGCCTGCTCCAGTACACGACGATCCGCTACGACGACAACGTCACGCTGTTCGAGAAGATGCTGGTGCGCACCGGCGTTTCGGATCAGCCGGTCGGCCAGCGTGACCTGTTCAACTACACCGTGCCGGCCAAGCACCCGATGGCCGAATACCCGGGCGTCACGCCGATGCTGACCACCACCGATCCGGCCCAGGCGCACCTGCAGGCGATCGGCATGATGTGGGCGATCTGCGATCAGGGCGAAGGCGGCATCGACTGGCCGACGGTGAACACGTTCGTGGCGATGGTGCAGGACACGGCGCGCCTGAACGACGCGTCGAACCTGCTGACGCTCAAGAGCGTGCTGCCGCGCTTCCAGCCGAGCAAGGACGCGCTCGAACAGGATTACCCGAGCTACACCGATACCGGCGCGCAAGCCTCGCAAAGCGACGACGCCACGGCCCGCGCCGACAACGGCGGCTTCGACCACCACGAGCGCTTCGAGCAGATCGCCGCCTACGTGCAGCACCTCGAAACCTGGACGCACTGGCACGCCAGCGGCCACGAATGGACGGCCGCGATGCTGACCACGCCGAGCTGGAGCGAAGCCGGCGCGAACCCGAACATCCCGAAGCCGGCGGATGTGGCCACCGCGCTGAACGACCTCAAGCTCGGCACGCCGCGCGCCGAACTCGACAACGTCGTCAAGGGCGCGCTGGCCGGCATCACCACCGTGCTCAGCGCGTCGTGGGAGGATTCGACGGTGGCGTTCCCGTTCCCGTCGATGGTGGGCTCGGGCGACCGCATGGCGCTCTACTGGGCCGTGTACGGCGAAGCGCCGACGCTGCGCGCGCCGAACCCGCCGCAAGCGGGCGACGACAAGGACGCGATGCACGCCTGCCAGTCGCTGTCGCTCGACGCCACCGGCGGCGATTGCGCGGCGCACGCCGTGTATCACAGCTGCAAGGGCTCGAACCTGTGCGCCACGCAAGGCGGCTGCGGCTTCGTGCAGCCGGTCACGGGCGGCGGCAACTGCTCGCAATCGTCGAGCGTGCAATCGGCCGCCAAGATCGGCGGCGGCTGCGGCGCGCCGACGTTGTACAGCGCGCCGGCCGACAACCTCTGCAAGACCTTCGGCGGCTGCGCGGTGCCGATCTCGGCCTCGCAGCTCTACCCGACCAGCGGCACGATGAAGCTGTACGACTACGACGCCGAAGGCAACATGGTGCCGCTGACCTCGCCGGACGGCACGTCGTTCGAAACGCTCGCGTTCGCGAAGGGCGATTCGGTGTACGACATCGCCTGGGGCGCGCTGGAGAAGGTCTGGGCGCATCGTCAGCAGACGCCGCCGGCCAAGCCGACGGCCACCACGCTGCGCATCGCGCTGCCGCCGTCGACCTGATCGGAGCACGCATGACCGTGACCGTCGGCATCGACGGCGCCGGCCCGGGGGCGTGGCTCCCGGCTGCCGGCGCGGCCCCGGCGCGCGCGCCGGGGCCGAA
>NZ_JAAGPF010000434.1 GCF_017104645.1 Burkholderia sp. Ac-20379
CCAACGCGAACGCGATCGCGAACAGCGCGGCGGCCGGCGCCGCGCCGAAGCGGCGCAACAGGCCCGCGTCGCGGCGTTCGAGGGAGCGCGCGCGCATCATTGGCCGAGCGTGGCCTGCGACCAGAGCTGGTCGACCTGCGCCTTCTTCGCGGCGGCCTTCGCCACGTCGAGCGGGCGCACCTGCGGCGCGTTCGGCATCTTCGCGGCCACGTCCGGCGCGAGCGCCACGCCGGGCACCGCCGGGCGCACGTAGCCCTGCGCGAACAGCGCCTGGCCCGCATCGCTCATCACGAAGTTCAGCCAGAGCTGCGCGGCCGACGGATTCGGCGCGTTCTTCACGAGGCTCATCGCATACGGCGCGGACACGCTGCCGTCGGCCGGAATCACCACCTCGGCCGCGTCGCCCATGCCGTCGGCGTACTTCGCCTTCAGGCCGTCGTTCTCGTAGCCGATCAGGATCGGGATCTCGCCCTTGACGAACTTCGCGTACGGCGTGGTGCCTTCCACACGCAGCACGTTGCCGGCAGTCTTCAGTTTTCCGAAGAAATCGGCGCCCGGCTTCGGATCGTCCACGCTGCCGCCCATCGCGTAGGCCGCCGCGAACACGTCCACCTGGCCCTGGCCCGTCGAGCGCGGGTCGAGATACACCACGGCGTTGCGATACTCGGGCTTCAGCAGATCGGACCAGCGCTTCGGCACGTCCTTGACGAGCTTCTTGTTGACGAGGAACGCGATGTTCAGCGAATGCACCGTGAACCAGCGGCCGTCGGCGTCGCGGAACACCGGCGGCAGCTTGTCGAAGTTCAGCGGCTTGAACGGGGCGACCACGTCGCGCGCCTTCGCATCGAGCGCGGACGCCGCGAAGTAATAGGCGGTATCGGCCTGCGGGCGGCGGCGCGACTTGTCGAGCGCCACCACGGTGGCGGCCGAGCCGATGTCGTTATAGGTGATCTCCACCTTCGGATAGCGCTTGCGGAATTCGGCGAACAGCGATTTCCAGTTGGCCCACTCGGGGCCGGTGTCGAACGACACCACCAGGCCTTCGTCGGCGGCCTTCTGGTAGAGCGCGTCCTCGCCGGCGTACAGCGGCGCCGGCTGCGCGGCGTGGGCGGCGCACGCGAGCAGCGTGCCGAGCGCGAGCGCGACGGCCCGCATGCGTTGGGTCAGGGCTGAGGCTGCAAACATCGTGATTCTCCGAAAGACGGGGTGATCGGGTTGGGGCCGCCGCGCGAAAGCGGGCGCGGCGGCGCGGTTCGGGGCGGGGACGGCGTCAGGCATTCGGCGTATCGGGCAGGGCCGGCAGCACGCGCAGATGGCACGGGTCGATCGCAATGGCGTGCTGGGCGACGTCGCGGCCCTCGCCCAGCAGCGGCGCGGCCGCGCCGTGCGGCAGGAAGTCGTAGCGATGCGTCGCGCCGAAGTAGCGCACCTCGCCGCACGCGCCGCGAATCAGGTTCGTGGCGCCCGGCGCGGGATCGGCCCGCACATGCTCGGGGCGCAGCAGCAACGCGACGGCGTCGCCCTCGCGATGCGCGCCGGTCGCGGCGCACAGCGTCGCGAAGCCCACGTCCACGCGATCGGTGGCCAGCACGCGCCCGCTCAGGATCGTCGAGTGGCCGATGAAGCGCGCGACGCGCGCCGAGGCCGGCTGCTCGTACAGCTCGCGCGGCGTGCCGACCTGCAGCACGCGCCCGCCTTCGACGATCGCGACGCGGTCCGCCATGCTCAGCGCCTCGTCCTGATCGTGCGTGACGAACAGCGTGGTCGCGCCGCAGGCGCGTTGCAGCGCGCGAATCTCGTCGCGCAGCTGATGGCGGATGCCGGCGTCGAGCGCGGCCAGCGGCTCGTCGAGCAGCAGCACGCGCGGCTCGATCACCAACGCGCGGGCCAGCGCCACACGCTGCTGCTGGCCGCCGGACAACTGCGCCGGCCGCCGCTCGGCGTGGCTCGCGAGGCCCACGCGCTCGAGCATCGCGAGCGCCTGACGGCGGCGCTCGGCGCCGGTCACGCCGCGCATCCTCAGGCCGTAGGCGACGTTGTCGGCCACGCTCAGGTGCGGAAACAAGGCGTACTGCTGAAACACCATGCCCACGCCGCGCCGCCACACCGGCTGCGCGGCCACGTCCTCGCCGCCGATCGCGATGCGGCCGGTATAGCCCGTCAGCAGGCCGGCGGTCAGGCGCAGCAGCGTGGATTTGCCGGAGCCGCTCTGGCCGATCACGGCCAGCAGCTCGCCCGGCGCGGCCGCGAGCGAAAGGTTCGCGATGCCGTGCGACGCGCCCGGGTAGGTGTAGCTGAGGTTGTCGAATTCGAGGCTCATGGCGTTACTTGATTCGTTGCACGGTGGCGACCGAGGCCAGCGTCGCGGCGATCGCGAGCACCAGCAGCACCACGGTTGCGGCGCAGGCGAAGCCCGAGGCGCCGTAGAAGGCCTGCAGCAGCACCACCGGATAGTTGCGGTAGCGGAAGCCGGCGATCAGGTTCGAGATCTGGAATTCGCCGATCGACAGCGCGGCCACCATCACCAGGCCGGCGAACAGGCTGTGGCGCAGGTTCGGCAGCACGATCGTGAAGAACTGCCGGCGCGGCGTGGCGCCGAGCGTGGCGGCGCAGGCTTCGAGCGTCGCCAGATCGAGGTGGCGCAGGTCGGCGAGCAGCGTCTGCAGCAGATACGGCAGCGTCAGCACCGCGTGCGCGGCGATCATCAGCCACAGCGTGCCGAGCCACGGCAGCGTGTCGCCGCCGAACACGGCGATGTAGCCGAAGCCGAGCGTGAGCGCCGGCACCGCGATCGGCAGCAGCATCACGAGCCGCGCGGCCAGCCCGCCGCCGCGGCGCGCGCGATGGTGCAGCGCGTAGGCGAGCGGCACGCCGATCGCCGCGTTCAGCGCGCAGCACGCAAGCGCCACCACGAAGCTGGTGCCGAACGCGCGGCGAAAGCTCGTGTCGGCCGCGAGATCCGCATACCAGTGGCCGGTGAAGCCGGTCGGCAACAGCGTGTTGGTCCAGCTCTGCCCGGTCGAGCCGACCACGAGCAGCGCGATCGGCAGCAGCAGGTACAGCGCGAACAGCGCCACCACGGCCCGCACCAGCACGCGGCCGGGCGACGGCGCGCGATTGCTACGACGAATGGGAACACCAGCGGCGGCGGCCGTGGCGGGGGAAAAAGGCATCGAGGCGTCCGTGGTCGAGCGGATGAAACGGCGCGAAACCTCGTTGAATCAGTAGCTTGGCTTCGCGATGACGGGCGCCAGTGTGCGTTTCCGTCATGGCATCGTCATGAAAAAAACGTACAAAACGCGCATCGATCCATGCGAATCCGGAACACCTCGCGATGAAGCACCTGTATCCGAACATCGCCGAACTGCACGCGTTCGCCAGTTCCGCCAAACATCTGAATTTTTCGTACGCCGCGCGCGAGCTGGGCCTCACGCCGAGCGCGGTGAGCCGCCAGATCGCCAATCTGGAGGCGCTGTTCGGCGTGAAGCTGTTCGTGCGGGAGGGGCGCAACCTGTCGCTGACGCGCGCCGGGCAGGTGTATCACGCACGCGTCACGGGGCCGCTGCGCGAGATCGGCAACGCCTCGCTCGAACTGCTCAGCGTGCGCGAGGACAGCGACCTGCTGACGATCGCGAGCGTGCCGACCTTCACCACCAAGTGGCTGGTGCCGCGCCTGCCGGCGTTCGTGGCCGCCGCGCCGAACGTCACGCTGAGCTTTCGCCGCCATCTGGCGCACGGCGATCCGTTTCCGTTCGGGCTGGACGCCGCGATCCGCTACGGCGACGGCCGCTGGGAAGGCGTGCGTTGCGATTACCTGTCGGGGCGCACGTTCGTGCTGGTGTGCTCGCCGGGGTTCGCGGCGAAACACGCGCTGCGCACGCCGGCCGACGTGGCCGACGCGCCGCGCCTCGTGCACGAGCAGGCCGAAAGCGTCTGGTTCGAATGGTCGGAACGGCACCGCGTCACGCACATGAACGCGTTCGCGGGGCCGCGCTTCGAGCAATATGCGGTGTTGATTCAGGCCGCGCAGGCCGGGCTCGGCCTCGCGCTGGTGCCGGCCTTCCTGATCGGCTCGCCGCTCGACGCGGGCACGCTGGTGCAGCCGGTGGACGCGCCGGTCGAGGTGGACAACCAGGGCCACTATCTGTGCTACACGCCGGAACGCTACGAAACCAGCGCGGCGCTGCGCAAGCTGCGCGAGTGGATGCTCGGCGAATTCGCCGAGCCGCGGAACGCGCAGGCGTGACGCCGCCCGCCATCGCTCGCGATGACGAAGCGGCACCGCATCGCGATCGAAACGCCGAAAGTCAGGCGGCCGCGCGCTGCGGTTCGGCCGCGCCGGCCCGCAGCGCGTCCTCGTCGGGAATCCCTTCGGTCTCCTTCAGGAACGCCTTCAGGTAACGCCCGCGAATATAGCGGCACTCCTCGCGCAACATGCCGTAGAGGATGAAATCGGTGCCGTCGCTGGCCGCGCTGCGCATCACGCCCTCGCGCACGAAGCCGAGATGCTCGTCGAGCCGCTGCGCCTCGGGGTTGTCGACGCGCACCAGGCCCGTCACGCGCCGGCACTTCAGCATCGCGAACGGATACAGAAACGCCGCCGCCACGAAGGCCGGCGTGATGACGTGCCGCGAGGCGCCGAGCGCGAAGTGCATCAACAGGTTCGGCCCGTTGTGCCCCTGGAACACCACGCCCGCGACCAGCTCGCCGTCCTTGGCGAGACCGATCGCGCGCGCGTCGTCGTAACGTTCCTCGCCCGTGCGCGACGCCACGAACAGGTTGACCTCGTCGTGACGGTCGAATACCAGGCTGCGCATGCGGGCCTCCGGTACGTTGGGTGTGCCGACGATCAGGACGGCAGCGGAATGCCGAACTGTTGCAGCGTCGGGTTGACGTTCGACGCGAACGCCTTCTGGTCGTTGTGCTTCTTCACGGCCTCGACGATCGCGAAGATGATGCCGGCCACGCCCACCACGGCCGCGCCCACCGCCATCACCGGCGCGGCTGCCGCCATCGCGCCGCCGATCGCGCCCAACGCGCCTTCGCCCGCTGCCGCGCCGCCTTC
>NZ_JAAGPF010000435.1 GCF_017104645.1 Burkholderia sp. Ac-20379
GCCTCGCGCGCCGTCGCGCAGTTGGCCGCGTCGAGCCCCGCCGCCTGCGCCAGCCGGCCGGCCAGCCAGGCCGCGCGCGGCGAATGGTCGGTCGGCTGGCCCATGCTGAGGTCGCCCACGAAGGCAAGCGCCTTCAGGGCGTCGAACACGCGCAACGGCGAGGGAGGGTCAGAGGGATCGATCGTCGGCATCGGCAAACTGGAAGGACATGCGCAGGAAAATGACACGGAGATGGACACGGACACGCGCGCGAGGCTAGGCGACCACTATACGCGAGCGTGCGGGCGCGGGCATGGGCGCGCGGGCGGCCTGGCCCGGCCCCGGTCGGTCATTCGACCGATGCCGCCGGCGGGCGCGGGATGCGATGCTGGTATCCCGTCGTTCGCGGCACCGGCCATGCGCCGGGCCCCGCACCGGCCCGTTATCCCGAAGGAGTCCCCATGGTCGATCGTCAAGCAGCCCCTGCCCCCGCCCTTGCCAGCGCCGAGCGCTGGCTCAAGCACTACTACTTCCTCCGCGTCGGCTTTTCGGTCGTCTGGATCGCACTGGCCTTCACGCTCGGGCGGCAGACGCCGGCCTTCGCCGCCGTCCTGCTGGTGATCTACCCCGCCTGGGACGCGGCGGCCAACTACCTCGACCTGTCGCGCAGCGGCGGCGGCTTCGCCAACAACCGCCCGCAGGCGATCAACGTGCTGATGAGCACGCTGATCACGGTGGCGGTGGTCGTCGCGCTGCCCCTCGGCCTGCCGGCCGTGCTGTACGTGTTCGGTACCTGGGCGATCGTCTCGGGGCTGCCGCAGCTGGGCACCGGCCTGAGCCGCTGGAAGCGTTTCGGCGCGCAATGGCCGATGATCCTCAGCGGCGCCCAATCGGCGCTGGTCGGCGCGCTGCTGATCGCCCACGCCGAAACGATCACGGTGCCCGCCATCGTGAAGGTGGCCGGCTACGCGAGCGGCGGCGCGTTCTATTTCCTGATCTCGGCCGTGTGGCTGCAGGTTCAGCAATCGCGCCGCGCGGCGCGGCAAGCTTACTGAGCCGGGCACCGGCACGGGGCGCGCCCGCCGCCCCGTGCCGCAACGCCTTCAGCGCCCGGCGGCCTCCACCACTTTGAGCCTGGCCGGCACGGGCAGCGTGTCGTCGCGGCCCGCCTCGGCCGGGCCGCGCTCGCGGCTGACCGACAGATAGCGCATGCAGCACACGCGCAGGAACGACGCGAAGTTGATCGGCTCGTCGCCGCGCAGGTCCAGCAGCTCGTCGTGCAGCTTGGCTGCGAACTGGCTGGTGGTCATGCCCTCCCGGTTGGCGATTTCCTGCAGCACTTCCCAGAACAGGTTCTCCAGGCGCACGGTGGTCACCACGCCGTGAATCCGGATCGCGCGGGTGCGCGATTCGTAGAGAATCGGATCCGCGTTGATATAGACGCTGCACATGCGAATGTCTCCTTGTCTCGAAGCGAGCCGCGCGGCTCACAACTCGCGCCGGCTCATGCGGCCGGCGATGTAGTCGGCCTGACGGATCGCCAGCGTGACGATCGTCAGCGTCGGGTTCTCGGCCGCGCCCGTGGTGAACTGGCTGCCGTCCGAAATGAACAGGTTCGCGATGTCGTGGGTCTGGCCGTAGCCGTTGCAGACGCCGTCTTCCGCGCGCGCGCTCATCCGGGCCGTGCCGAGATTGTGCGTGGACGGGTATGGCGGAACACGATACACCGTCTTCGCGCCCGCCGCCTCGTACACCGCCGTGCCCTGCTTGAAGCCGTGCTCGCGCATCGCCTCGTCGTTCGGATGATCGTCGTAATGGACGTTCGCCACCGGCAGGCCGTACCGATCCTTCACGTCGCGATTCAGCGTGATGCGGTTCGAGGCGCGCGGCATGTCCTCGCCGACGATCCACATGCCCGCCGTGTACGGATACGCGTCCATCGCCTTCGTGAAATCGCCGCCCCACGCGCCGGGGTTGAAGAACGCGGCGTAGAACGGCAGGCCCAGCGCGATCGTCTCCATGTGATAGCCGCCCGCGAAGCCGCGTTGGGTGTCGAGCCGCGCCTCGTCCTCGATGATGCCGGCCATGGTGGTGCCCTTGTACATGTCGACCTGCTTGTCGAACACGGCGTACACCGAGCCGGTGGTGTGACGCATGTAGTTGCGCCCCACCTGCCCCGACGAATTCGCCAGGCCGTCGCGGAAGCGGTTCGACGCGGAGGCCAGCAGCAGCCGCGGCGTTTCGATCGAATTGCCCGCCACCGCCACCACGCGCGCCTTCTGCCGCTGCAGCTTGCCCTTGGCGTCGTAATAGAGCACGGCGGTGGCCTTGCCGTGCGCGTCGTGCTCGATGCGCGCCACGTGCGACTGCGGGCG
This sequence comes from Burkholderia sp. Ac-20379, assembly GCF_017104645.1. Taxonomy (GTDB): domain Bacteria; phylum Pseudomonadota; class Gammaproteobacteria; order Burkholderiales; family Burkholderiaceae; genus Burkholderia. Next base: position 2,355 of record NZ_JAAGPF010000435.1, read on the forward strand.
CAATTCCATGTGGCCGGTGGCCTGCGCCTGCGGAATCTCCGTGTAGAGCGTGGACCACTTCGCGCCGAAGCGGCAGCCCTGGAAGCAGAAGCCGCGCTGATAGCAGTGGCTGCGGCCGTCGCGATTGGTGCTGTTGATCGCCATGTGGCCGGTGTTGCATTCGCGATAGCCGAGCTTGGTCGCGCCCGCGTGCATCACCTTGAAGTTGTTGTTGCCGGGCAGGCCCGGCAGGCCGTTGGTGCGCGTCACGCCCATCTTCTTCTCGGCGCGGTCGTAGTACGGGTCGAGTTCCGCGCGCGTGACCGGCCAGTCGAGCAGCGAGGCGCCCTCGATCGCGCCGTAATGCGTGCGCGCCGCGAATTCGTGCGGCTGAATGCGCAGGCTCGCGCCGGCCCAGTGCGTGGTGGTACCGCCCACCGTCTTGCAGATCCAGGCTGGCAGCGACGGGAAATCGCGCGCCACGCGCCACGATCCCGAGGTGGTGCGCGGGTCGAGCCACGACAGCAGCTTGAACGCCTCCCATTCCTCGGTCTTGAAATCGGCCTGAGTGTTCAGGCTGCCCGCCTCCAGCACCACCACGTCGATGCCCTTCTGCGCCAGCTCGTTGGCGAGCGTGCCGCCGCCCGCGCCGGAACCGATGACGACCACCACGCTGGCGTCGTCGTGCGAAAAGCGCTTGCCGTCCGGCTGCTTCGATTGTTGCGTTGCCATGCGATGTCTCCCAGGTTCAGGCTGCCGGTACGGGGCCGCTGTCCGCCGGCGCCGGATCGGGCAGCCAGCTCAGGTCGTCGAAACCCTTGAACAGATAACCGCCGTCGCCTTCCGCCGCGCCATAGCCGAAATGCTTGTAGGCCAGCCCGTTGCTGTACAGCGAGACGACGGCCGTGCTGCGCACCGTCTCGAAGAACGGCGTGCCGGCAATCGCGGCGGTGTCCTTCGCCTGCGCGGCAGCGTCCTGATGGGCCCAGTCGCCGCCGGCCGCCTTCGCGTCGAGCTGGCGCGCGCCGGCCGCGAGCTGCTTGCGCACGGCGGCGTCCTTGCGCGCCTTGGCGTCGAGATCCTTGACCACCAGCGCGTAGACGGCGTCGTCGAGCGTGGCGTGCGGATAGATCTGCTTGACCAGCGCGAGCAGCACCGCGCCCGTGTGCGAGTCGAGCCCTTGCAGCTCGACCGCCCAGACGCGGCTCGGCGCGAACGCCGCCAGCGACGACGACAGCGCCAGCGTGCCGATCAGCACGCCGGTTCCCTTGAGCCACTCGCGGCGCGTCAGCGCGATGCGCGGCGGGCCGTCCGCTTCGGCCTGTCCCTCGCGGACCATGCCGATGGTTTTGCCTTCCATGTTCGTCTCCTTGATTGCGGGCACGTGATGCGACGGGATGCGCGACGTGACGCGTTCCCGTTCGCTTGTTGTTGTGGTGCTGCCGTCCTCGCGCTGGCTGCCTGGCGGTCCTGTGCGCCTGTCTCGCCGTTTGTATCGGGTTGGCGGGCGATCGCCTACCGGTAATGTCCATGACGTTCGAGCACCTCGATCTTGTAGCCGTCCGGATCCTCGATGAAGAAAAAGCGCGCGATCAGTTCGCCGCCGCCGTCGCGGAATTCCTTGACGTCCTTCGGCTGCAGGCCGAGCCCGACGAGCCGCGCGCGATCGGCGGCCGCGTCGTCCACCACGAACGCCACGTGGCCGTAGCCGTCGCCGTGCGTGTAGGCCGGCTCGCGGCCCTTGTTCCAGGTCAGCTCGAGTTCGGTTTCGGTTTCCGCGTTGCGCAGGTAGACGAGCGAGAAATCGTCGAAATCGAGCCGGTGCGAGGGCAGCAGGCCGAACGCCGCTTCGTAGAACGCGAGCGAGCGGTCGAGGTCGTGCACGCGCACCATCGTGTGAATCAGTTTGGCCATCGGGCGGTCTCCTTGGTCTCGATAACGGGTTGAGTTGCGGGCGGATGCGGCCGTCGGTGCCTCACTTCGGCCCGAGCGTGGCGATATAGGCGGCGAGGTTGTCGATGTCCTGATCGGACAGGCCCTGCGCCATCGGCTGCATCATCTGCGCCGTGCCGCCGGTGCGCTGGCCGGCCTTGTACGCGTGCAGCGCGGCGGCCACGTAGGCGGCGTTCTGGCCGCCGATCTTCGGGAACGCGGGCGAGGTGGTCGTGCTGCCGTTCGCGCCGTGGCAAGCCGCGCACGCGGCGAATTTGGCGCGGCCCTGCGCGGGATCGCCGGCGGCCTGCGCGAGGCCCGCGCCGCCGAGCGATACGCCGGCCAGCACGGCCAGCGTCAACACCCGGGAAGACCAACGGGCCATACGAAAGAAACGTGAGGACTGCGTGCGGCGAACTCGGATCATGGTCATGCCTGCTCTCGTGGGGAAGCTGTTTTCTAGTGCTGTCAGCGTAACGAGCGCGGCAAGCCGGCTGGTAATACATGGCTAAATCGCGCCTAGGGGTTTTCCGCATCGCGATGAAGCGCGCGCCGCATTGCGTGACTTTTTCTCACGGTTGAGACGAATTCCGCTCCGTTGTGGCTGGTTGCGCGCGCACCTAGACTGAGCGCATCGCACTGCAACACGATCTGGAGATCCGCTCGATGACCACCGCTTCCTCCGCTTCCTCCGCCTCCTCCGCGCCGCTGATCCTGATCACCGGCGGCAGCCGCGGCGTCGGCGCCGCCACCGCGCGGCTCGCCGCCGAACGGGGCTACGACGTGGCGATCAGCTATGTCGCCAACGAGGCCGCCGCGCAGGCCGTGGCCGCCGGCGTGACGGCGCACGGCCGCCGCG
>NZ_JAAGPF010000040.1 GCF_017104645.1 Burkholderia sp. Ac-20379
TCAAACCGGCGCGCGCCGCTCAGGTAACCGGCGATGGCTTGCGCGTCGGGCGCGTGTTGGGCAGCGTGCCCGGCGGCCTGCAACGTCGCGCGGATCGTGCCGGCCGATGCGCCGCTGCGCGGGTGGTAATGCAGGCGCTGGAAGCCGAATGGGTCACGCGTGCCGACGATCATGGGTAGCGAGCCTTCAAGGTGTCCACTTCGATGCGTTTGAGGATGCGATGCGGCGCGACCGGCGCACTGCCGCCCTGGCAGTGCAGGCAGGCCTCGAGCGGCGCTTCGCGTTGCAGGTAGGCCAGCATCGCGTCGAGCATCTCGGGGCCATCGCGCAGCGGCAGGCCGTCGGCCCGGAAATCCTTCGCACCCCGATACAGCGTGTGGAAATGCGCGGGCCGCGTGCAGGTGTAGAACATGCCGTCGCGAATCATATGGCAGCGCTCGCGGATCCAGCAATCGCGATACACGCGCTGTGCCTCGTCGCGATCGGTGGACGGCTGCGCGCGGTCCATCGTCGTGAACACGTCCTGCACCTTCCAGTTCAGGCGCACCGCGAAACGCGCGGCCTGCGCCTCGATATACGCGACCAGCGCATCCGACAGCGCGGGCTTCGGGTAGCGCGAGATCGTCAGCGCATCCACCGCCTGCCAGAACGCGTCGCCCATCTCGCCGAGCTTCAAGCCGTTGGTGGTGACGGAGATGAGCGGCGCGATGCCGGTGTCGCGCACGCGCTCGACGATCTCGACGATCGCCGGGTGCAGCAGCGGCTCGCCGCCCACCAGCTTGAACACGCGCGGGTTCAGCACCTTGACGGCGATCCGCAGGTCGTTCTCGACCGACGCCGGGCTGACGTGCCACTCGGGCAGCAGCGGCGACAGCGAGCAGCATTGCGCGCAGGTCAGGTTGCAGTGATCGACGATATGCGTTTCGAGCGAGCGCGTCTGCACGCGGCCGCCCTCGACGCGGTAGTGGCGCTCCATCGGCGGCGGAAACACATGCTTGCGTTCGCCGGCGGCGGGGTTCGGATCGGGGCGGGTCGTGGTCACATCAGCGTCCTGCTTCGTCTGCGCAACGGGAAAAGAAATCGGCGAGCTGGCCGCGCGCCGCCACCATCGCGCCGGCCATCGTCACGGCGCCGGCCAGGTGCGCGGCGAAGCGCGCCGGCGCGTCGAGCCAGCCCTGCACCACCCAGAGCTTGATCGCGTGCTGCAGGCACGCCGCGTCGACGGCCCACGCGAAACGCCCGGCCGCCACCGGCCGCACGCGCAGGTAGGCCAGCACGAACGCCTCGGCCAGCGCCGGCGCTTCGAGCGGCAGATGATTCAGGCACCGAACCAGTTCGTATTCGCGCGGCGCGCCGATCGCGGCTTCCCAATCGAGGATCGTGGGCGGCAGCGCGGGCGTGAACAGATAGTTGAACTGGTTGTAGTCGTTGTGGATCGGATGCTGCGGATCGTCCTCGGGAAACGCCGCGAGGCTGCCCGGATGGTAGCGGTCGAGCATGCGCAGCGCGAGGCCGGCGTAACGGTGCAGCGGTTCGGCGTCGCCGCGATGGCGGGCCTGATCGCAGGCGTCGCGCAGGCTTCGGCGCACCGCGTCCGCGTCGATCGCTTCGAGCCGCGCGCGGATCGTGTCGGCCGCCGGCAGCCGCAGTCCGTCGAGCGCCAAATGCAGCGCCGCCAGGCTCGCGCCGAGCGCCGCCCATTCGGCGGGCGCAAACGTGTCGTAGGTGCGGAACTGCCCGGCCTGCCAGTGCGTCAGCATCGCGTGCGTGCCGCCGTCCGACCAGAGCGGCGCGCCCGCCGGCGTGCGCTGCAGGCGCTGGACGCGAAAGCGCGCATCGTCGTGCGCGGCGAGATGCGCGAGCACGGCCGCTTCCTTCTCGGCGCGCGCGCGATGCGCCGCCGCATAGCATTTCACCGCGAAGCCGCCCTCACCGCCCTCGCCCGGCAAGCGCCACACGCGCTCGCCGACGCGGCACGGCGGCTCGCCGGGGCCCAGCGCATAGGCGGCGCGGATCGCATCGAAGGTGGCGGCGGGCAGCGTCATTCAGATCCGCTCGGCCGGGCCGTGACGATACGGATGGCCGGTCAGGAACGTGTTGTTGCCCACATAGCGCAGCTTGTACATCGCCGGGCGAAACAGCACCGATGGATCGTTGTTGGCGATGCCGAGCAGCGGGTACAGGTCGCGCCGCACGAAGAACGCGTTGTTGCCCATGTCGTCGCAGCACACGAGTTCGTAGCCCTTGTCGCGGCCCAGATGGCACAGCGATTCGAGGCTCGCGCCGTAATAGGTCGAGCCATCCCATTCGTGATCGGGGTTGAAGCACATGACCCAGCGCTCGGGCGGCGCGTAGTACGGGTTGTATTCGATCGCGACGATGCGCGGGCGGAACGCCTGCAGGCCGCGCCAGATCCAGTAGTCGTTGCCGTCGATGTCGATCGACAGCAGGTCGAAATCGGCGGGGATGCCGGCGTCGGCCAGCAGGCCGTCCATCGCATCGGGTTGCACGCGGTCGTGGCGAAGCTGCACACGCCGCGCGCCCGCGTAGTGCTCGGCGAGCCGGCCGAAGCGATACGCGCTGCCCTCCACCAGCAAGCCCGACCAGCCCTGCTCGCGCAGCAGCAGCGCGGTGTTGCTGTTGCGCAGGCCGTCGCTCGCGCCGATGTCGACGCACACGCGATGCACCGGTGCGATCCGCTCCATCAGCCGCGCCAGGATGCCTTCCTCGGCGCCCTGCGCATACAGGCTGGCGGCCAGGCCGGACAGGTCGAGCGGAAGCGGATGGTCCTGCATGGGGAAGGCGGCTCCGGGTCGGGATGGGGCGGGCGTTCGGTGGGTAATTTACCTGAAGTTATTTGTCGGGGGAAATCGGCCGGGCCGCGCGCGAGGCGAGCCGGCCGTGGGTTGGCCGTGGGTTGGCCGTGGGTTGGCCATGGGTTGGCCGCGGGTCGGCCGTGAGCCGGGCGTGCACCCGGCCCGGCGCGCCGTGCCGATCAGCTGCCGCTGGCGTAGCCGCCGTCGACCGGCAGCGTGACGCCGGTCACGAACGCCGCGGCCGGCGACGCGAGGAACAACGTCGCGCCGACCAGATCCTCGGCCTCGCCCCAGCGCTTGAGCGCGCTGCGCGCGGCGATCTTCGGCGCGGCGGTGGGCGATTCCCACAACGGCCGCGTCATGTCGGTGCGGTGATAACCCGGTGCGATCGCGTTGACGCGCACGCCCGTCACGCCGAACGCGTGGGCCAGCGCGCGCGTCAGGCCGAGAATGCCCGTCTTGCTCGCGCAATAGGCCGGCACTTCGGCGTCGGCCAGATAGCTGAGCATCGAGGCGATATTGACGACGCAGCCCCGGGTGCGCTCCAGGTGCGCGCGCGCCGCCATCGACAGCCGCATCGCGGCGGTCAGGTTCACGTCGAGCACCTCGCGGAACACGTCGTCGCGATACTCGTCGAACGGCCGCGCCACGCCGGCCGCATTGACCAGCACGTCGAGCGTCTCGAGCCCGGCCGCGAAGCGCTCGATCGCCTCGCCGTCGCGCACGTCGAGCGCCGCGAAACGGATGCCGGCCAACGAGCGGTCGGCCTGCAACGCCTCGAGCTTGGCCGGCGAGCTGCCGGTGGCGATCACCTGCGCGCCGAACCCGGCGAAGCCTTCGGCGATCGCCAGCCCGATGCCGCTGGTCGCGCCCGACACCAGCACGGTGCGGCCCGCGAACAATTGCGGATGAAAGGTCGGCGTGGGCTGTGTCTCGATCTGGTTCATGCGGCTCCCGGCAGGTGAAGGTCGGCTTCCAGACGCGCGCCGTAACGGTCCATGCTTTTCAGCGCGGCGACGAGCAGCGAGGGATCGACCGGATAAGGTTCGTTGTGGATGATTTCGCCGCTGCGGCAGGCGCGCGCGGCGGCAAGGCCGAGCGCGGCGTCGTCGGCCGCGTCGACGTTGATCTGCGCGAGGCGCGTGGGCAGCCCCACGGCGCGGCAGAACGCGAACACGCGACGGCGCTCGTCGTCGGGCACGGTGGAGAGGAACAGCGACGCGAGCACGCCCACCGCCACCTTCTCGCCATGCAGCAGCCCGTGCGACGACGGCAGCTCGGCCAGCCCGTGGTGGATCGCGTGCGCGGCCGCCACGCCGCCCGATTCGAAGCCGATGCCCGACAGCAGCACCGTGGCTTCGAGCGTGGCGTCGAAATCGGGCGTGACGAGTTGCGCGCGGCAGTCCGCCACCGCCTGCGCGGCGTGCGCGAACAGCATGTCGCGGCACAGCCGCGCCGCCTCGAACGCCAGCGCCGTGCCGCGCCCGCCGCACAGGTTGCGCGCGTAGGCGCGACGGCAGGCGTCGGCTTCGTAGAAGGTGGCGAGCGCGTCGCCGATGCCGGCGATGAAGAAGCGCGCCGGCGCGCGCACGATCACGGCCGTGTCGAGCAGCACCAGATCGGGGTTGCGGCGCACGAAGCGATCGCGCACCACGCGCCCGGCCTCGTCGTAGATCACGGCCAGCGCGCTGCACGGCGCGTCGGACGCGGCCACTGTCGGCACGCAGACGAACGGCAGGCGCAGGTCGTCGGCCGCCGCGCGCCCGGTGTCGATCACCTTGCCGCCGCCGAACGACACGACGATGTCGGCGCCGGTCGAGCGCACCCAGTCGGCCGTCTGCGCCACCGCCTGCTCGGTGCAGGCGGCATCCACGGCGCGCACCTGCAGCGCCACCTGCCCGCCGCGCGCCAGCACCGGTTCGAGCAGCGCGGCCACGTTGTGATCGACGAGGCAGGCCGCGCGCGAGCCGAGCCGCGCGAGTTCGGCGTCGAGCGAGTCGAGCGCGCCCGCGCCCTGCACGTAGCGCGACGGAAAGATACTGGTTTTCAGCATGATGTTCGGGATGTCGAAGGATCGAGGGAAAGGCCGAGCGCGGCCGCCAGTTCAAGGGCGTCGCGCACCAGTTCGGCTTGCGGGGGAAACAGCGCGACGTGCTCGGCGTCGGCGGGCCAGCCCAGCACGCGCATGCCGGCGGCCAGCGCCGCCTGCGCGCCGGTCGGGCTGTCCTCGACGGCCACGCAATCGGTTGCGGGCACCTCGAGCAGATAGGCCGCACGCAAGTACGGCTCGGGATCGGGCTTGCCGCGTCGCACGTCGTTCGCGCTGACGGTCACGAGTTCGGGCGCCTGCAGGCCGAGCGCGTTCAGGTTCGCCTCGAGCAGCATCCGACCGGCGTTCGAGACGACGGCCTGGCGCAGGCCGGCCGCCTGCACCGCATGCCAGACCTCGAGCGCGCCGGGCCGGGCGATCAGCTGCGGCGCCTCGGCCACGTAGCGCGCGGCGCGGAACGCCGACCAGCCGTCGAAATCGGCCTCGATGCCGAAGCGCTCGCGCACGATTCGATGCACCTCGCGGCCCGTCTGTCCGAACATCAGCGGATGCAGTTCGTCGCCGGCCTGCACGCCGTGATGCGCGAGCGCGGCCAGCAGCGTGCGCATGTGCAGCGGCTCGCTGAGCGCGAGCGTGCCGTCCATGTCCCACAGCACGGCCCGCGGTGCCTGCGGTGCGCGGCTCATGCGCGGCCCTCCGCGGCGCCGTCGTGCAGCGCGTCGAGATCGTCGTAGAACTGCTGCGCGTTCACGTAGAGCCGCTCGAAGATCGGCATCATGCGGTCGTAGGTGTCGCTCGCGCGGGGGTCGGGCAGCACCTCGCGCTCGAAGCGCACGAAGCGGCGCACGGCGTCGCCGAGCGTGGCGAACTGGCCGGCGGCGGTGGCGGCCAGCAGCGCGCAGCCCATCACGCCGCATTCGACCTCGGCCGGCACCAGGATCGGCGTGCGGTACATGCTGGCCTTGATGTCGAGCCAGAGCGCCGCCTTCGCGCCGCCGCTGGCCGCCACCAGCCGTTCGATGCGCACGCCCTCGGGCTGGATCATCGCCATGTGCCGGCGCACGCCGAACGCCACGCCTTCGAGCACCGCGCGATGCAGATGCGCCAGCCCGTGGCGCGCGGCGATGCCGAAGAACTGCGCGCGCGAATTCGGATGCGCGCCGAAGCGCTCGCCGGTCAGGTAGGGCAGGAAGAACAGGCCCTCGGCGCCAACCGGCGCCTCGGCCGCCTTGCGCGCGACGGCGTCGTAGGACAGCGCGTTCTCGTGAAAGGCGCGGCGTGCCCAGCGCATCGCGTCGCCGCCCGAATCGAGCAGCGTGAAGCGGCCCCAGCGCCCCTCGCAGGTGGCGACGTTCGAGACCTCGGGATGCAGCATCGGCGAATCGGCGATCACCGTGATGATCGACGAGGTGCCCGTGATGTCGGACGCCAGCCCCGGCAGGTGCACGCCCGAGCCCAACACCGAGGCCGGATAGTCGGCCGCACCGACGAGCACCGGCGTGCCTTCGCGCAGGCCGGTGGCCGCCGCTGCGGCCTTCGTCACTTCGCCGAGCAGTTCGTGCGGCGCGCGAATCGGCGGCAGCTTGCCGATGTCGAGCCCGAGCTCGTCGCAGAGCGAGGCGGACCACGCGCGCGTGCGCGGATCCATCAGGAACGTCATCGACGCGTCGCTCCAATCGCAGGCGCGCTCGCCGGTCAGGCGGAAGTTGACGTAGTCCTTCGGCATGAACACGGTGGCCGCGCGCGCATAGGCGTCGGGCTCGTGATCGCGGATCCATTGCAGCTTGAAGGCAGGCCAGGCGGCGGTCGGCGGGTTGGCCGTGCGCGGCAGGTAGGCATGGTCGTCGCCGTGCCCGTCCGCCGCACCGGCGGCACCCGCGGCCCGATAGCGCGCCCGAAACGCCTCGACCTGCGGCGTGGCGCGCTTGTCGTTCCAGAGCGGCGCGGTCGAGCGCGTGAGCCGGCCATCGGCGTCGATCAGCACGGTGCCGTGCATCTGTCCGCAGGCGCAGATCGCGGCAATGCGGCGCGCGGCGTCCGGCTCGGCGGCCAGCACCTCGCGGATCGCGGCCACGGCGCCGTCCCACCAGTCGAGCGGCCGCTGCTCCGCCCAGCCATAGCGCGGCACCTGCTGCTCGTGCTCGCGCGCGGCGAGCCGGCGGATCCGGCCGTCGCCGTCCACCAGCGCGGCGCGCACGCTGCCGGTGCCGACATCGATCGCAAGGTAGAGGGGTGTCTCCATCATCGTTTCATGTAAGTAGGGGGTGCGGGTCGCGAAGCCGGCTAGCCGCCGCGCCTCGCGGTGACGGCATCGCCAAGGAAAGACGGCTCGGGCACGGACGTCGGCGCGCCGGCCCGCACGCGCCACGCGCACTGCGTGCGGGCGCGGTACAGCGCGAGCGCGCGCTGCTCCTCGACGACGCGCTGGTCGATCTCGGCCGGCGCGATGGTGTTGAAATCGAACAGGCCGTGGTGATGCGCGATCATCGCGCGCATCCCGGCCTGCTTGCAGAGCCGGATCGCCTCGTCGAGCGTGAAGTTGCCGGGCACGCCGTTGCCGCTGCGCTCGGCGTCGCGTCCGTTCACGGGCAGCAGCGCGAGATGCGGCGCCAGCGCGGCGACGGTGTCGGACAGCCCCGCATAGGGCACGCAGTCGCCGGAGTGATAGAGCCGCACGCCGGCCAGCTCGACCACATAGCCGAGCCACGGGTGCCGGCCCTGCGCATCGACGTCGAGCGTTTCGTGCGCCGACGGCACCGGCGCGACGCGCACGCCCGGCAGCGGCTCGACGCACTCGCCGGCATCGACCGGAATCAGCCGCGAGACATCCACGCCGCAGCGCTTCACGGCTTCGTCGAGCGTGGCCGCCGGCACCACGAAGCGCAGTTGCGGAAAGCGCCGCGCGAGCGGCTGCAGCGTGTCGGGATCCATGTGATCGGTGTGGCGATGCGTGCACAGCACGAGATCGACATGCGCGAAATCGTCGGGCGTCACCGGCGGCGCCATCATCCGCTCGTGCGGATAGCGCGTGCCGCGATACTTGCGCGCGAGCGAATCGGACAGATACGGATCGATCAGCAGGCGCCGCCCCGCGCCCTCGATCACGAAGCCGGCCTGGCCGAGCCAATAGAGCGCGACGCCGCCGGCCGGCGGCGCGGGCGCGAACCCGTCCGGCACCGGCGCGGCAAGCCGCGCGGCCAGCGGCATCGCGAAGGTTTCGACGTCGATCGACAGCGGCGCGGTATCCATGCTCACCAGCACACGTAGCCGCCGTCGGCCAGCACGATCGAGCCCGTCATCAGGCTCGCGGCCTCGCTGGCCAGGAACAGCACCACGGAGGCCACCTCGTCGACGCGGCCGAGCCGGTTCATCGGCGTGCCGCCCACCCAGTGCCGATACATGTCCGGGTCCTCGTAGACGTACTTGTTCATCTCGGTGTCGATGTAGGTCGGCGCGACCGCGTTCACGCGCACGCCGCGCGCGCCCCATTCGGCGGCCAGCGAGCGCGTCAGGTGATGAACGCCGGCCTTCGACGCGTTGTAGTTGGCCTGTTCCTGCGGGCGGTTGACGACGAAGCCCGACATCGAGCCGACATTGACGATGCTGCCGCCGCCGCGTTCGAGCATGCCCTTGCCGAACGAGCGGCAGCAGCGGAACACGCCGTTCAGGTTCACGTCGATCACGCGATCCCACACTTCGTCGCTCATCGTCTCGGCCGGATGGTTCGAGATGGCGATGCCGGCGTTGTTGACGAGCACGTCGACCCGCCCGTGGCGCGCGATCACGGCATCGTGCACGCGCTGCACGGCGGCGGCGTCGGTCACGTCGAGCCGTTCGCCCTCGACCTGCGCGCCGGCTGCCGTCAGCTTCGCCACGGCCTCGTCGAGCGCGCCCTGGTGCATGTCGGTCAGCACCACACGGGCGCCGGCCTGGGTCAGGGCCTCGGAGATGGCGAAGCCGATGCCGCGCGCGGCGCCGGTCACCACGGCGAGCTTGCCGTCGAGGCGGAATTTGTCGAGATACATCGTCGGTCCTTCGGTGGGTCGCGAGTTCGGTCGCGGTGTTGGAGAAAACGCGGCGCTCAGGCCGCCGGCGAGGGTTTGCCCGAAGCGGCCGCGATCCGGCAGATCGCGTCGAAGCCGGGGCCGCGCGTCGGGATATCGATATGAAACACCTCGGCGATCACGCGCGTCCATCCGTAGATGAAGTAGGTCCAGCCGCCTTCGATCTGTAGTTGGCGCGCCGCCGCCTGCGCGCGCGCCTGGTCGAGGAACACCAGTTCGCCGCGATAGTTGAGATCCCAGGCGACGGCGCGCTCGGGAAAGCGTGCGGCGTCGCTCAACGGCGAGCCGGGCGCGTCCTTGCCGAGGCCGGTCGCGTTGATCACGAGCGCGCCCGGCGACAGGCGCGCCAGCACGGCATCGTTGTCCTCCGCGCGCGCGGCGATCAGGTACTCGCAGGGCACGCCGAGATCGAGCTCGCGGTGGATCCGCGCAATGTCCTCGAGGCGCTCGGCCGAGCGGTCCGAGACGATCACGCGCGACGGGCGATTCGCGCCGCGGCTCGTCTGCATCAGGTGCCAGGTCAGCGCGATCGTCGAGCCGCCCGCGCCGATCGAGAACACTTCCGCGCCGGTGCGCGCGAAGTGCGCGTCGGGCAAAAAGCCGTCGATCGCCAGGCCCGACGTGATCGGATCCTTGGCATGACAGATGAATTTTCCGTCGCGCTTCGACAGGCAGCTCGTCTCGCCCATCAGGCGCGCATAAGGATCGATCTCGTCGAACAGATCCTGGCAGGCGGCGTACAGGTCGAGCTTGTGCGTGGTGACGAGCGCGCCGACCGAGAGCGGATCGTCGCGCAGGAATTGGACGGCCTCGCGATAGGCCGCGGGGCTCGCGTGCAACGGAAAGTCGATGCCCTTCATCTCGACGTCGCCGAGCCCGAGATGGCGCGCCCATTCGGGAAACACACGCATGATCGAGCTCTGGCCTGTGGTCACGCCGATGAAGTAGAAGGTCGGCCGGGTCGCGGGCTGATAGGGCCTGGAGGGCGTATGGCTCATCGCGCCTGCTCCAGCGCGTTGCCGCGCGCGATCAGCGCCTCGATCTCGGCCGCGTCGCGCGGCTGCCAGGCCGGGTTCGGCGCGCTGCGCCAGCCGCCCTGCCCGTCGTCGACGATGCGCAGCCGCATCCCGTTGGCGCGCTCGATGATCGCGTAATCCTGCCCGGAATCGGCCGGGTAGCAGAACAGCATCACGAAGTCGCCGCGCCCGAGGTTCACCGAGCGATGGATCCAGCGCGGCGGCACGTAGCACACCGTGTTGGCGCGGATCTCGACGATCCGCGTCTCGCCGTCCGGCGCTTCCATCAGCATCAGCCCCTCGCCCTTGAGCCCGAAATACAGCTCCGGGCGGTCGATGTTGGCGTGGATGTGGCCGCGCGTCATGAAGTATTCCTCACCGACCTTGCCGGCGCTCATGCGCGTCACGCCGGTGATCAGGTCGCCCGGCTCGGCATTGGGCCGGTGATCGGTGACCTCGTAGACGACCTCGCTGCCGCGCGCCGCCGCCAGCGCGTCGAACGCGGCCGCATCGGCATATAGGCCGGCGAGATCGCCGAGACGTTTCTGGTAGTGCGAATCGGTGCCGGTCATCAGACCGGCCTCCAGATCCACGTCGAACGAACGCGGCTCGGGCCATTGCATGAAGTTTCTCCCTCTCGAATCTCGAATGAAAACGTTAGTTTTAGCGATGATATAGTTTGTGAAACAAACGTACACGCGGGTTTTCACTAAGAATATCCGCCGAAATTGCCAATATAATGATTGCAACACTATCGTTACAAGTCAGGCTCGTTTGTTGATTGACGCGACACGACGACCGGACGCAGGAGACACGTCCATGCAAGAGATGACCGATCCGGCCCGTGCGGCCGCCGTGGTGGCGGCCCTGCGCGACGCACTGGGCGCCGGCGTGGTGAGCCTGCCGGCCGACTTCGCCGGCCGCCGTCACGCCGATTCGAGCCGCATGCCCTGCGCGGAACCGATCGCGCTGGTGCGCCCACGCACCACGGCACAGGTCGCGACGGCGCTGCGCATCTGTCACGCACACCATCAACCCGTCGTCACGCAAGGCGGCCTGACCGGCCTCGCGGGCGGCGCCTGTCTGCTCGGCGGCGAAGTGGCGCTGAGCCTTGAACTGATGAACGCGATCGAGGAGATCGATCCCGTCAGCGCCACCATGACCGTGCAGGCCGGGGTGCCGCTGCAGAAGGTGCAGGAAGCGGCCGAGGCGGCCGGCTTCATGTTCCCGCTCGATCTCGGCGCGCGCGGCAGCGCGACCGTCGGCGGCAATCTCGGCACCAACGCGGGCGGCAATCGCGTGATTCGCTACGGGATGATGCGCGAGCAGGCACTCGACGTCGAAGCGGTGCTGGCGGACGGCAGCGTGGTGGGCGGCCTGCGCAAGATGATCAAGAACAACACCGGCTACGACCTGCGCAATCTGTTGATCGGCAGCGAAGGCACGCTCGGCGTGATGACGCGCGCGGTGCTGCGGCTGCGGCCGAAGCCGCGCGCCGTCTCCACGGCCTGGTGCGGCGTGCCGGACTACGACGGTGTCACCACCCTGCTGCGGCGCGCGCAGGAACGGCTGCCGGCCGGCGTTTCGGCCTTCGAGGTGATGTGGCCCGGCTACTACGATTTCGTGATCTCGCGCCTGCCCGAACTGCGCGCGCCGCTCGAAGGCCGCCACGCGTTCTACGTGCTGCTCGAAAGCAGCGGCGCGGAGCCCGCAAGCCAGCACGCCGCCTTCGAGCAGTTCCTCGGCGAGATGCTCGAGGCCGGCACGCTCGACGACGCCGCGCTGGCCGCCAACGAGGCGCACGCCGCCGCGTTCTGGGCGATCCGCGACGCGCCCGGCGAATACGGCCGCCTGATTCCGGGCCGCGTCTCGTTCGACGTGAGCTTCTCGATCGCCGACGTCGGCCTGGCCGCCCAGCGCTGCGAGGCGCGGCTGCGCGCGCAATGGCCGAACGCGACGATCCTCGTCTACGGCCATCTCGGCGACGGCAACCTGCACATCGTCGTGCAGGAGCCCGACTGGCCCGCGAGCGCGGCCGCCGAGGTCAAGCGCGTGGTCTACGGCGTGACGGGCGAGCTCGGCGGCTCGGTGTCGGCCGAGCACGGCATCGGCACCAAGAAGCTCGAGGTGCTGGCGCTCTCGCGCAACCCCGACGAACTCGCCGCGATGCGCGCCATCAAGGCCGCGCTCGATCCGCGCGGCATCCTGAATCCGGGCAAGCTGCTGGCCTCCTGACGCCGGCGACACCCTGAATTTCGGGCGCGCTCCGCGTCGCCCGTTTGCGTGACACCCACAAGAGGAGGAGACATGTCGCGTTTCATGAAGAAGCTGTGCTGCGCCGCCGCGTTCGCCGCGGCCGGCATCATCGCCACCACGCCGGCGTTCGCGGCCGACAAGATGAAGGTCGGGATTTCGATGAAGGTGCTGAACGCCCCGTATTTCGCGGCGGCGATGGAATCGGCCAAGGCGCGCGCCACCGAGCTCGGCGCCGACGTGATCGTGGCCGACGCGCAGGGCAAGATGGGCAAGCAGATCTCCGACGTGGAGGATCTCGTCACGCGCGGCGTGAAGGTGCTGCTGATCGATCCGGCCGATCCGGAAGCGCTGGTCGGCGCCGTGAACGCGGCCAGCGCGGCCGGCGTCAAGGTGGTGGTGTTCGACAGCACGCTCGATCCGAAGGCCAACTACGTCACGCTCGTGCAGTCGTCGAACAGCGAGAACGGCGCGCTGGTGGGCCGCTGGGTCGTGGACAACATGGGCGCCAAGCCGCTGAAGATCGCGCTGCTGTCGGGCGAGAAGGGCAACCCGGTCGGCAAGGAGCGTCGCGAGGGCGTGCTGGCCGGCATCACCGAGGCGCAGCTCGAGAAAACCGGCAAGGCGAACCTGCAGATCGTCGGCCAGGGCTGGGGCAACTGGTCGGATGAAGGCGGCCTGAAGGCGATGGAAGACCTGCTGGTGGCCAACAAGGACATCAACATGGTGCTCAGCGAGAACGACAGCATGCTGCTCGGCGCGCGCCGCGCGATCCAGAGCGCGAACCGCGACGGCATCACGCTGGTGGCGGCGGCCGACGGCCAGAAGGAAGCGCTCGCGCTGATCAAGCAGGGCAAGTACGGCGTGACCGCGCTGAACGATCCGGCGCTGGTGGCCCGCACCGCTGTCGACATCGGCATGAAGGCCGCCAAGGGCCAGGCCGGCACGGTGCCGAAGATCTCGTACACGCCGCCGGTCGCGATCTCGAAGGGCAACGTCGACAAGTACTACAACCCGAAAGCGATTTTCTGACGCTTTTCCCGTCGTACGCGCGCGCCGGCCGATGCCGGCGCGCCCGAGTGGAGACAGTTCCATGATTCCGTTCATCGCACTCACCGGCATCGACAAGCGGTTCGGCGGCATTCACGCGATCGAGAACATCGATTTCGAGATCCGCAGCGGCGAGGTGCATGCGCTCGTCGGCGAAAACGGGGCCGGCAAATCGACGCTGATGCGCGTGATCGGCGGCGGCCATCAGCCCGACGCCGGCACGATTCGCGTGCAGGGCCGCGAGATGGTGCTGCGCAACCCGCACGCCGCGCTGGCCGAAGGCATCGCCGTGATCCATCAGGAGACGGCGCTGGCGCCCGATCTGTCGGTGGCCGAAAACGTGTTCCTGGCCGCCCTGCCCGCCGTGATCGACTGGCGCAGCCTGCGCGCGAAGGCGCGCGACCTGATCGCGAGCCTCGGCTTCGACATCGATCCGGCCGCGCTGGTCGGCACGCTGTCGGCCGCGCAATGCCAGGTGATCGAGATCGCCAAGGCGCTGTCGGGCGAACTGAAGCTGCTGGTGCTCGACGAGCCCACCGCCGCGCTCGCGCCGTCCGACGCCGAACGCCTGCTGGAGATCGTGCGCTCGCTGCGCGCACGCGGCGTCGGCATCGTCTATATCTCGCACCGGCTCGAGGAAGTGTTCGCGATCGCGGATCGCATCACGATCCTCAAGGACGGCCGCCGCGTGGATACGGTCGTGCCGGCCGAGATCACGCGCGACGAACTGATCCGCAAGATGGTCGGCCGCCCGCTGTCGGTGCTGTTTCCCGAGCGTCACGCGACGCCGGGCGAGGTGGTGCTGAAGGTGGACGGGCTGGCGCGCGGCGAGGCCGTGCGCGGCGTGTCGTTCACGCTGCGCGCGGGCGAGGTGGTCGGGCTTGGCGGCCTGATCGGCTCGGGCCGCACCGAAGTCGCGCGGCTGATCTTCGGCGCCGATCGCGCCGATGCCGGCCGCATCGAACTGAAGGGCAAGCCGCTCGACGTGCGCTCGCCGATGGCGGCCGTGCGCGCCGGGATCGGGCTGGTGCCCGAGGATCGCAAGGGCCAGGGCGCGGTGCTGTCGATGCCGATCCGCATCAACGCCACGCTGGCCGCGCTGAAATCGGTCAGCGCGCCGGGCGGCTTCCTGGCCTTCCGACGCGAACGCGAATCGGTCGAGCAACTGATGAGCGCGCTGCGCATCAAGGCGCGCTCGATGGATGCGGACGTGTCGACGCTGTCGGGCGGCAACCAGCAGAAGGTGGTGCTCGCCAAGTGGTTCCATGCCGACGGCGACCTGATCATCCTCGACGAGCCGACACGCGGCGTGGACGTCGGCGCCAAGGTGGAGATCTACACGCTGATCAACCAGCTCGCCGAACGCGGCAAGGCGCTGCTCGTGATCTCGTCCGAGCACCAGGAACTGATGGGGCTGTGCGATCGCATCATGGTGATGGGCGAAGGCCGCATCCGCGGCGAACTGCAGCCCGCCGACTACAGCGAGGAAGCGATCCTCGCGCTCTCGCTGCGCCGCGACCCCGGCGAAACCCACGGCTCACCGCACGCCGGCCCGCAGACGGCCGAACGCGACGGCGCCGCCCTCATTCACGATTGACCGGCCGCTGCACCGCTGCACCGCCGCCACAGAACGCCCTATCCGTTTGGAGACACCCATCATGAATCCCAGCGCCGCTACCTCGAATCCGCGCCAGCCCGCCGGCGGCTCGAAGCTCCAGCATGCCTGGCAATCCGCGCGACGCTTCAACACGGTGGGGATCCTCGTCGTGCTGGTGATCGCCGCCTCGTTCATCTCGAGCGATTTCTTCTCGGCGCCGAACCTCGCCAACATCACGCGCCAGGTGGCCGGCGTCGGCATCATGTCGGTCGGCATGCTGCTGGTGGTGCTGACGGGCGGCATCGATCTGTCGGTCGGCTCGGTGGCCGCGCTCGGCAGCGTGCTCTCGGCGATGCTGATCCCAGAGCACGGCCTCGCGTTCGCGCTGGCGGCCGCGCTCGTCACGGGCGGCCTGTGCGGGCTCGTGTCGGGCGTGCTGGTGGCGTTCTTCCGGCTCACGCCGTTCGTCGTGACGCTCGCGATGATGACGGTGGCGCGCGGCATCGCGATGATCGTCTCGAACGGCTCGCCGATCCTGGTCGACGACGCGGGCCAGGCCCTGCTCGACTTCGGCCGCCACAGCTACTTCGGGATTCCGGGCCCGACGCTCGTGATGCTGCTGGTGTTCGTGGCCGGCGGCATCGCGCTGGGCCGCATGCGCGCGGGCCGCGTGGTGCGCGCGATCGGCTCGAACCAGGAAGCGGTGCGGCTGTCGGGCGTGCCGGTGGCGCGCCATATCCTCGGCACCTACGTGTGCTCGGGCGCGCTGGCGGCGCTGGCCGGCATCATCTCGACGGCGCGCGCCAGCGTGGGCGCGCCCACCGTCGGCGTGGGCGACGAGCTGACCGTGATCGCGGCGGTGGTGATCGGCGGCGCGAGCCTGGCCGGCGGCAAGGGCGGCGTGCTCAACACGCTGATGGGCGTGCTGATCCTCGGCGTGATCGGCAACATCATGAATCTGGCCAGCGTGCCGGGCTATCACCAGCAGGTGGTGATGGGCGCGATCATCGTCGCGGCGGTGCTGATGCAGCAGGGCGCCGGCGTCTGGCGCCGCTGGATCTTCCGCTAAACTCCGGCTGGGAAGCGCGCGCGGTTGCGTGGCCGCGACGCGCCCGCCCGGCATGAGCCGTCCCGGCCTCACGCTCGTCAGTCAAGGAAGGAAAGCCCGCGTGCCCGACTACAACATCCTGGAAGTGATCGACCGTGCCCGCCCCGAATTGCGGCGCGGCAGCCGGCAGGTCGCCGACTATATTCTCGAGAACGTGCACGCCATCGCGGAACTGAGCCTGTCCGAGCTCGCGCGGCTCGCGCAGGTCAGCGAGCCGACCATCCTGCGCTTCTGCACGACGATCGGCTGCAACGGCTTCAAGGATTTCAAGATCCGCGTGGTGCAGAGCCTCGCGCTCGGCGCGCCGGCCACGCACTCGGTGCTGTCCGATGCGGACACGCCCGAAACCGTCGCCACCAAGATCTTCGACTACACGATCACGAGCCTCGACTGGGCCCGCAAGAAGCTCGATTTTCAGGCGATCGGCCGCGCCGTCGAATTGCTGGCCGCCGCCTCGCGCATCGAGTTCTTCGGTTTCGGCGCGTCGGGCATCGTCGCGCTCGACGCGCAGCAGAAGTTCCCGCTGTTCGGCGTGCCCTGCGTCGCGCACCAGGATTCGCACCAGCAGTTCATCGCCGCCTCGATGCTGAAGCCCGGCGACGCCGTGGTCGCGATCTCGAACACCGGCTCGACGCGCTCGCTGATCGAGGTGGCGCGCACCGCGCGCGAACGCGGCGCCACCGTGGTGGTGATCACCGGTTCGCAGGGGCCGCTGACGCGCTACTGCGACGTGGCCGTGGTGGCGGAAACGCTCGAGAACACCGACGTGTACACCCCCACCACCTCGCGCCTGGCCGCGCTCGTGATCGTCGACATCCTGTCCACCAGCGTCGCGCTGCGCAAGGGCGAGGCGCATGCGCGCGAAGTGCAGGACATGAAGCGCCATCTCGCCGACATGCGGACTTCCGGCATGATCTGATCCGGCCTCGCCGGAGAAACGCCCCTCGCGGGCATCGTCTTCGGCCAATTATTTTGCAATGCGAACGAATTAACGGGACGCACCGGTTGCGCCCCGCGCCGCCGTTCGCCCGTCCCACCTGCCATGGAACCGCCATGAAGATACTTGTCGCAGTCAAACGCGTCGTCGACTACAACGTGAAGGTTCGCGTGAAGTCCGACGGCTCCGGCGTGGATATCGCCAACGTGAAGATGTCGATGAATCCGTTCGACGAGATCGCCGTCGAAAAAGCCGTGCGCCTGAAGGAGCAAGGCGTGGCGAGCGAGGTGATCGCCGTGTCGATGGGGCTCGCGCAGGCGCAGGAGACGCTGCGCACGGCGCTCGCGATCGGCGCGGATCGCGCGATCCTCGTCGAGGCGCAAACCGAGCTGCAGCCACTCGCCGTGGCGAAGCTGCTTCACGCGCTGATCGAGCGCGAGCAGCCGCAACTGGTGCTGCTCGGCAAGCAGGCGATCGACGACGACGCCAACCAGACCGGACAGATGCTGGCCGCGCTGGCCGGGCTGCCGCAGGCGACGTTCGCCTCGAAGCTGGCGGTCGCCGACGGGCGCGCGCGCGTCGATCGCGAGCTGGACGGCGGCGCCGAGACGCTGTCGCTGGCGCTGCCGGCCGTGGTCACCGTCGATCTGCGCCTGAACGCGCCGCGCTACGTGACGTTGCCGAACATCATGAAGGCCAAGAAGAAGCCGCTCGAAACGCTCGCAGCCGATTCTCTCGGCGTGGACATCGCGCCGCGCCTGACCACGCTGCGCTACGCCGAACCGCCGAAGCGCGGCGCCGGCGTGAAGGTGGCCGACGTCGCGACGCTCGTCGAGAAGCTCAAACACGAATCCAAGGTTTTGTAAGGAGCCCGATCCATGACCACCCTGCTCATCGCGGAACACGACAACGCGGCACTGAAGGCGGCCACGCTGCACGCCGTGACGGCGGCCCGGCAACTGGGCGGCGAACTGCATGTGCTGATCGCCGGCCACGGCGCGCAAGCGGCGGCGCAAGCGGCCGCGCGCATCGCGGGCGTGACGAAGGTGCTGCTGGCCGACGCGCCCTCGCTCGAACACGGGCTGGCCGAAAACGTCGCCGCCACCGTGCTGGCGATCGCCGGCGGCTATGCGCATATCGTTGCGCCGGCCACGGCGGCCGGCAAGAACGTGACGCCGCGCATCGCGGCGAAGCTCGACGTCGCGCAACTCTCCGACATCACGGCGGTCATCTCGCCGGACACGTTCGAGCGGCCGATCTACGCCGGCAACGTGATCGCCACCGTGCAGTCGCGCGACACGGTGAAGGTGCTGACGGTACGCGCCACCGCGTTCGATGCCGCCGAGGCCGACGGCGGCAGCGCGGCGATCGAAGCCATCGCGGCGGCCGACGATGCGGGCCTCGCGCGCTTCGTCGACAGGCAGGTGACGGCGCTGACGCGGCCCGAGCTGACGAGCGCGCGGATCGTCGTGTCGGGCGGGCGCGGCATGGGCAGCGCGGAACACTACGCGCAACTGCTCGAGCCGCTCGCGGATACGCTCGATGCCGCGCTCGGCGCCTCGCGCGCGGCCGTCGACGCCGGCTACGTGCCGAACGATCATCAGGTGGGGCAAACCGGCAAGATCGTCGCGCCGGAGCTGTATCTGGCGATCGGCATCTCGGGCGCGATCCAGCATCTGGCCGGCATGAAGGACGCCAGGGTAATCGTGGCGATCAACAAGGACGAGGAAGCGCCGATCTTCGGCGTGGCCGATTACGGGCTCGTCGAGGATCTGTTCACGGCGGTGCCGGCATTGACGGCGGCGCTGACGTAAGCCCACGCGCCGCGTGCAGCGTCGGGCGATCTCGGCGCGGCGCATGCCCGCGTCGGCGGCAAGGCATGCGCGTGCCGGCCGCTCAACCGGCCGAGCTCAGCGAATCGAACCACGACCCCACGAATCCGTACTTCAGCACGTATTCGTGGCGCCCGCCATCGCGGCGAATCTCCATCTCGCCGACGATCCCGGCCAGCTCGCCGCTGCCCGAACCCGGCACCACGGTCACGCGCAGCGCTTCCTTGCCCGCATGCATCTGCCCGTGATGCGACAGCGCGAAACCGCCCTCGCGGCCATCGAGCGTGCCGACGAACGATTCGAGCGCAACGTAGGTCGCCTCGCCGTTGGCCGGCTGCCCGATGCTGAGCATCTCGCCGGCCGCGTGGCCCTGCAGCGGCCCGCGATATTCCTTCTCCAGCGTGAGCCGCGCGAGCGCCGCGGCGCCGGCCGGCACGCCGGGCAGTTCGGGCGCGCCGATCTGGACGCTGAATTCGCCGGTGACGACGGTGGCTTTGGGATTCGACGAAGACGAAAACGAAGACACGAACACACTCCCTGGAATGAATGGCGGCACGTCGAAAGATTCGACGCCCCTCATCCTCGGTCAGCGCGCCGCGCTTGTCCAGCCTTCGCGCTTAGTCCACCGACAGCCGCCAGGCGAACGCGAACAGCGCCGCCGCGAACGTGTAGCGCTGCAACGTCTGCGCGAGCGGGTGTGCGCGCATCCACGATGCGATCCGCGACGCGCCCGCCACGTAACCCGAATCGAACACCGCGCCCAGCGCCACCAGCAGCACGCCGAGCATGGTCACCTGCACGCCCACCGAGCCCGCCTCCGGCCGCACGAACTGCGGCAGCAGCACCGAGCAGAACAGCAGCGCCTTCGGATTGAGCAGGTTGGTCAGCAAGCCCTTGGCGAACGCCTGGCGCAGCACGTCCGAGCCGGGCGCGACCGCCGCGCCGCCCGGCATCGCGAACGGCGGCGAGCGGTAGATCTGCCAGGCGACATAGGCCAGATACGCCGCGCCGCCATAGCGGACGATGTCGTACAGCCAGGGCGCGCTGCGCAGCAACGCGGCCACGCCGCAGGCGGACAGCGTCACGTGCACCGCCCGCGCGAGTGCCAGCCCGCCCGCCGCCGCCATCCCCGGCCGCATGCCGCGCTGGATGCTGGTCTGGAGCAACAGCGCCATGTCGGGGCCGGGCAGCGCGAAAACGGCGGCCAGCGCCGCGACGTAGAGGGCGAGCAAGTGGAGCGAAATCATGAGGCGGATCGGCGAAAAAGGTCGGTTCGGAAAGCGGCGCGCGCGCCGCCGAAAGGCGCTCCAGTGTGCCCGGGTTCACGGAGCGCTTCTGAGCCATTTATGGGCTTTCCCAGCGACATCGACGCCGGATTCCTCTATATTTTTGCCATCGAACAACGGAATCCGCCCAGCATGGACGACCTCGACAAAACCGACCGCGCGATCCTCGCCGCCGTGCAGCGCGACGGCCGCATCCCGATCGCGCGGCTGGCCGACACGGTGGGCCTCAGCGAGACGCCGTGCGCGCGCCGCCTCAAGCGGCTCGAGAACGAGGGTTACGTGGAGCGCTACCGCGGCCAGCTCTCGCGCAAGAAGCTCGGCTACGGCGTGGTGGCGTTCGTGCTGCTGCGCATCGCCGTGCACGACCGCGCGCTCGGCGACCGCTTCGAGCGCGAGGTGCTGGCGATGCCGCGCATCCTGTCGTGCCACAACGTGTCGGGCTCGGCCGATTATCTGCTGCAGGTGATCGGGCGCGATCTCGACGATTACGGCAGCTTCGTGCGCGACGTGCTGCGCGTGCTGCCGGGCGTCACGTCGGTGGAGTCGGTGCTGTCGCTGCGCGAGATCAAGGGCGATCAGGGGCTGCCGATCGCCTGAGAGGAACGTCGAAGCCGCGCCGGTCATGTGCCCGCGGCGACGCCCACCGGCACGCGCAGATGCGCGCTGGCCAGATCCTCCAGGAACGCCGCGACGATCGGATCCTTCTTCGCACGCCGCGCCACGACCATGTGGAACGTCACGTCGTAGTGCAGCAGTTCGGGGTTGAGCGGCGCGAGCAGGCCCTGCGCCACGTAGGGCGCCGCGAAGTGCTCAGGCAGGTAGCCGAGGTGGTGCCCCGACAGGATCAGCAGCGCGACCGCCTCCATGTTGTCGGCGGTGCCGGTCACGCGGTCGGGCGAGGTGGACAGTTGCGCCTCGGGCAGCGGATAGGTGCGCCAGGCCCATTCGTGCCCGGCCGCGTCGGCGGCCGACAGCCCGCCCGCCTGCTCGAACAGCGGATGCCCGCGCCCGCAATAGGCCACCTGCCGCTCCACGAACAGCGGCGTGTAGTCGAGCACCGGCACGCGATGCCAGAAATAGCCCACCGCGATCTGGATCTCGTCGCCGAGCAGCTTTTCCTCCAGATCGCCGGGCGGGCGCACCGAAATCGAGAAGCGCACGGCTTCGTCGCGCGTGCGGAACGCGGCGATCGCCTCGGCGATGCGCGCGTTCTGGCTGATCGGCGTATGCCCGATCAGGCCGATGTTGAGCGTGCCCACCAGTTGACGATCCATGTGCCGCGCGGCGCTGCCGAATTCGTCGAGCGCCACCAGCAGCTTGCGGCTCATCGCCTGGAAGCGCTCGCCCTTCGGCGTGAGCCGGAAGCCGCTGCGGCCGCGCTCGCAGAGCCGGTAGCCGAGCCGCGTCTCCAATGACGACAACTGCGCGCTGATGGTGGATTGCCCCACGTTCAGCACCGCCTGCGCGGCGGTCACGCCGCCCGCGTCGGCCACTGCCAGAAACACGCGGATCAGACGCAGATCGAGCGTCGACAGATTCCCCAGCACGGATGCTCCCCTTTGATTACATCGATCCGGATCGATGTTGACGTCGAAACCTTGGCATTCTTCCTGCCCGGCAAAACGCGTACAACTAGCGTCGCGCCGCGTCGAATGATACGGCGGCTCCCGTTCCACACGAAAGAGAATCACCGAGACGCCCCATGAACGACACCCCCTTCTTCCAGCCGCTCGGCGGCAACGACATGCCGCGCAGCGGCGGCATCGCCACCATGATGCGCCTGCCCCACGTGCCGAACGCGGCCGGCCTCGACGCCTGCTTCGTCGGCGTGCCGTTCGATCTGGGCACCTCGAACCGCACCGGCGCGCGCTTCGGCCCGCGCCAGATCCGCGCCGAATCGGTGCTGCTGCGCCCCTACAACATGGCCACGCGCGCCGCGCCGTTCGATTCGCTGCGCGTGGCCGACGTGGGAGACGTGGCGATCAACCCGTACAACCTGCACGATTCGATCGCGCGCATCGAGGCCGCCTACGACGCGATCCTGGCCCACGACTGCAAGCCGATCACGCTCGGCGGCGACCACACGATCGCGCTGCCGATCCTGCGCGCGATCCACCGCAAGCACGGCAAGGTCGCATTGATCCATGTCGATGCGCACGCCGACGTCAACGACACGATGATGGGCGAGAAGATCGCGCACGGCACGCCGTTCCGCCGCGCGGTGGAGGAAGGCCTGCTCGTGACCGATCGCGTGGTGCAGATCGGCCTGCGCGGCACCGGCTACGCCGCCGAGGATTTCGACTGGTGCCGCCAGCAGGGCTTTCGCGTCGTGCAGGCCGAATCGTGCTGGAACCAGTCGCTCGCGCCGCTGATGCGCGAGGTGCGCGAGCAGATCGGCGACACGCCCGTGTACATCAGCTTCGACATCGACGGCATCGATCCGGCCTACGCGCCGGGCACCGGCACGCCGGAAATCGCCGGGCTGACCGTGCCGCAGGCGCTCGAAATCATTCGGGGTGCGTACGGCCTCAACATCGTCGGCGCCGACCTCGTGGAAGTGGCCCCGCCCTACGATCCGTTCGGCACCACGGCGCTGCTCGGCGCGAATCTCGCCTACGAGCTGCTGTGCGCGTTTCCCGGCGTGACCTGCCGCGACTGAGCCCCCGGCGCGCCCACGCCACGCAGCACCTACAAGAACCAGGAGGAGATTCCGTGATGCAAACCTCAACGCCGGCCCGGCAACCCCGGCGGGCGGCGCTCGCGTCGTTCGTCGGCACCACCATCGAGTGGTACGACTTCTACAGCTATGCGACGGCGGCCGCGATCGTGTTCGGCCCGCTGTTCTTTCCCGGCGAGAGCCGGCTCGTGAGCCTGCTCGCCTCGTTCGGCTCGTTCGCGGTGGGCTTTCTCGCGCGGCCGCTCGGCGGCGTGCTGTTCGGCCATCTCGGCGACCGCTACGGGCGCAAGCGCTCGCTGCTCGCCACGCTGCTGCTGATGGCGGTGGCCACGGTGGCGATCGGGCTGCTGCCGACCTACGAGAAGGCCGGCATGCTCGCGCCCACGCTGCTGGTGCTGATGCGCGTGCTGCAGGGCATCGCGGTGGGCGGCGAATGGGGCGGCGCGGTGCTGCTGGCCGGCGAACACGCGCCGGAAGGCAAGCGCACGTTCTTCGCATCGTTCGCGCAGTTGGGCAGCGCAAGCGGCCTGATCCTGTCGATGCTCGCATTCGGCGCGATCAGCATGCTGCCCAGGGAAGACCTGATGAGCTGGGGCTGGCGCGTGCCGTTCCTGGCCAGTTCGGTGTTGCTCGTGGTGGGTTTCGCGATTCGCGCGAGCGTGTCCGAATCGCCGGAGTTCGCCGAGGTGAAGGCCGCCGGCGAGATGGCGTCGAACCCGTTGCGCGAGGCGCTGCGCCAGTGGCCGCTGCTGCTGCTCGCGATCGGCGCGAACGTGTACGGCATCGCGGGCGTGTACTTCAGCAACATCTTCATGATCACGTACGCCACGCAATTCCTGTCGCTCGACCGCTCGATGGTGCTGCACTGCATGACGATCGTGGCTTGCCTGCAGTTCGTGGTGCAACTCGGCGCGGCCTGGGTCGCGCAGCGCTTCGGCACCACGCGCGTGCTGGTCGCCACGGCGGCATGGGCTGCGATCGTGCCGTTCGTGATGTTGCCGCTCGTGCATGCGGGCACGCCGGTCGCGATCACGCTCGGCATCGGTCTCGCGACGATCGCCGAATCGGGCTATTACGCGGTGGTGGCCGGTTTCGTCAGCGGCCTGTTCGCGGCGCGGATCCGCTATACGGCGATTTCGGTCTCGTATCAGGTGTGCGGCGCGCTGGCCGGCGGCCTCACGCCGCTGGTGGCCACCGTGATCGCGCAGAGCGCCGCGCCGGCCTGGTGGCCGCTCGCGCTGCAGTACACGGCAGCGGCGCTGCTGTCTGGCTTCTGCGTGATCCGCATCGCGCGGCGCAACAACGCGGGCGAGCCGGACTGCGGCGGGCGCGACGGCGACACGCGTCGCCAGACGCAAGCCGCCCGTCATGTGGCAGCCACCGGCGCGTAAGTACGTGCCCCAGACGCCCCGGCGCGCCGTGCGTTTCATCGCATGCGCGCGGCCGGGTGCGTGTCGGAACATGAGCGGCCGCGCCCGGCCTGCGCGGCTTGCGCGCTCAGTCGGGCGCGTCGCCCGGTTTGGCCGTGAGCGCGTTCGCCACGGTGTCGCACGCGGCCAGCCACGCGGCATCGCCCTTTAAACGCTTCCATTCGTCCAGCCCGCGCGCCGTGAACGTGCCGGGTTGCGCGATCGATTCGCCGATCGCCCCGATCGACGCCGATGCGTGATGCCGCACATACCCCGTGCAGCTTTCCACGCTGCTCACCACCAGCGCCCGCGCGCTCTCGGGCGACAGCCCCTTGCCGACGAACCACTGCTGCATGTCGTGCAGCAGGAAATAGAACCAGCCGTTCGCGCAGGCGGCCACCGTCGCCAGTTCGAACTCGGCTTCGGTGGCCAGCGCGACGAGGCTGCCGAGCGGCGCGAGCAAGGCGCTGACCTGCGCGTCGGCCGGATAGACGGCGACGGTCGCGCAATGGACCTCGGCCGACAGCGACGTCATCGCGCGGCAGCATTCGATCTCGCCGAACAGATCGCGCAATTCGGCGATCGACACGCCGGCCACGACCGAAATCACCTTCTGCCCGGGCCGGAACGTCACCTCCCCGGCCAGCGCCGCCAGTTGCGCGGGCCGCACCCCGATCAGCACGATATCGGCCGCATCGGCCACGGCCTGATTGCTGGCCAGCCGCTCGTACGAGAACGCCTGCGCCAGCGCCTGCGAACGCGCCTCCCCGCGCGGCGAGAGCACGATGCTCAGTTCTCCTGCCTTGCCATGCAGGCCGCGCACCATCTTCTCCGTCAAATCGCCCACGCCAATCACACCCAGCTTCATCCCGGCTCTCCTGGTTTCGATCGAATCGGTTCGATACTAAAGCAAAGCGGCGAACGGCTTAGGCGGGCTGCCGTGCGGCCAGCGCCATCGCGCGCCGCAGCGCGGCGTACACGGCCGGGCGGTTGCTCTGCGAGGCGTTGAAGCGGAGATGGCGCGTGGCCGTGTGCGACACGCTGAACACATTGCCGGGCGCGAACACCACGCCCTCGGCAAGCGCATGGCGCGCCACCGCCGCCGCGTCGAGCCCATCCGGCAGCTCGGCCCACAGGAACATGCCCGCGCGCGGCCGGATCGGCACGGCCAGCCCCGCCGCCGTCAGTTGCCGCAAGGTTTCGCTGACGGCGTCGCCGAGCCGCGCATGGAGGCCGTCGAGATGGCGGCGGTAGGTGCCGTCCACCAGCAGCCGGTGCACGACGGCCGCGTTCAGGCCGCCGTTGCCGAACGTGGTCGCGAGCTTCAGGTCGATCAGCGGATCGACCCACTCGCGCCGCACCGCAATATAGCCGCAGCGCACCGCCGCCGACAGCGTCTTCGAAAAACTGCCGATCGCGATCACGCGCGACAGGCCGTCGAACGCCGCGAGCCGCGGCGCCGGATCCGTCTCGAAGTCGGCGAAGATGTCGTCTTCCACGATCAGCACGTCGTGCTCGGCGGCCAGCGTCAGCACGCGATGCGCGACGGCCGGCGCCAGCGTCGCGCCGGTGGGGTTGTGAACCGCCGAATTCGTCACGTACAGGCGCGGCCGGTGCTCGGCCAGCACGCGCGCGAACTCGGCCGGATCGGGGCCGTTGGCCGTATAGCGCACGCCGACCAATTCGACGCGATGCGCGCGCAGCAGCGCCTGGAAATTGAAGTAGCACGGGTCGTCCACCACCACCGTGTCGCCCGGTTCAAGCAGGAAGCGGCATATCAGATCGAGCGCGTGCGTGCCGCCGTCGGTCAGCAGGATCTGGTCGGCGCCGGCCTCGATGCCGTGCTGCGCGAGCCGCCAGGCAAGCTGCTGGCGCAGCGCCGGCAGGCCGAGCGGCGCACCGTAATCGGCCAGGTCGTGCTGGCCGTCGCGCGCCACGGTGCGCAGCGCGCGGCGCAGGCCGTCGTCGGGCAGCCAATCGGCCGGCAGCCAGCCCGCGCCCGGTTTCAGCGCGGCGCTGCCGGCTTCGAGCGATTGGCGCGTCAGCCACAGCGGATCGAGCTCGCGATCGAGGCGCGGCGCCACGCTGGCCAGTGCGAACGGCGGCGCATGGCCCGCCACGAAAAAGCCCGAACCGCGCCGCGCCGACAACGCGCCCTCGGCCACGAGCCGGTCGTAGGCATCGACTACCGTCGATTTCGATACGCCCAGCGCTTCCGCCATCGAGCGGATCGACGGCACGCGCGCGCCGGGCATCAACGCGCGGCTGGCGATCCGGGTGCGCAGGGTCGCCATCACGTGCGCCACGCGGCTGCCTTCGCCGGTGTTTTTCGGTTCGATGTCTTGCATCTGTACGGCGCTCCGATCAGTACAGTTTGCTGAAATTGTGCTGCTCCGTAGCTTACCCCGGACGCGCGCGCGTGGGATGCTGCCCCATCCTTTCACGACTTCCGGACCCAGGCGTCCAACTCCACCATGCAGAACTCCACCCAAGGCTGGTTCAGCGGTTTCCTCGGTGTCCTGATCTTCAGCGGCTCGCTGCCGGCGACGCGCATCGCCGTGCTCGGTTTCGATCCGGTGTTCCTGACCGTGGCGCGCGCGGCGATCGCCGGGCTGATCGCCATTGCGCTGCTGCTCGCGTTCCGCGAGACGCGGCCGGCGCGCACCGACCTGCTGCCGCTCGCGATCGTCGCGCTTGGCGTGGTGGTGGGCTTTCCGCTGCTGACCGCGCTCGCGCTGCGTCACATCACGTCGGCCCATGCGATCGTGTTCGTCGGTCTGCTGCCGCTCGCAACGGCGATCTTCGGCGTGGTGCGCGGCGGCGAGCGGCCGCAGGCGGCGTTCTGGCTGTTCTCGTCGGTGGGCAGCGCCGCCGTGGCGGGCTTCGCGCTGCGCAACGGCGGCGGCGCCTCGCTGCCCGGCGATCTGCTGATGCTGGCGGCGATCCTCGCGTGCGGGCTCGGCTACGCGGAAGGCGCGCGGCTGTCGCGCCGGCTCGGCGGCTGGCAGGTGATTTCGTGGGCGCTGGTGCTGTCGCTGCCGCTGATGCTGCCGCTCGCCATCGCGAGCCGGCCCGCGTCGTTCGCGGCGATCGGCGCGCCGGCCTGGTGGAGCCTCGCCTACGTGTCGCTGTTCAGCATGCTGATCGGCTTCGTGTTCTGGTATCGCGGGCTGGCGCTCGGCGGCATCGCGGGCGTGGGCCAGTTGCAACTGCTGCAGCCGTTCTTCGGGCTGCTGCTCGCGGCGTGGCTGCTGCACGAAGCGGTGCCGGCCTCGATGCTGGCCGTGACCGCCGTGGTGGTGGCGTGCGTGGCCTGCGCGCGGCGTTTCGCCGGTGCGCCGGAGGCGCGGCCCGTGCGAGGTTGAACAAACCGGCCGGGTTGACTAGATTGACTAAGCGACTGCCGCGCGGCGAAGCCTGCGCGGCACGACTTACCACCTGGTCCGGCACGGTTTCACGATGACGCTGTCAATTCGACCGACGCGAAGGCGGCCAGGCCGAACCAGGCAGGGCAATCGTTAACTGTCACGAAACTGCCTAAGTGCGGGCGCTAGGATCGGGCGATCAAATTACTCACACGCCCACCGTTCACCTGCCATGAGCCAACCTACCTCGTCTTCCATCGATCTCGGTCGATCGAAAGGCTTCGGCCTGATCGTCTTCCTCGTCATCCTCGTCGCAGGGGGCGGCTACGTGCTGACCCACCTGCTCGCGGATCTCGCGCCGGTCGGCAATCATTCGCTGTTTCCGTACATCCTGCTCGGCGTGGCGCTGCTGATCGCGCTCGGCTTCGAGTTCGTCAACGGCTTCCACGACACCGCGAACGCAGTCGCCACGGTGATCTACACGCACTCGCTGACGCCGAACGTGGCGGTGGTGTGGTCCGGCCTCTGGAACTTCATGGGCGTGCTGCTTTCGAGCGGCGCGGTCGCGTTCGGGATCCTGCAACTGCTGCCGGTCGAGCTGATCCTGCAGGTGGGCAGCGGCGCCGGCTTCGCGATGGTGTTCGCGCTGCTGATCGCGGCGATCGTCTGGAACCTCGCGACCTGGTACTTCGGCCTGCCGTCGTCCAGCTCGCACACGCTGATCGGCTCGATCATCGGCGTGGGCCTGATGAACCAGCTGATGCACGGCGCGTCGGGCACGAGCGGCGTGGATTGGGGCCAGGCCGGCGGCGTGGGCAAGGCGCTGCTGTTCTCGCCGCTGGTGGGCTTCCTGTTCTCGGGCCTGCTGCTGCTGATCCTGAAGGCCGTGATCAAGGCGCCGGCGCTCTACAAGGAACCGCCGAAGGACCAGCCGCCGCCGTTCTGGATCCGCTGCCTGCTGATCCTGACCTGCACGGGCGTGTCGTTCGCGCACGGCTCGAACGACGGCCAGAAGGGCATGGGCCTGATCATGCTGATCCTGATCGGCACGGTGCCGACCGCCTACGCGCTGAACAAGGCCGTCACCCCGGCCGAAACGCAGACCTTCATCGCGGTCGCGCATCAGGCTTCGGCCACGTTCGGCAAGTACACCAACGGCGTCGCCGCCCCGGCCCACCCGCGCGCCGTGGTCGAGACGTACGTGCAGACGCGTCAACTGACGCCGGACACGCTGCCGGCCGTGCAGCAGTTGTCGAACTCGCTGG
Source organism: Burkholderia sp. Ac-20379 (assembly GCF_017104645.1). Classification (GTDB taxonomy): domain Bacteria; phylum Pseudomonadota; class Gammaproteobacteria; order Burkholderiales; family Burkholderiaceae; genus Burkholderia. The sequence continues at coordinate 28,726 of NZ_JAAGPF010000040.1, forward strand.
CCGCCTCCGTGGGCTCGACCGGCTCGATCGCCAACGTGCCGCAAGGCCAGGTCGACAACGTGCGCAACACGATGTATCTCGTCTCCGAAGCGATCCGCCTGATGGACAAGGCCAAGCAGCCGAACTTCTCGGCCGACGACCGCAGCGCGATCAACAACTACCGTTCGCAGCTCGACCACGCCACCAAGTTCATCCCGACCTGGGTCAAGGTGGCCGTGGCGCTCGCGCTCGGCCTCGGCACGATGGTGGGCTGGAAGCGGATCGTCGTGACGGTCGGCGAAAAGATCGGCAAGCAGCATCTGACATATGGCCAGGGCGCATCGGCCGAAGCCGTGGCGATGATCACGATCGGCGCGGCCGACATGTACGGCCTGCCGGTGTCGACGACGCACGTGCTGTCGTCGGGCGTGGCGGGCACGATGGCCGCCAACGGTTCGGGCCTGCAGTGGGGCACGGTGCGCAGCCTCGTGCTGGCCTGGGTGCTGACGCTGCCGGCCTCGATCGTGCTGGCCGGCGGGCTGTACTGGGTGTTCCACGCGATCGCGTGAGGATCGCGGCGGCGGCTTCGGCCGCCGCTCGATGGCCTGCCGAAACCGCACTCAGACCATCACGTACACCTTGCGAACGGCTTCGCTGATCCGCCAGGTACCGTGCGTGTTCGGCGGAAAATACAGCGTGTCGCCGGCATTGAAGTCGTACCGCACGCCTTCCCGCGTCGTGAAGCTCCCCGCCCCCGCCAGGATGTGCATCACCTCGCCGGTCTCGACCTGACGCTGAAAGCTGCCCTCCGTGCACGCCCATACGCCGGCTTGCAGGCCGTTCGGATCGGCGCTCTCGAAACCGACACCGGATGTCGTGCAAACCGGCACGCCGAGCGGCGCCCCGACCGGGCCGCTGTCGCTCAGCGCGACGGAGAGCGCCTGCTTGATGATCTGAATCGTCATGGTGCGTTTTGCGGTCGCCGCGGATCGCGCGGCGAACTCGTTCCTTTCGTGAAAACCGGGTTAGCCGAATCGGTCGAGCAGGCTGTACAACGCCACGCCGGCCCCGATATAGAAGCGCTGCAACTGATGCAACGGTATCGGCTTGATGTCCGAAACCGGGAAGGGAAAATCCGTGCGTCCGGTCAGCCGGTCGGCGAGATGCTTGCCGAAGCTCGTGCACAGCGCGATGCCCCGCCCGTTGCAGCCCAACGCGGCAGTCAGCCCTGGCGCGGGCTCGTGAATGTGGGGCATGAAATCGCGCGTCACGGCAATGCGCCCGGACCAACGATAGGCATAGGACATCGGGCCGAGTTCGGGAAACAGCAAGGCCAGCGATCGTTCGAGGTGAGCGAAGTCGGAGGGCGAAGTCGGATCCTTGAAGAACCCGCGCCCGCCCATCAGCAAGCGGCCTTGATGATCCTTCCGGAAATACAGCAGCAACCGCTGCGCCGTGGACGCGGTTTCACCGCGCGCGAGAATCGACGCGGCTTGGTCGCCCTGCAACGGCGGCGTCGCGACGATGAAGCTGTTGGCGCACAGCAGCGTGCTCGCGAGGTTCGGCCATAGCGACCCGGTATAGCCGTTCGTGGCGATGACGACGCGTTCCGCGCTCACCGCGTGCCCGGTTGAGGTGGTCGCCACCCAATGGCGCTTGCCATCGATGAGGCTCGGTTCGAGCGACGTGACCCGGCATCCGCCGTGAATCGACGCCCCCGCCCGCCGCGCGGCGTCGGCAAGCCCCCGCGCATAGGACAGCGGCTGCAGCGCACCGGCGCGCCCGTCGAGCCATCCGCCGGCGAACGCCGTCGTCCCCACGCGATGCGTCACCGCGGCCCGGTCGAGCAGCTCGACCGGCGCGCCCCGCCGCTCCCACTGGCGCGCGCGCCGATGCAGCGCCTCGACCGACTTCTCGGCATAGCCCAGTTGCAGCCAGCCGCTGCGCACCGGCGCGCAATCGATCGCGTGACGATCGATCAGGTCGAACACGAGATCCGCGGAACTCGACACCGCGTCGATGAGCCGCTCGGCGCGGGCGGCGCCCAGCATGCGAATCAGTTCGTCGGGATCGTGCTTGAGCGTTGGATTGACCTGACCGCCATTGCGCCCGGACGCGCCCCAGCCCGGTTCGTGCTCGTCGACCACGCACACGGCCACACCGGCCTGCGCCAGATGCAAGGCGGTGGACAGCCCGGTGTAACCGGCGCCGATGACGAGCACATCGGTTCGAATCGGCCCATCGAGCGTTGGCGTGGGCGGTGCCGCGATGGCCGTCGCCGCCCAGAGCGACGGCGGCAGCGTGTCGGCCGAAGGCAAGGACGTCATCGTGCCGATTCTCCCGCCGCCGGCGCCGGTTGGTGCAGCACGCGGCGCAGAAAGTCCTGCGTCCGGGCCTGGGTGGGCGCGCCGAGAACTTGTGCCGCGGGCCCTTCCTCGACGATCTTGCCGCCGTGCAGGAAGCACACGCGATCGGCCACCTCGCGAGCAAAGCCCATCTCGTGCGTCACCACCACCATCGTCATCCCGTCCCGCGCCAGGTCGCGCATGACCTCGAGCACGTCCCCCACCAGTTCGGGATCCAGCGCGGAAGTCGGTTCGTCGAACAGCATCGCCTCGGGCTGCATCGCCAGCGCGCGCGCAATGGCCACGCGTTGCTGCTGGCCGCCGGACAGTTGCGGCGGATGCGCCGAGGCCTTGCCCGCGAGCCCGACCTTGTCGAGCAGGCTCATCGCGCGCGCATGCGCCACGGCCTTGCTCTCGCCGCGCACGTACAGCGGCCCCTCCATCACGTTTTCCAGCACCGTGCGGTGCGGGAACAGGTTGAAGCGCTGGAACACCATGCCCATGCGGCTGCGCAGCCGATGGATGTGCGGGCTGTCCTGCCTGACCGTCTCGCCGAATGCCTGGATCGAGCCGCCGTCGTACGATTCCAGACCATTGATACACCGCAGCACGGTCGATTTGCCCGAGCCGGACGGCCCGATCAGGCACACCACCTCGCCCGCATCGACGTGCAGATCGACGCCGTGCAGGACCTGATGCGCGCCGAAGCGCTTTTGCAGATTCTTAATCTCGATCATTAGCGTTTGCGCCCCGTACCGAATCGGTTCTCGATCTTCCGCAACCCGTAGACAAGCGGCAGGCTCATCAACAAATAGAGCAGCGCCACGAGCGTGTACACCGTCATGTTCTGGAACGTCGACGTGGCGATGAGCTGGCCTGCGCGCGTCATTTCGGCCACCGTGATTGTCGATACCAGGGACGAATCCTTGAGCATCATCACGAGCGTGTTGCCGTAAGGCGGCAACGCGATGCGAAACGCTTGCGGCAGGATCACCCGACGCAGGATCAGGCCGCCGCGCATGCCCATCGCCTGCGCGGCTTCTCGCTGGCCGGCGTCCACCGCCTCGATGCCAGCCCGAAAGTTCTCGGCCTGATACGCGGAGTACGCGATACCGAGCCCGATCACCCCGGCCTGGAACGCCGTGAGGTGAATGCCGATGTCCGGCATCACGAAGTAGATGTAGAACAGCTGCACGATGATCGGCAGCCCGCGAACCACGTTGACGATCGTCGAACCGAGAACCGCGACCGCGCGAACGGGCGACAGCTTCATGAGCGCCAGGCCGAGGCCCAGAACGCTGCTCAGCAGGAACGACAGCACCGTGACCTCCACCGTGACCACCGCCCCCTTGAGCAGGATCGGCAGAAAATCGACGGCGTTGTTCAGGAAGGAAGCGAAATCCATCGCGCTTACATCCCCCATTTCTGGACGATCTTCGCCAGCGTGCCGTCCGCCTTGATGGCGGCGATGGCCTGATTGAGGCGGGCCAGCGTCGCGGTGTCGTCCTTGCGCACGACCAGGCACACGTCGCCGACGTTCACCGGCTTGTAGGTCGCCACCACCTTCACGCCCTGGAACGTCTTGTTGCGCACCTGATAGGCCAGCAGCGGTTGATCGCCAAGCCCGGCCTTGATGCGCCCGAGTTGCAGGTCGCGCGCCATGTCCGCAATCGAGTCGTAGCTGCGCACTTCCTTGAACGAGCCGTTCTTGTTCAGCATGTCCAGGAAGATCGTGCCCACCTGCGCGCCGACGACCTCTCCCTTGAGATCGTCAAGCGACGTGTACGCCTTGTTGTCGTCCGCCCGGACCATCAGCGATTCGCCGTACGCATAGACGGGCGTGCTGAACGCCACGACCTTTTCGCGCGCCGGCGTCTTGAGCATCGCAGCGGAAATGATGTCGATCTTGCTGGCCGTCAGCGACGGGATCAGCGCGGAGAACGTGGTCTGCTGAACGTTGACCTTGAAGCCGCCGGCCTTGCTCAGCGCGTTGACCGTATCGATCATCATGCCCTGCAGGCTGTCGGTCTTGATATCGAGAAAAGTGAACGGAATGCCCGTGGCGGTCGCGCCGACCGTGTACGTCGGGGCCGCGCCTTGCGCCCAGGCGAACGGAACATGACAGGCCAGGCACAGGATCAGGGCGTTGCGACGGAAGCGGTTGATGGTGGTCACGTTGATGTCCTCTTCAAGGTTCTGGAAACGCCCTCGGGCGCGACGATGCTGAGCTGGAGTATGGCAATTATCGAACCCGAGAAATTATTCTTTAATACTTGAAAACCATTATTCGAATCACTAGAATCGATATGCGATTTTTAAAAGTATGAACAAAAACACACGGAGCGCAACAGCGATGAATGCGAACACGAAGGACGGGGGCAGCTCGACCGATGCCGAGGAGGGGGGCAACCTGCTGTTCAACCAGTCCCTGGAGAAGGGACTCTCGGTGCTGTCGGCGTTCAACACGGAACGCCCGACGATGACGATCGCCGAGATCGCAACCGCATCGGGCATCAACAAGAGTTCCGCGCAGCGCATGGTGTACACGCTCGAGCAGCTCGGCTATCTGCGCAAACACCCGGTGACGCGCCGCTATCAATTGACGCTGAAGGTCATGAAGATCGGCTACAACTACCTGACGGCCGATCCGCTGATCGACCTGTCCAATCCGTTTCTCTCCGAACTGACGAACGTCACGTCGGAAACGACCTGCCTGACCGAGCCCGACGGCGACGAGATGGTGTACCTGGCGCGATTCGTCAGCGCGCAGTTCGTCCCGTTGCACATGCCGATCGGCAGCCGCATTCCCATGTATTGCTCGGCGTCGGGGCGCGCCTATCTGAGCGCCCTGCACGAAGGCGAGGCGCGCGCCTTGATCGAACAGGCCCAGCGCGTGCAACTGACGCCGCGCACCAAGACGTCGATCGAGGAGATCATGGACGAATTGCGTCTGACCCGGCAGCGCGGCTACGCGCTGAACGGCGAAGAGATGTTCCTCGGAGACATGACCGTCGCCTCGCCGATCATCGGCAGCAAGGGTCGCCCGTTGGGCGCCGTCCACATCGTCGCCCCCACGTCGCGATGGACACTGGCGGAAGCGGAGGCAAAACTGGCCCCGCCCCTCTTGCAATCCGCTCGTGCAATTTGCAACTCGGCGCGCGCACTGGGCTGAACGCGTGGCGGCATGAGCATTCCAGCCGCTTCCGCTTGCCTGGGTGAGCGGCTGCCTGGCTCGGCCCGTCTTGGCATTGCCAGGTTCAAGCGGATTGCCGCGCAAGATTCGGAGCGCCGCACGAACACGCGGCCTCTACGATGATCGCCAGCCCATTGCGCGGAGATCCATCGTGACTGCCAGCCTCGAACGGCATTCGCCGTTTCCGTCAGCCTCCCCTTCCCCATCTTCCGTGGTGCCCGCTGCATGCGACTGGCGCGCGATTCGCGACGCGTTGAATGCGCACGGCGTGGCCGTCGTGCGCGGCCTGCTCGATCGCCGCGCCTGCGACGCGTGGATCGCCGGCTACGACGACGCGGCGCGGTATCGCAGCCGTATCGTGATGGCGCAGCACAACTTCGGCCGCGGCGAATATCGTTACTTCGGTTATCCGCTTCCGCCCGAACTGGCCGCGCTGCGCCGCGATCTCTATGCGCCGCTCGCGCCGGTCGCCAACGACTGGCACCGCGCGCTCGGCATCGACACGCGTTACCCGCCCGATCACGATACGTTCCTGCAACGCTGCCATGCGGCCGGCCAGACGCGGCCGACGCCGCTGATCCTGCGCTACGGCGAGGGCGACTACAACTGCCTGCATCAGGATCTTTACGGCGAGCATGTCTTTCCGCTACAGGTCGCGATCCTGCTGTCGCAGCCGGGAGAGGACTTTACGGGCGGGGAGTTCGTGCTGACCGAGCAGCGCCCGCGCATGCAATCGCGCGCGGAGGTGGTGCCGCTCGAGCGCGGCGACGCGGCGATCTTCGCCGTGCATGGCCGGCCGGTGCAGGGCACGCGCGGCGTGTACCGCGTCAACCTGCGCCACGGCGTGAGCCGGCTGCGCTCGGGCCATCGGCACACGCTCGGGGTGATTTTTCACGACGCGCAGTAAGCGCGCCATGCATGGCGTTCAGCGCTTCGCGACGCTCGCGCGCAGCCGATCGCCGGCATTCGCGGCCATCCGCGCATAGCCGGGCAAAGTCAGCAGCGCGAGCACGCCGGCTGCCAGAAACGCCCAGCGGAAATCGGCCATCACGTAGTGCGTGCCGGTGGCGTCGCCGCGCAGCAGCGAAGCGAGCCGCAACGACATCGCGCCGAATGCGATGCCCATGCCGATCGTCATCTGCTGCGCCGCGCTCGACAGCGTGCTGGCGGCGCTCGTCTGCTTCGGCGGGACGTCGGCGAACGCGAGCGTGGCCAGCGTCGAGAACTGCATCGAACGCGACAGGCCGTAGACGAACACCACCACCAGCGTGATGACGAGCGGCGTGGACGCGGTCAGCCAGCCGCACGCGATCGTCGAAAAACCGGCGATCGTCACGTCGACCAGCGCCACGCGCCGGAAGCCGAAGCGGTCGAGAATCCACGAGGTCAGCGCCTTCATGCCGAGGTTGCCGGTGGCGCTGGCGAGCAGCAGCAACCCCGACTGGAACGGCGACATGCCGAAGCCCACCTGGAACAGCAACGGCTGCAGATACGGCACCGCGTTGATCGCGACGCGCGTGAAGGAACCGGTGAAGATCGTGACCGAGAACGTCGGCACCTTGAGCGTGGTGAAGTCGAGCAACGGATGCGGCGTGCGCTTCGCGTGCCACCAGGCGGCCGCGCCGAACACGACGGAAGCGGCGATCAGCGCGATCGCCTCGACGAAATTCGCATCCTGTTGACCGGCCGCTTCGGTGCCGCACAGCATGCAGGTCAGCGTGGCGCCCGACAGCACGAAACCGAGCCAGTCGAGCGGACGCGCTTCTTCCGAACGCTCGTTGCGCACCAGCAGCATCACGCACGCCAGCGCGGCGATGCCGAGCGGCACGTTGAGCAGGAAGATCCAGCGCCACGACGCATACGTCGTAATGAAGCCGCCCACCGGCGGCCCCACCACCGGCGCCACGATGCCGGGCCACGTGATGGTGGCGATCGCACGCATCAGCTGAGCCTTGTCGGTGCTGCGCACGACGATCATCCGCCCGACCGGCACCATCATGGCGCCGCCCACGCCCTGCAACAGCCGCGCGGCGGTGAATGTACCCACGCTGTCCGACAGGCCGCACAGCACCGATGCGATCGTGAACACCGCAATCGCCGAACCGAACACCGTGCGCGAGCCGAAGCGATCGGCGATCCAGCCGCTGATCGGGATGAACACTGCGAGCGCAAGCATGTAGGCCGTCATCCCGAGACTCAGCGCATTCGGGCCGACGCCGAACGATTTCGCCATCTGCGGCAGCGCAGTCGCGATCACGGTGGTGTCGAGATACTCCATGAAGAAGGTCGCGGCCACGAGATACGGAAGGAAACCTGTCGTCTGACGACGATCGACGCTGCTGTCGGTCATACGGAATATGTCGAGCGGAATGGGATCAGGCGGAGAATGCCGAGAGGCGTGCGGGCGATTTGAAGCGCGCCGAGCATCCGTGCGTTGCGGCGACGATGGTACTCCGATTGCGTGACACGAGGGGCGGAGCCCCGCGCGGGCGCGCGGGTTTATCGATGCGGCGGGTTGCCGTGCCGGCTCAAACTTCGGTCGCGAGCAGCGCGTCGCGCTGGTCCTGCGTCAGCGATTTCAGCTCGACGCTCGATTCGCCGTGGAAAATCATCGAACCATATACTTCAGCGAGACAACTGCTTGCGCTGTCGAGCGCGTAGTCGTCGTGGATCTCGGCCGGCACATACACTTCACGCCAGGCATTGATCGCGGATTCAATTCTCACGATGGAAATCGGCTGAGTCGCTTTATCGCTGGAAGTTGCAGTCATGATTCCTTGCTGTCGATCCCGATGAATCGGATTATCTAAATAATCCAATTCATCGCGTCATTTGAATGACCGGATAACGGATGCAATTCGATCCGTATCGGGGACGCGTAGCATACCACTGCAATTCGCCGTATCGGCGCACTTCGATTTTTAATGAATCAAATCGGAAGTGGAAAAGACAAAACCCCCACTGCCTTGGCAGCGGGGGTTCTGAAGGAGGAAGCCTGACGATTACCTACTTTCACACGGGCAATCCGCACTATCATCGGCGTAGAGTCGTTTCACGGTCCTGTTCGGGATGGGAAGGGGTGGTACCGACTCGCTA